>JAGWTB010000145.1 GCA_028869175.1 Sphingomonadales bacterium
GGGGGGCTCAACATCTACCCCAAGGAGATCGAGGAAGCGATCGATGCCTTGCCCGGCGTGGAAGAAAGCGCGGTCATCGGCGTGCCGCACCCGGACATGGGGGAGGGCGTCGTTGCCGTGGTGGCGCGGGCGAAGGGGGCGGAACTGTCCGAAGCGGCGATCATGGCCGCGCTGGCGGATCAGCTCGCCCGATTCAAGCAGCCGCGCCGGGTGATCGTCGTCGATGCCCTGCCGCGCAACGCCATGGGCAAGGTGCAGAAGGCCGCCTTGCGGGCGGAACATGGCGGGCTGTTTGCCGCCAATTAGCCCCACCCGCTTGCAGGACCGCGAGAATGAAACCTAACCCCGCGCCCCGCGCTGGAAAATCCGTTGGCCGCAGACGGCGTAGCTTGGGTCCTTGTCGCCCTGGCCGAACGTTCCGCCGCCATCGAACGGGCGGCGCAGCTTGAAATCGTAGGTGACGACGCGTTTCGAAAACCGCCACTTCCCGTCAGCGCAGCGGCGGTAGTTGTCGATGTAGCGCACCGCCATGAAGTCTTCTTCCCGCGTGCCCTCGCGGCTCGGGATAAGGTGCCAGGCCAGGGCATAGACCTCGCCGCTGGCCACGTCGCCGTCCACCGCGATCAGGTGGTTGCACACGTGATGGCCGCTGTAGGGCATGTAGGGCAGCGACTTCTCGATGAACTGGCAATAACCATCCGCCGGGCCGTCAAAGCTGTCACCATGGGTATCGGTCGCATCCTCGGTATAGAGATCGCGCAGCAGTTCGATGTCCTTGCGATCAATGGCGCGCGAATAGAGCAGGACGAGATCGCGGATGGCGTCCTTGTCGAGCAGGGTTTGCAGTGCGGGATCGCTTGCGGACATGTTGGTTCCTCCAGTGGGTCAATGCCCCCGCGCCAGGCCTTCAGCCTCTGCCGGGATGGCAAAATGATCTATATAGTCGGCAAAGCGTTCGCGGGCCGCTCCGGCATCAATGCCGAAGCGTTCGAGCGCATAGTCATTGACCCCGCGCGCGTTCTTCGGATTTTCGCGCCGCCACCCGGCGATGGCTGTGCGGGCGGCATCGCTCATCGCAATGCCCAGCTCGTCATAGGCGCGGGCCATGGTGACGACCGGATCGGCGACGAGTGCGTAATAATCGACATGGACCGCTGAAGCGGCCTGTCCCGACCGGACAAAGGCCATGATCCGGTCGATATGCCAGGCGAGAAACGCCAACATCTGTGCGCCCACCCGTTGCGGATCGACTTCTGCATAGCGGGCGCTACGCAGCGACAGCGTCATCTTGGCGATGGAACCCAGTACCTGCACCGGATCGCGATGGGTCACGGCGAAGCGCGCATCGGGATAGACGTGAAGTATCGAATCCATCGCAATGACATGATTGGGATATTTCACCGCCCAGCGCTGGCGCGGCGCTTGCCACTGCAGCAGTTGCAACTGGCGTTTGTGGACAGAGTAGGCCTCGATCAGGTCAGGCTGCGCCATCAGGTGCGCGAAGTAGGTTGGCACATCGTAGAGGTTGAGGAACCCGGCGGCGAGATACCCGTGCTCCATGAAGGCGTGGCATTCGTCCGGCCCGTCCTCATCAATCAGGTGAAGTGCGTCAAACCCCTCGACCTCGCGCGGACCAAGCTTGCGGCGCAGCTCGGCCCATTGCGCCTTGCGCTGTGCGGCGGAAGCGGGATCCACCGCAGGCGGCGGCGCGGGCATCAGGCTTTCCCAGGTGCGCAGCAGCCGGAACTGCGGATCGCAATCGATCAGGTACTGGAAGTAGGTCGTGCCCGAACGCGGCAGCCCGCAGAGGAACAGCGGAGCGGTGATCGGCTCGTCCAGAATCTCAGGATGGCGCCGGGTCCACTTCACCGCTTCCAGCCGGTCGGCTGTGCGCGTGACCAGATTGCGGTGTGCCGAAGCCGTACCATCGCCGTCGAGCGCGCCGTCAGCGTTCAGCGAAGCGACCAGCGCGGCCAGATGGCAGTGAAGGTGCCGTTCGGGATCGTCCAGCCCAGCGCGGGCTTCCGCTTCGCTGACGATGGTTTCGGCGCTCAGCACAGCGTCAGGTCAGCGAGCCGCCGTCGACCGACCAGACCTGCCCGGTGACGAAGCTCGCCCGGTCAGAGGCGAGAAAGGCGACGAGGCCGGACATCTCTTCCGGCACCGCAAACGGCCGGCCCACCAGCGTGCGGCGCTGGCGCATCGATTTGTCGTAATCGCTTTTCGCGGTGCTGTTCGCGAAGAAGTTGCTGTCAGGGTGAAAACGGCTGCCTTTCGAATAGGCCTCCGGGTCCTTGGCGAAAGTGGCGTATGGCGCAACGGCGTTGACCCGCACGCCGTGCTGGCCGACTTCCTTGGCCAGCACCACGGTGAAGGCATGGACCGCCCCCTTCATCGCCGAATAGACCGGCAGCATGTAATCGCCCACAAGCCCGGCCGTTGAACCCAGGTTGATCACCGATCCGGACTTGCGCTCGATCATGCCGGGCAGCACCGCGCGGGTCATGCGCAGCACCGTGCCGAAATTGAGGTCGATGTCGCCCCCCCAGCTTTCCGGCGCGCTGTCAGCGAAAAAGCCTTGCTCGACATTGCCGCCCAGTCCGTTGACCAGCACCGCCACGTCCCCGAGCGCTTCGGCGGCGGCGAGCACTTTTGCCGGGGAGGCGGGGTCGGTCAGGTCGGCGGAGACGAAAACCGCGTCCGCCGCGCCGCGCGCCCTGGCCTCTTCGACCAGCTTCGCGCCCGCGTCCGCGTCGCGGCCCACCGCAACGATCTTCGCGCCTTCGGTCGCCAGTTCCAGCGCGATGGCGCGGCCGATATTGGCCGTCGCCCCGGTGACGATGGCGACCTTGCCGGTCAGTCCCAGATCCATCGTGTCACCCCTCCTGCTGCGCGGCGCGCCAGGCGTGTACCCGGGCGGCGGCGGTGAGGTACAGGTGCCGACAGAGCACTTCCTGTTCCTGGAAATGGATGTGATCAAGCGCGCCGCTGGAAATGCCGCGCTGGCCGCCTTCGATCACCGCGCGGTCCTCGCTGTGGACGTCGCGGGTCATGGCAAGGCTGAGTTCGCGGGCATAGCGCACTCCCGGCGTCTCGTCCGCGCCGATCCAGTAGATGCGGATCACCCCGCGCGATTTCTCCGGGCCGATGGGATAGACCGTGTGCTGGAACTGCAGCGTCGGCGTGCCCATGAGGAAGAAGCTGGGGAACAGGGCGTAGTAGGTCCGCCCCTCGGGATGTTGCAGATAGCCCTCCGCCGCCGCCCGCTCGCCCGCCTTGCGCATCCCCGCCATCTGCCATGACAGGATGTGCTGGAGCGAATTGGGGTTGCTCCAGATCGTCTGGGTGCGGTGTTCGCCAAACAGGTCGGCGCTGACCGGATAGCCGAAGGGATTGGCCGGATCGAAGGTGGCCTTGCCGGTTTTCGGGTGAATGAAGCGCAGGTGGTAGTTTTCCTGGAAGTTGTCGTAGGTCAGCTTCCAGTTGGCTTCGATGTCATAGTGATATTCGGCGAAGTCAGTCGCGCGGGCGATGGGCATCGTATCGACCCGGTCATACAACTCACCCAGATATTCACGCAGGCTCTGTTCGGGCTGGCGATCAAAGCAGACGAAGATCATGCCGCCGCAGATTTCGGTGGCGATTTCCTTGAGGCCAAGCTGGTCCTTCTCGACATAGAACCGCTCGAAATCGGGGGCGGAGATCAGCTTGCCGTCGGTGCCGAAGGTCCACATGTGATAGGGGCA
>JAGWTB010000055.1 GCA_028869175.1 Sphingomonadales bacterium
TCGGTGATCGCCATCGACAAGGAACTGACCAAGCAGGCGCTGGTGCCGCACGGCATCCCCATGCCCGGCGGGCGGATTGTGGAAACGGCGGAGCTGTACGAGCGCGACCCGCTGCCGCGCCCCTATGTGCTCAAGCCGGTAAACGAAGGTTCGTCGGTTGGTGTGGCCATCGTCACGGCGGAAGGTAATTACGGCAACCCGATCAGCCGGGATGCCAAGGGGCCGTGGCAGGAGTTTGATCGCCTGCTGGCCGAACCCTATATCCGCGGGCGCGAGCTGACCGCCGCCGTGCTGGGTGACCGGGCGCTGATGGTCACCGAACTGCGGCCCAAGTCGGGCTTCTACGATTTCGATGCCAAATATACCGATGGCATGACCGAACATGTCTGTCCGGCGGAAATCCCCGAGGACATCACCCAGGCCTGCCTCGACCTCGCGCTGCGCTGCCATCAGTTGCTCGGCTGCAAGGGTTGCAGCCGCACCGATTTCCGCTGGGATGACGAGCAGGGCGTCGCGGGCCTGTTCGTGCTGGAAACCAACACCCAGCCGGGGATGACGCCGCTCAGCCTCGTGCCCGAACAGGCCGGGCGGATAGGCATTTCCTATGGCGAACTGGTAGAGACGATCATCGCCGAAGCGCTGGAGGGCAGGGCATGAGCCAGACGATACGGCGCAAGGCCCCCAGCGTCCGCAAGGCCGCGGCGCAGCGCAATACCGCGCAAAAGGTGCGGCGGGCGAAGGCGCGCACCGGATCTACGCTCGATGCGATCATGGCCTGGTTGCCGTTTACCGAGGAGCAGCTGCACCGCGTGTTCCTCGCCATGATCCTGGGTGGAGCGGTCGTTCTGGCATGGATTGTCGCCAGCTTTGCCGGCGTGCCAGCGATGGCATCGCAGCAGCTTGCCGCCATTGCCGGAGACGCGGGTTTCGAAGTGCGCCGGGTCGATGTGCGCGGGGTCAAGCACCTCAACGAGCTCAAGATCTATGAGCGGGTGCTGGCCGAGAAGGACCGCGCGATGCCGCTGGTCGATGTCGAGGCCCTGCGCAACGAACTGATCCAGCTGTCGTGGGTGGAAGATGCGCGGGTTTCGCGCCAGCTTCCCGATACGCTGGTGATCGACATCGTCGAACGCAAGCCCCACGCGGTGCTGCGCAAGGCGGATCGGCTGGTGATGATCGACGCCACCGGACACGAACTCGAAACGATCTCTCCGGCGCGCGCGCGCGGCAAGCTGGTGGTTTCCGGCCCCGGTGCGGGCAAGCAGGTGGAAGCACTGTCCGCCCTGCTCGAAACCGCGCCAGCCCTGAAGCCGCAGGTGCGCGAGGCTGAATGGATCGGCAACCGTCGCTGGAACGTCACCTTCCGCACCGGGCAGGTGCTGGCCCTGCCCGAAGGCGCGGCAGAATCGTCCAAGGCCTTGATGAATTTCGCGCAGCTTGACGGGCGCAACCGCCTGCTGGGCGGCGAGGCAGTTGCCTTCGACATGCGCGCGCCTGATCGCATCTATTTCCGCGTACCGAACCGCCAGCAACTGGCCGATGCCGCCAAGGCCGCCGCCGCAGCGTCCAGGGATGCTCCGGCCAAGCCGGAGGCAGCAGCCAAGCCCGCCGCGTCGGCGAAGAAAGAGGAAGCGAACTGATGGCAGCTCCCCGCATCAGCCGCGTGTTTGGCGCGGTCAACATCGGCTCTTTTCGCATTTCCGCGATGATCGCCGGGATTTCCGACACCGGCGAAATGATCGTGCTCGGCTCGGGCCACCGTGCCGCGCAGGGGATCAAGCGCGGCTATGTCACCGACATGGCCGCCGCGACCTATGCCGTGCGCGATGCGATCGAGCGGGCGGAGAAGATGGCGGATACCTCTGTCTCCTCGGTGTGGATCGGCTGCTCGGGCGCGGGCCTCGCCAGCCAGATCGCACAGGTCGAGATCGACATCGGCGGACGCCGGATCGAACAGGACGATATCGACCACCTGCTGGTTTCCGCGCGCGACGTGATCCAGCCTGACGGGCGCATGGTGCTGCACGCGCAGCCGGCGCACTACACGCTGGACGGGGCGCACGGGGTGCCCAACCCCAAGGGACTCCATGCCGAGCGGCTGGGCGTGGACATCCACGTCATGCTTGCCGACGGCGCGCCGGTGCGCAACATCACCGAAGCCGTGCAGAACGCCCATCTGGATGTCGAGGCGGTGGTCGGCTCACCCATCGCCGCCGGTCATTCATGCCTCACCCCGGAAGAGCGCGAACTGGGCGTGGCGCTGGTGGAATTCGGCGCGCAGGTGACCAACGTTTCGGTTCACGCCGCCGGCATGCTGGTGGGCCTTGCGGCGATTCCGATGGGTTCCGGTGACATTACCGACGCCATTGCTTCCGCTTTCGGCATCCGCCGCTTCCAGGCGGAACGGCTGAAATGTGTGAATGGTTCTGCCATCGCCAGTCCGGCCGATCATCGCGAGATGATTCCGGTCAACGGCCCAGGCGAGGAAAGCACGGGCCCGATTGCCCGCCATGCCGATGACAAGAACCGCATTCCGCGTGCCGAACTGGTTTCGGTGATTACCGGGCAGCTTGGCCACCTGATGGATGAGGTTTCCAAGGCGCTCAAGGCCATGGGCTTTACCGGTGCCCGCGGCCAGCAAGTGGTACTGACCGGCGGCGGTGCCGAGTTGGCGGGGCTGGCCGACTATACCCAGGCCGCGCTTGGCAAGCCGGTGCGCATCGGCAAGCCGCCGGCACTGCGCGGGCTGCCCGACGCCCACGCGACCCCCGGCTTCTCCACCCTCACAGGGCTGGTACTCTATGCGGCTGCCGATCCGGTGGACATTCGATCAGTCGGCCCCAGTTATCAATCGACTACGCGCCTGTCCGGTTTCGGCATGGCCGAACGCGTCGTCCGGGCACTGAAAGAGTATTTTTGATGTCGCAAATGGACCTTGCGGCTGTGGACAAAGGTTGGAACGGCTTTGATTCGCTGAGTCGAAGCATGCAAAACTCAAATCAAGTGGGTCATCGCCTTCGCGTGACTGACAGGAGAGCGCAATGAGCATTAATATCGGACCGCCGGCTGTCGAGGAACTGCGCCCCCGCATCACCGTGATCGGTGTGGGCGGTGCCGGTGGCAATGCCATCGCCAACATGATCAGGGCCGAAATCGAAGGGGTCGACTTTGTCGTCGCCAACACCGATGCTCAGGCATTGAACAATGCCGTGGCCGAACACCGCATCCAGCTGGGTTCCGACATTACCCAGGGCCTTGGTGCCGGCGCCCGCCCCGAAGTGGGGCGCGCCGCCGCCGAAGAGAGCATGGGCGAGATCGACCGTGCGCTCGAAGGCGTGCACATGTGCTTCATCGCCGCCGGCATGGGCGGCGGCACTGGCACCGGTGCTGCCCCGGTGATCGCCAAGGCCGCGCGTGACAAGGGCGTGCTGACCGTTGGTGTCGTGACCAAGCCGTTCCTGTTCGAAGGCACCCGCCGAATGCGCGCTGCCGAAGCGGGCATCGAAGAACTGCAGAAGCACGTCGATACGCTGATCGTCATTCCCAACCAGAACCTGTTCCTGGTCGCCAAGGCGGAAACCACCTTCAAGGAAGCCTTCCAGCTGGCCGACGAAGTGCTCCAGCAGGGCGTCCGCTCGATCACCGACCTGATGGTCATGCCGGGCCTGATCAACCTTGACTTTGCCGACGTCCGCTCGGTCATGGCCGAGATGGGCAAGGCGATGATGGGTACCGGCGAGGGCTCGGGCGAAAACCGCGCTCTCGAAGCAGCGGAACGCGCCATCGCCAACCCGCTGCTCGACGGTGTGTCGATGCAGGGCGCGAAGGGAGTCATCATCTCGATCATCGGCGGCGACGACATGAAGCTGCTCGAAGTGGACGAGGCGGCGAACCACATCCGCGAGCTGGTCGATCCCAACGCCAACATCATCTGGGGCTCGGCGTTCAATCCGGACCTGCAGGGCAAGATCCGCGTCTCGGTGGTTGCCACCGGCATCGAGCAGACTGCCGAAATGGCGGACGAGGCAGCGCGCCCGTTCAACCTTGGCAACTCGCGTGGCCCGGCTCGCCCGACCCATGCCGCTGCGCCGACGCCGGTGAGTGAAGTTCAGCCGCTGTTTGAACGTGGTCAGCCTGCTGCCGCAGCACCTGCACCCGACCCCGTCGCCGCCGCGCCCGCTGCAGACGACAGCCGGGATGAGGCACCTGCAGCCAAGGCTGAACAGGCCGACGAGCCGCTCGATCTTGGTGCTGATTTCGAAGACGCCGAGGCGTCGGGCAGCACGGCAGGCGGCGGCGATGAACTGCTGCTCGACGCAAGCCGACTGGCCGATGAAGATGAACCGGTTGCGGCCAATCATCGCAGCGAGCCTTCTGGCGGTGATGCCGGCGGTGCTGGTGCCGGCCCCGCTGTGGGCGGGGGCGCTCCGGCAGGCGGCGGCGCGCCGCGCGGCGGTGCCATTTCCGGCGGCACCCTGTTCGAACGCATGGCGAACCTCTCGCGCGGTGGGCGTAGTGCCGACGATGAGGACGAGGATGAGGACGGCGACGGCGGTTCCGCCCTTTCGATCCCGCGCTTCCTCGGTCGGCAGAACAACCAGTAACGGCGGGCGCGCTGCCCTGGCGGTCGTTTGCGGGGCCGTTCCTGCAAGGTTAAGGTATGGCGGCGCAGGGCACTGCCATGCGGCCTGCGCGTGACTTTCGGCTGGAATGGACCTGCTGGCGATGATTTCCCGTGCAAAGCCCCGAACGCATCGGCGACAGGTTAATCTGTTGACCCTGCTTGTCGGCGGTGCAGCGCTTGCCATCGGTTCGCCGTCGCATGCCCAGCAGCAGCAGGATGATGCGCTCGACGATGCCATTTCGCAGCCGGTGGTCCAGGCGATTCCCAGCCAGGACACCATGCGGCTCAACGATGCGCTCAATCGCGTCGCCCGCAATCCGCGCGATACCGAAGCGCTGATCGATTCGGGCAATGCCGCACTGGCCTTGGGCGATACCGATGCGGCAATCGGCTTCTTTCGCCGCGCCGGTCAGGTTTCGCCGGGCGATGGCCGGGTCAAGGCAGGCCTTGCCGGGGCCTTCGTCCGCAACGGCGATCCCTTTTCCGCCATCCCCATGTTCGATGAGGCCGACCGCGCCGGAGGCGGCAACGGCATGCTGGTTGATCGCGGGCTGGCCTGGGACATGGTGGGTGACAACGCCAAGGCCCAGGGCTTCTACCGCCGCGCCATCGCGCAAGGAACCAACGACGAAGCGCTGCGCCGCCTTGCACTCAGCCTTGCGATTGCCGGTGATCGGCGGGGTGCGGATGCTGCGCTCGCGCCGCTCCTCCAGCGGCAGGACAAGGCTGCCTGGCGAACCCGTGTCTTTGCCCTGGCAATCGGCGGGCAGACCGAAGAAGCGGTTCGGCTGGCACAGACGACGATGCCGGCGGAACTGGCTTCGGCGATGGTACCCTATCTGCGCTACATGCGTTCGCTCACGCCGGCGCAGCAGGCTGCCGCCGCCAACCTCGGCCAGTTCCCCCGTGCGTCGGACATCGGCCGCGACGATTCCCGCGTGGCGCTGTATGCGCCGCCCAAGCCGGTTGCGCTGGCAGTGACGGTGCCGGCAGGCAATCAGTCCGGTGGACGCAATTCGCGCAATCACCGGCGGTCGCAGGACGATCAGGTTGCCATGGCCGACCGGCGTCGGCCGGGATCGCTGTTTCCCGCCCCTGTCAGGACTCCTCCCGCCGAAGTGGCACCGACCCGCACGCCGCCTGCGCCGACGACCGCTCCCGCACCTGCTGCCCCCACCGTTGCCGCAGTCACGCGGCCCGCCGCGCCGGTCTGGCCCAGCGTCCCGGTTCGCCCGGTGGTCGCCGCAGCAACGCCCGCGCCTTCCGCTCCGCCGCCGACGGTGAAGCCAGTGGAAGCCGCCATTGCTGCCGTTGCACCCAGGCCGATGGCGCCACCACCGGCGGCAACGGCGGTTCCGTTGCCGCCCGTCGCTGTCGCGGCGGTTGCGCCAACCCCATCAGTCCCGGTGGCAACGCCCGCCGCTGACCCGCCGCGTGTCGCGGTTGCCGATCCCGCTCCCGCTCTCGCCCCCGCCCGTGTTCCCACCGTCGCGCAGGCCTCACCTGGCTTCGGCTCGCTGGAAGGGGTGGGTGCGAATCCTGCGGTATCCAGCTTCGATCTGGCGCATTCGGTGCCGTCTGCCGCGGCGGCCACTCCTCCGGTACCGGCAGCGGTCGCGCCGCCTGTTGTTCCGCCAGTCGCGCCTCAGGTCGCGGTTGCGTCCCCGGTGTCCGCACCGCCTGCACCTGCGACCGTTGCGTCGCAGGTGACCATGGCCGCGCCGATGCCGGCACCCGTGCCGCAATCGTCGGCTCCGCCAGTCGTGCCGGTCCCCTCGCGCACGCAGAGCCTGGCCGAAGCGTTCAGCGATCTCGCCAAGCCGGCGGTGGAGGTCTCTCCCGCACCGGGAGCGGTCGATATCCGGCGCATTCGGCCACGCCGCGAGGTTTCCGAAGAACAGGCCGCCAAGGATGCCGCCGCAAAGGTGCCGCCGCCTCCCAGCCATCCCAGCCGCATCTGGGTTCAGATGGCCACCGGGCGCGACAAGGGGGCTTTGGCGTTCGACTGGCGCAGGCTGCTGCGGCAGGCCGCTGAGCCGCTGCGTAACAAGAAGGGCTATACCTCGGCCTGGGGGCAATCGAACCGGCTGCTCACCGGCCCCTTCGAGACAGAGGCGGCCGCCAATGCGTTCGTTACGCAATTGCGCCGCGCCGACGTGTCGGGGGCCTTCGTCTGGACCAGCCCGGCCGGCCAAGTGGTAGACGTGCTGGGCGGAAAGTGACGCGCTGGCCGCACTGTCCACCCCTTTTCCACAAGCTGTGAACAGGCTTGTCGAGTTATGCGCAGCCCTCCCGCCACCGTCCATTGTCACGCGCCCGCCGCTCGACGCATCCAGCCTGCCATGAACACTGGCAAAGGCACCTTCGCATGAGAGCGGGACAGAGCGACATGGGGCGCGAAGACGACGCTGCGCCCGTCGATATGCTCGCCTCGCTGTTCGAAGCGCGCGGCTGGCCGTTCGAATTCGTCGGCGAAGACGAGATTTCCGGGGAAGTGCAGGGGAGCTGGGCCAACTATCAGGTGCGCGGCATCTGGCGGGCGGAAGACCACGTCCTGCAGTTGCTCTGCCTGCCCGATATCCGCATTGCCGATGACAAGAAGCCGGCGATGTTCGAGGTGCTGGCGATGATCAACGAGCAGCTCTGGCTCGGCCATTTCGACATCTGGTCGAACGGCGGGGTGCTGCTCTATCGCCATGGCTTGATGCTGGGTGATGACGGCCTGCTGTCGATTGCCCAGGCCCAGGCGGCAGTGGAAGCAGCGGTGGAGGAATGCGACCGGTTCTATCCCGCGTTCCAGTTCATCCTGTGGGGGGACAAGAGCCCGGCAGACGCCCTCGCCAGCGCGCTGGTGGATGCCGCTGGCGAGGCCTGATCCGCGCTGGCCTTGGACAAGGTGGCTGCTGCCGGATATGAACCTGCGGACATTGCCGGCTTTCTCCCGGTCCACTGCGCCAAAGGTCTGAAATTCATGACGTTCGATTCGATCCTCATCATCGGCTGCGGCAACATGGGCGGGGCGATGCTGACCGGCTGGCTGGCGGCGGGGATGGACCCGGCGCGGTTCACCGTGGTGGACCCCGTGCTGGCGGAAGCGCCCCGGGGCGTAACCCTGCTGCGCGACCTGCCCGATGCACGGTTCGATGCGGTGTTGCTGGGGGTGAAGCCGCAATTGCTCGATTCGGTGGCCCCCGCCATCGCCGCGCTGGCGAGCAAGGGGACGACGCTGTTCTCGATCCTGGCCGGGGTGGAACTCGATAGTCTGTCCGCCCGTTTTCCTGATGCATCGGCGCTGGTTCGGATCATGCCGAACCTTGCCGCCGCCATCGGCAAGTCGCCCATCGCGCTGTTCGCGCGCGGGCTTGATGATGCGGGCAAGGCGTCGGTCACCGCGCTGATGCAACCGCTGGGCGCACCGGAATGGCTGGCGGCGGAAAGCGAGTTCGATCTGGTGACGGCCCTTGCGGGATCAGGCCCGGCGTTCGTCTATCGCTTCATCGATGCACTGGCGGAAGGCGCGGCTGTGCTTGGCCTGCCGCGTGCGCAGGCGGATCGGCTGGCCATGGCCATGGTGGAAGGCGCGGCGGCGCTGGCGGCGGCATCACCGCATGGCCCCGGCGAACTGGCGCGCCGCGTCGCCAGTCCTGGCGGTACCACCCAGGCGGGGCTGGATGTGCTCGACGCCGGGCGCAGCCTTGCCCAGCTGATCGAGACGTCGCTGAAGGCGGCGCAGGATCGCAGCGCGGAAATGGCGGCAGCGGCGCGCGGCTGAACGGCCCTTGCCCAACTCCTTGCGACAAAATGCGACAGGCCGCTGTCCGGTTTTACTTGAAACCGGATCGCGTCAGTCCGATATTCACCGGACGGACCGACACTAGCCTCGGTTTCGCAACAGGAGTTTACGTCACAATGGCCAACTGGAACGACCCCCAGCCCACGCGGACTGGCTTTGGCGCGTCCCCGAACGTCAACGGTGAGGTGACCGGCGGTCGCGCCGGTATCGATGTCGGCCTCCGCCGCCACATGCTTTCGATCTACAACTACATGGCCTCGGGCGTGCTGCTTTCGGGAGTGGTCGCGCTGCTGTTCGCGCGCTCGGGCATGGCGGCGCAGGTCATGGGAACACCGTTGTTCTGGCTGATCGCGCTGGCCCCGCTGGGCTTCGTGCTGGCGATCAACTTCGGCATCAACCGGATGCAGACCGGCACCATCCAGATGCTGTTCTGGGCCTTCTGCACCGTGATGGGCCTGTCGCTGTCGACGATTTTTCTCGTCTACACCGGCGCTTCCATCGCGACGACCTTCTTCGCTACCGCAGGCGCTTTCGCTGGTCTGAGCCTGTTCGGCTACACCACCAAGAAGGACCTGTCGGCGATGGGTTCGTTCCTGATCATGGGCCTGTTCGGCATCCTGATCGCTATGGTGATCAACATCTTCCTCCGCTCCAGCGGGCTGCAGATGGCCATCTCGATCCTGGGCGTGCTGATCTTCGCCGGGCTGACCGCATGGGATACGCAGAAGCTGAAGAGCATCTACTATCAGGTTGCCGGGACAGACTTTGCCGGCAAGGCAGTCGTTCTCGGCGCGCTGAGCCTCTATCTGGACTTCATCAACCTGTTCCAGTTCCTGCTGAGCTTCATGGGCGATCGCAGATAAGAGCCTGATCCGAAATTCGCGAAAGTGCGAATTTCGGTCCGGCACCAGCCCGCTCCCCCGCCCGACCACCCATAGAATACATTGCCTTGGGTGGTCGGGCGGGGGAGCGGGCTGGTGCCGGACGATCCGAAACAACAGTTTCGGATCAGACAAAATGCCTAGCAAAACTGCAATCAGTCGTGCCCGGCGCGCGGATTGGCGCGCCGGGCATTTTCTTTGCCCGCCTGATGCGATAGGGGCCTTGCTTCATCCCCCGGCAAGCATGACCTTGCCATGGGGAACGGGTCAGTATGGGATGGGATCGGGTCGGGACATGCACGCAAATACGATGAAGAAGCTTCTTTCGGCGAGCGCGCTTGCCGGTCTCGCCGCGCTGGCCGCCTGCGGCCCCAAGGAGCCGCCCAAGCCCGCGCCGCCGCCGCCGGCTCCGAAGATCATCCACGTTCCGGCAAGGCCGACGCCGCCGAACTATTCCTCGCGCACGCTGCCGGTGCCGGAGCTGGGCGGGGACGGCCTGTTCAAAAGCCCCAATCGCGACATTTCGCCGGCGCAGATCACCTGGAACCTGCGGTCCGGCTACAACGTTGCCGCGCTCAACTGCCCTTCGCCTGATCGCGAGGAAATCACCACCGCCTACCGCGCCTTCCTGCGCAAGCACGCGCGCGGGCTGACGGCGGCGAACCGCAAGGTCGATGCCGAATTCAAGGCGAAGTATGGGGCCAGCTTCATTCCGCAGCGCGAACGCTACATGACCGAGGTTTACAACCACTTCGCCCTGCCGCCGACGCTGAACGACTTCTGCCGCGCGGCCCTGGCCATGAGCCGCGACGGGGCAACGATCAAGCTGACCGAACTCGACGCTTTCGCCGCGCGCAGCCTGCCAAGCCTCGAAATCGTCTATGACGATTTCTATCGCCGCTATGCCCAGTACAAGGTTGACGATGCCGCCTGGCAGACGCAGTGGGGCTCCTACACTACCGCCGGCGGCGGCACGGCGACCAAGTAGCATATTGATCGCGGCGAAGCATTTTGCGCTTTCAACCGCGGTCCCTCTTCGCTAAGGGGGCCGCTCCCGCGGGCGGCCTGCCGCTCGCGCTCGCACTGGAACGGGGCCGTAGCTCAGATGGGAGAGCGCGTCGTTCGCAATGACGAGGTCAGGGGTTCGATCCCCCTCGGCTCCACCAGGCGGGTTAACCGGGAATTGCCCCATGCCGGGCGGCGAACGGCAAAGTTCTGCGCTTCCGGTGCTCACGACCAGCAGGTCGCTCCGCTCCGGTACTCGAACCTCGCCATTCTCGCTCCGGCCTGAGTCCATTTCCAGGCAACCCGCGACCCTCCGCCCGGTCGCCCAAAGTCCGCTCTGGCTGAGCTTGTCGAAGCCAGCGCGCGACAATTGCCCCGCAAACCGCTAGACAATCCTCATGCATTTTCTCGATCAGGCCAAAATCTACATCCGCTCGGGCGCTGGCGGCACCGGCGCGGTGTCATTCCGGCGGGAAAAATATGAGGAATATGGCGGGCCCGACGGCGGCAACGGCGGCAAGGGCGGCGACATCGTTTTCGAGGCGGTGCCCGGGCTGAATACCCTGATCGACTTTCGCTATACCCAGCACTTCAAGGCGCAGCGCGGCATGGGCGGCGCGGGCAAGAACCGCACCGGTGCGGGCGGCAACGATCTCATTATCAAGGTGCCGATCGGCACGCAGGTGATGGACGATGATCGTGAAACAGTGCTGCTGGACCTGACCGAGGCCGGCCAGCGCGTGGTGTTCCTGCGCGGCGGTGACGGTGGGCGGGGTAATCTCAGCTACAAATCCAGCACCAACCGCGCTCCGCGCCAGCACGGCATGGGCTGGCCGGGCGAAGAGATGTACGTCTGGCTGCGGCTGAAGCTGCTGGCCGACGTCGGCCTCGTCGGCCTGCCCAATGCCGGCAAGTCCACCTTCATCAACCAGGTCAGCAACACCAAGGCCAAGGTGGGTGATTACGCCTTCACCACCCTGCGCCCGCAACTGGGCGTGGTCCGCCACAAGGCCCGCGAATTTGTTCTGGCGGACATTCCCGGCCTGATCGCCGGTGCTGCCGAAGGGGCCGGGGTGGGTGACCGCTTCCTTGGGCATATCGAGCGCTGCCGCGTGTTGATCCACCTGATCGATATCAACGGTACCGATCCCGCCGAAGCACTGGCGATCATCGAGGACGAGCTGGAGGCCTATGGCGGCGGCCTTGAAGACAAGCCCCGGCTTATCGCGCTCAACAAGATCGACACGGTCGACACCGAGCTGGTCAAGGCCTTCGCCAAGGAACTGAAAGCCGCCGGTGCGAAGAAGGTGTTCCCGATTTCCGGGGCGACGGGCAAGGGCATGGACAAGCTGCTTGATGCGGTGATCAGCTACCTTCCGGCAGCGACCGTTACCGAGCGTCCGGTGGGCGAGCGCGAAGAGGCTGACGAGACGCCCTGGTCACCGATCTGATTCACGGCCACGCCACGGCGCAAAGACCCGAATCTCCCCTTTGCCGCAATCGCAACACCGGCTAAGCGCCTCCCCATGCAGATTGCCCGGCTCTCCGACCTTGCCGACAAGACCGCTTGCCCGCGCCTCGTGGTCAAGGTCGGTTCTTCGTTGCTGGTCGGCAAGGAAGGCGCGCGCCGCGCCTGGCTGGAAGGACTGGTAGCTGAAATCGCCGCCGCACGGGCGCGCGGGCAGGACGTGATCGTGGTATCGTCGGGCGCGATTGCGCTGGGAGCGGCAAAGCTGGGGCTCGACAAGGGCGGGCGCGGCAGTCTGGCCGATGCCCAGGCGGCGGCGGCTGTGGGGCAGATCGCCTTGTCCGGACTCTGGGCCGAACTGCTCGGCGCGCACGGGCTGACGGCGGCGCAACTGCTGCTGACGCTGGAGGATCTTGAAGACCGCCGGCGCTATCTCAACGCCACGGCCACGCTGACGCGCCTGCTCGACGCCGGGGCCGTGCCGGTGATCAACGAGAACGATTCGGTCGCCACCCAGGAAATCCGCTTTGGCGACAATGACCGGCTGGCCGCGCGCGTGGCGCAGGCAGCGCGGGCTTCGGCGGTACTGCTGCTGTCCGATGTCGATGGGCTTTTTGATCGCAACCCAAGGGAGCCCGGCGCGCAATTGCTGCCGGTGGTCCATGGTGTGACTGCGGAAGTCCGTGCCATGGCGACCGGCGAAAGCGCATCCGGCATGGGTTCGGGCGGCATGACCTCGAAACTGCAGGCCGCCGAGATCGCCGAATTGGCCGGTATCGCGCTGGTGATTGCCAACGGCACGGCGGAAGCGCCGGTGGCACGTGTGGTCGAACAAGGCATCGGCACACTGTTCGTGCCGCGCCGCCGTGCGCGGGCGCGCAAGGCATGGCTGGGCGGACGGCTACGGCTCAAGGGTTCGCTGGTGGTCGATGCCGGGGCCGCGCGGGCGCTGGCGGGCGGTTCGAGCCTGCTGGCGGCGGGGATCGTAGCGGTTGAGGGTACATTCGCGCGGGGTGATGCCGTGGCCATCCGCGACGGAGCGGGCACGGTTCTGGCCAACGGGTTGTGCGAATACGACGCCGCCGAATGCGCCGCGATCCTGGGTCGGCAATCGGGCGATCACGCGGCCCTGCTCGGATACGCACCGCGTCCGGCGGTCGTGCACCGCGATCAGCTCGTCCTGCTGTGACCATCGCACTCACCGGCGGTACCGGCTTCGTCGGCCAGGCGCTGCTTGACCGCGCGGCGATCGAAGGCATCGACGTGCGCGCCCTCGCGCGCCGTCCCCAGCCAGACCGGCCCGGCGTGACCTGGTTCGCCGGTGATCTGGGCAGTCCCAAGGCGCTGGCCCGGATGATGCGTGGGAGCGAGGCGGTGGTGCACGTTGCCGGGGTGGTGAACACCCCTGATCCGGCACAGTTCGAGTCCGGCAATGTTACCGGCACGCTCAATGTGATCGAAGCGGCGATCCGCGCGGGCGTGCCTCGCCTGGTTTTCGTCTCATCGCTCTCGGCGCGCGAGCCTGAGCTGTCGATGTACGGCGCGTCGAAAGCGCGTGCGGAGAAGCTGGTCAAGGCCAGCGGGCTTGATTGGACCATTGTCCGCCCGCCCGCGATCTACGGTCCACGCGACGAGGACATGTTCCAGCTGTTCTGGATGGCGAAATGGGGCGTGGTGCCCGTGCCCGTGGAGGGGCGCGTGTCGATGATCCATGTCGACGACCTCGCCCGGCTGCTGCTCGCACTCATTCCGGGCGGCGAGGACGTGACGCACAAGGTCTTCGAACCCGACGATGGCAAGCCGCAGGGCTGGACCCACGACGAAATGGCGCGCGCTATTGGCTGGGCGGTTGGCAAGCGTGTGCGGGTGATCGGCCTGCGCAAGGGACTGATGCAACGCGCCGCAAAGGCGGACATGACCGTGCGTCGTGAAAATGCCAGGCTGACACTGGACCGGGTCGGCTACATGATGCACCCCGATTGGGTGGTCAGCACCGGAGCGCGCGTGCCCGGCACCGTATGGCAGCCCAGGATCGAATCGCGCGAAGGCCTGCGGTCCACCGCGCTGTGGTATCGGGCAAACGGCAAGCTTTGAGCGCTTGAACCTGCTTGAAGTTCGTCATTCGCGCGCAAGTGGGAGTGGCGAGAGGGAAGCGACTGTCAGCGCCCCGCAAACCACGGCGCCATCCGCGTGATCGCTTCCTCGATCAACGCAGTGGATACGGCGAAGCTGAACCGGATGAAGCGATGGCCATCGACCGGATCGAAGTCGATCCCCGGAGCGGTGGCAACCCCGGTATCGCGCAGCAGGGCTTCGCAGAAAGCCAAGCTGTCATTGGTCAGGTGGCCCGCGTCGGCATAGACGTAGAACGCGCCGTCGGGCGGGGCGATGCGGGCGAGGCCCATGGCGGGCAGCGCCGCGAGCAGCAGGTCGCGGTTGCGGGCGTAGGTGTGGACATGGCCCTCCAGTTCGTCGCGGCAATCGAAGGCGACCAGCCCAGCCTGCTGCGCGAGCGCGGGCGGGGTGAGGAACAGGTTGCCCATCCGCGCGCGGGCCGCGTCGATCAGCGCTTCGGGCACCACCAGCCAGCCGAGCCGCCAGCCCGCCATGGAATAGTATTTAGAGAAGCTGTTCACCACCACGGCATCGGCGGCGAATTGCAGCATCGAGGCGGCGGGATCGCTGTAGTTGAGGCCGTGGTAGATCTCGTCCGAGACGATGCGGATACCGCGCGCCCGGCAGACCTGGGCGATGGCAGCGAGTTCTTCTGGCGGGATGATCGTGCCGGTGGGATTGGCCGGACTGGCGATCACCACCCCATCGGGCGCAGGATCGAGCGCGGCCAGCGCGGCGGCGCTGAGCTGATAGCGCTCTTCCGGCCCGCAGGCGATCTCCACCGGCTCAAGATACAGCGATTTCAGCGTGTTGCGATAGGCGACATAACCCGGCCGCGCCAATGCCACCCGCGCTCCCGGCGCGAACAGGCACGACAGCGCGAGGACAAAGGCAGGCGAAGCACCGCAGGTCAGGATGACCTGTTCGCGCCCGACCGCCACGCCATAGGCTTCATGATAATGCCGCGCGATCCGGTCCTTGAGCGGCGTGCTTTCCCAATAGCCCATCGGATCGGTATCGAGCATGTGATGCGCGGCGGCGATGGCCTCCGCCGGGGCGCCAATGCTCGGCTGGCCGAACTCCATATGGATGACATCGCGCCCCTGCGCCTTGAGTTCATGCGCAAGGCGGGAAATGGCGATGGCGTGGAATGGGTCTACGGCGGCGATCATGCGGGTTTGCTAGGGCATTCGGGCAGAAATGGGAATCCGTTCTCACTCTCCGTTCGTGCCGGGCCTGTCGAAACACTGCACTTTTCTTCGTGCCGCTGCGCGCAGCCGCCAGAAGCAGGCCGGTGCTTCGACGGCCTCAGCACCGACGGGGAGGGGAAAGGGCTTAGGGCCTCGGTGCAGCGCGGCTGCGGAACGCCTCAGAACACCGGATCGTAGCCCGGGGGCAGTTCGCCGCTGTCGTCGGCCTGACCTGGGACGTGGATGCCGCATTCGGTCTTGTCCCAGCCCTTCCAGCGGCCCGAGCGCGGGTCTTCGCCGGCGGCGACCTTGGTGGTGCAGGGCGAGCAACCGATCGAGGGATAGCCTTCCGCCACCAGCGGGTGCGGCGGCAGGTCATGCTCGGCGATGTAGGCGGCGAGCATATCGGACGACCAGTCGGCCAGCGGGTTGATCTTCAGCCGGCCCTGCGCATCGGTCTTGTCAATCTCGAAACGCGGCAGGCCGGCGCGGGTGGCGGACTGGAAGCCCTTGCGCCCGGTGAGCGTCGCGTCGAAGCCAAGCAGCGCCTTGGCCAGCGGCTGCACCTTGCGGATGTCGCAGCAGCCATCGGGATCGTAGGACCAGCGCAGCCCGCTTTCGTCCCTTTTCGCCAGCAGGTCTGCATCCGGCGTGAGGTTGCGCAGGTCGGTCAGCCCAAGCCGCGCGGCCAGCAGGTCACGGTAGGCCAGGGTTTCAGGGAAGTGCTTGCCGGTTTCGAGGAACAGCACCGGCGTCGCCGGGTCTATCGAGGCGACGAGATGCAGCAGCACCGCGCTTTCCGCACCGAAGCTGGACACCACCGCCACTTCGCCGGCCATGCGCTCGCGCAGCATGGTGCCCAGCATGTCGAGCGTATCCGTGCCCTTGAACAGCTTGTTCAGGCGAAAGGCAT
Source organism: Sphingomonadales bacterium (assembly GCA_028869175.1). Lineage (GTDB taxonomy): Bacteria > Pseudomonadota > Alphaproteobacteria > Sphingomonadales > Sphingomonadaceae > Novosphingobium. Next base: position 15,990 of record JAGWTB010000055.1, read on the forward strand.
CGGCCTCGCTGAAGCGAGGGCCGGTGTCGATCGTGTCACGGATACGCGTCGTTTCAGCCATGGCGCTTGGCCCAGATCGCCGCGCGTCCGTCCACCGTGGGCTGGTAGACTTCGGCATACCGCTCGAACGCGGCCTTGGCGTCCGCTTCGTTGAGCGGATGCTCGGAGGCAAAGGAATCGAAGCCGCAGCGGCGCATGTAGGCAAGCTGGTCGATCAAGACGTCGCCCACCGCGCGCAGTTCGCCGGCGTAGCCCGCTTCGCGCAGCACGCGCGCCGCAGTGTAGCCGCGCCCGTCGGTATAGGCGGGGAAGTTGACCTCGACGAGCTTGATCCGATCAAGGAATGGCAGAAGATCGCGCGCTTCGTCGCCGGGTTCGAGGCGGACGGCAGCGGCGTTGGTCTGCTCGCCGAAGGCATCGACGGTCACGCCCGGATCGCCGACCGGTTCGTCATCGCGGAAGCGGAATTGGGTCTCAACCATCGACGGACTCCTTGGCATAGATCGCCTCCTTGAACGGGGCCATGCCGATGCGGCGGTAGGTATCGAGGAAGCGTTCGCTTCCCTGCTTGTTGGCGAGGTAGACGCCGGTGGCCTTCTCTACCGCATCGACGATGCCGTTCTCGTCGAAGCCGGGGCCGGTGATCGTGCCGAGCGAGGTATCCGCACCTTCGCAGCCGCCGAGCAGCAACTGGTAGTTTTCCACCCCCTTGCGGTCGACACCCAGGATGCCGATGTGGCCGGCGTGGTGGTGGCCGCAGGCGTTGATGCAGCCGGAGATCTTGAGCTTCAGCTCGCCGATCTGCTGTTCCTTCGCGGCCATGCGCTGGCTGATCTTCTGGGCCACCGGGATCGAGCGGGCATTGGCGAGGCTGCAATAGTCCAGTCCCGGGCAGGCGATGATGTCGCCCACCAGATCGAGGTTGGCGGTGCCCAGCCCGGCGGCGTCGAGCTTCTGCCACAGGGTGTAGAGATCGGCCTTGCGCACGTGCGGCAGGACGATGTTCTGCGCATGGGTGACGCGCAGTTCGTCGAACGCGTACTCCTTCGCCAGATCGGCCATCAGGCGGATCTGGTCGCTGGTAGCGTCTCCGGGGATGCCGCCGACCGGCTTGAGGCTGATGGTGACGGCAATATAGCCCGGCTGCTTGTGGGTGACGCAGTTGTTATCCACCCACAGGGCGAAATCGGGGTCCGAACGGTCGAGCGTGTCGGTAGCCCCGGCTGCAAATGCGGGATCGGCGAAGAAACCCTTGATCCGCTCCAGCTCGGCGAGCGGCGGTTCGATGTTCTGGGTCAGCAGGTGGGCGAATTCCGCCTCCACCTGGCGGGTATATTCGTCCTTGCCCATCTCGTGGACGAGGATCTTGATCCGCGCCTTGTACTTGTTGTCGCGCCGGCCGTGGCGGTTGTAGACGCGCAGGCAGGCCTCGGAATAGGTGATCATCTGGTCGATGGGCACCCATTCGCGGATCAGCGGGGCGATCATCGGGGTACGGCCCATGCCGCCACCGACATAGAACGCCGCGCCCAGTTCGCCGGCGGCGTTGCGGACGATCTGGATGCCGATGTCATGCAGCCGCATCGCCGCGCGGTCAGTGTCAGAGGCGATCACCGCCATCTTGAACTTGCGCGGCAGATAGCTGAATTCCGGATGGAACGTGGACCACTGGCGGATCAGCTCGGCATAGGGCCGGGGATCGACCACTTCGTCCGCCGCCGCGCCGGCATACTGGTCCGACGTGGTGTTGCGGATGCAGTTGCCGCTGGTCTGGATCGCGTGCATTTCCACGCTGGCCAGATCGGCAAGGATATCAGG
>JAGWTB010000056.1 GCA_028869175.1 Sphingomonadales bacterium
GCATCCTTGATCATCTGGAAGATGGCATCGGCACCGGTCATGTTCTGCAGCAGTTCGATCACGTGGCCCGGCCCGGCGCCCGGATCGACGTAGATCACCGCGCCGTCCTCGCCCACGGTGCCTTCGATCAGGATTTCCGCCCCGGCTTCGGCAGCGGCGCGGCGTGCGTCGTCGATCGAATCGACGAAGATGCAGATGTGGTGGAGCGCATCCTTCACCGCATATTCGCCGACATAGAGCCCCGGTTCGGCGTTTTCCGCCCGGCACAGCTCGATCTGCACGTCGCCCCAATAGGCAATGGCGATGGAGAACACCGTCCCGGTGGGCACGCCCTTGTACTTGCAATCGCCCAGCGAAACGTTCGGCAGCAGGTAGAACGGGCCGACCCCCATGGTCTCGGTCCAGTATTTCACCGCCGCGTCGAAATCGCTCGGTTGGTAGGCAAGCTGGCCCACCGGGCCGAGCGCGGTGATGGCATTCGGCTTGGTCATGCGAACAGTCCTTCCGGAGCTTCGATCAGGCCCTTCAAGGTTTGCAGGAACATCGCCCCGCCCGCGCCGTCGATGGCGCGGTGATCGACCGAGAGGGTCAGGCCGATGCGGCTTTCAAAGGCGATGTCGCCATCCGCCGTCTCGACCGGCTGGCGGGTGACCGCCCCCACCGCGAGGATCGCCGCCTGCGGCGGGTTGATGATCGCGTCGAACTGCTCGACTCCCATCATCCCGAGGTTGGAGACCGAGAAGGTGCCGCCTTCCATGTCTTCCATCGACAAGCGGCCCGCCATGGCCTTGTCGATCAGGCGGCGGCTTTCGGCGGCAAGCTGGTCGATCCGCATCCGGTCCGCCTGCCGCACCACCGGGGTGACCAGGCCCTTGGGACTGGCAACCGCGATGGAAACGTCAGCATGGGGGAAGCGGTGCAGTTCCTCGCCGTGGACTTGCACGTTGACGTCCGGATGGCGAACCAGCGCCATGGCGACGGCCTTGACCAGATAGTCGTTGATGGAGGCCTTGCAGCCGAGCACCAGGTTGGCGGTCTTGCGCAGTGCCACCAGCTCGTCCGCCCGGGCGGAGACGCGCAGGTAGAAGTGCGGGATCTGCTGCTTCGCCTCGGTCAGCCGCCGGGCGACGACCTTGCGCACGCGGTCGAACGGCACAACCTGCGCCGGGTTGGCGACAGCGACGAATTCGGCGGCGGCAAACCCGGCAGGCGCGGCGGGGGCCGGAACCAGCGCCAGCACGTCATGCTTGGAAATACGTCCGCGCGGGCCGGTGCCGGTCAGTGCCGCCAGGTCGATCCCGTGCAGCGCGGCGATCCGCCGGGCGAGTGGCGAGGCAAACACTTTCGCATTATCCTCAACCAGTTGCGCCGCGCCCTTCAGAACCGGCCGTGCTTCCGGACGCAGGGCCTGGTGGACGTCCTGATAGGTGATCCGCCCGCCCCGGCCCGTGCCTTCGACACCGGCAAGATCAAAACCCTCGGCCTCGGCCAGCCTGAGTGCCTCAGGGCTGATCGGGCGGTTGGTGACGATCTTCTTCGGCTGCGCAGCGGCGGGTGCAGGCGCGGCAGCAGACGGTGCCGGAGCGGCAGCGCCAGACTTGGCCGCAACTGCGGTATCCGCCGGCTTGAAAGCCGCGACGAAGGCGTCGATCTCGGCGTCACTGGCAGCGGCGTCGGCGAAGACCGCCAGCAGCGCGCCGACCGGCTGCGCATCGCCGCCCGCGCCCACCAGCATGCGGCGCACCACCGCATCATATTCAGCTTCGACTTCGTTGGTGATCTTGGCGGTTTCGATCAGGCAGAGCGTCTGCCCGCGCGAAAAGGCGTCTCCTTCCTTCACCATCCATTCGGCGATGGTGCCTTCGGTCATCTCGATGCCCCACTTGGGCATGCAGAAGGGTCGAATGTCGGCCATGGTCCGCTCCTTCAGCGCCAGGCGAGGAGCTTGCGCACCGCCGCTTCGATCTTGTCGGTGGAAGGCAGGTAGGCGCTTTCCAGCTCGCGCGCGAAGGGGATCGGCGTGTGCGGCGGGGTCACGGCCTGTGGCGGGGCCTTGAGGCTGGCGAAGGCCTTGCTGGCCACCAGCGCGCAGATATCGCCCGCCAGACTGCAGCGCGGCGGGGCTTCGTCCACCACCAACAGACGGCCGGTGACTTCCACCGAATCGAGGATCGCTTCCTCGTCGAGCGGGCTGGTGGTGCGCAGGTCGATCACGTCGCAGCCGATGCCCTCGGCGGCCAGCTTGTCGGCCACCGCCTCGCAGAAACCGAGCAGCAGGCCGGACGAGACGATGGTCACGTCCTGTCCGGCGCGGCTGAGCCGGGCGTGGCCGAAGGGGATCATGAAGTCCGGATCGTCCGGCACTTCGCCGGTGACGCCGTAGAGCGCCTTGTGCTCCAGGAAGATCACCGGATCGTCATCGCGGATCGCGGTGCGCAGCAGGCCCTTCACGTCCGCCGGGGTGGTGGGTATCACCACCTTGAGCCCGGGCATCCCGGTGAGGATCTGGTGGACCGACTGGCTGTGTTGCGCGGCGGCGTTGTAGCCCGCGCCATAGGCCATGCGCAGCACCGCCGGGCACTTGGACTTGCCGCCGAACATGTAGCGGAACTTGCCCATCTGGTTCCAGATCTGGTCAAGGCTGACACCGATGAAATCGGCGAACATCAGTTCGGCCACCGGGCGCTTGCCGGCCAGCGCCAGCCCCGATGCCGCGCCGACGATGGCGCTTTCGGAAATCGGCGTATCGATCACCCGGTCCTTGCCGAACTGGCCGAACAGGCCGGTCGAAGTCGACCAGATGCCGCCAATGGCCTCGGGCCCGCCGGGGGTGCCCATGCCGCCGACCACGTCCTCGCCCAGCACCACCACATTGGGGTCGCGGGCCATTTCCTCGGCGATCGTCGAGACGACGGCTTCGCGGTACATCATCTGTGCCATGGTTTTCGCGGCCTCCGGTCAGTAAGCGATATAGACGTCGGCAAGGACGTCTTCGGCGGTAGGCCGCGCGGCGGCACGGGCGGCGGCGACCGCTGCTTCGATAGCGTCCAGTGCATCGGTATCGACCGCGTCGAGATCGGCATCGGTCAGCAGCTTTGCCGCTGTCACGCTTTCGCGGAACTTCTTGAGGCAATCGCGGGTGGCGCGGATGCGGTCCAGTTCGCCCTCGCCGCGATAGCGCTGCGGGTCGCCCTCGAAATGGCCGAAGAAGCGCTCGGTATCGAATTCGACCGCCGCCGGGCCGTTGCCGGCGCGGACATGGTCGAGCACCTCGCGCATGGTGTCATGCACCGCGAAGAAATCGGTGCCGTCGGCGCGCCACACCTTCATGCCGAAGGCCTCGGCGCGGCTGGCGATGTCCTGCTGGGTGCCCACGGCGTATTCGACGCCGGTATGCTCCGAGTAGTGGTTGTTCTCGAACACGAAGATGCAGGGGGCCTGGGTGACCACGGCAAAATTCATCGCCTCGAACGTGGTGCCCTGGTTGCAGGCGCCGTCACCCGAAAAGGTGATCGACACTTTTCCCTTGCCGTCAAGCTTGGCAGCGAGCGCCGCGCCGACCGCGATCGGCGCGCCCGCGCCGACGATGCCGTTCGCGCCGAGCATGCCGACATCGACGTCAGCAATGTGCATCGATCCGCCCTTGCCCTTGCACAGGCCATCGCGGCTGCCCCAGATTTCCTTCATCATGGCATCCACCGCGCAGCCCTTGGCCAGGCAATGGCCGTGGCCGCGATGGGTGGAGATGATCTTGTCATCCGTATCGAGATGCTCGCAGACCCCCACCGCAACGGCTTCCTGCCCGCTGTAGAGGTGGGTGAAGCCGGCGATCTCGCCGGTCATGATCTCGACATGCAGGCGTTCCTCGAACTCGCGGATCACCTTCATCTGGCGGTAGGCGCGTAGCAGCGCTTCTCTACTCAGCTGCATTCCTGCTCCCCGTTCTTCGTCATAGGGCCAACTCTCATTACATACCCAGCACTGAGCGGGCGATGATGTTCGCCTGCACTTCGTTGGTGCCACCGAAAATCGTCCATGCCCGGCTGTTGAGATAGCGCGGACTGGCAAGCTGCGCCTCGCGCGAATGGACCGGTTCCGGCGCATCCGGCCCATAGAGCGGCCGCGCCATTTCAAGCTGGAGGCCGGCTGCCCCGTAAAGGTCGACCGCCAGCAGATCGATGTCCTGCCGCAGGTTGGACGCGAGCAGCTTGGTCAGCGAGGTCTGCGGCCCCGGCGCGCGGCCCTTGGTCACTTCGGAGATGATCTTCAGTTCGATCATTTCCAGCGCCTGCACGGCCAGCCGTGCGCGGGCAACCTTGCGCCGCCATTGCGGATCGCCCGCCAGCGTGCCGCCGCGACCATCGCTTTCGCGCGCGGCTGCCGCATCAAGCTGGTCAAGATCGAAGCACAATTTGGGAGCGTGGCAGGAACCGCCGCGTTCGTTTTCCAGCAGGAACTTGGCTAGCGCCCAGCCCTGTCCTTCATCGCCCACCCGGTCGGCAACCGGCACGATCACGTCTTCGAGGAACACCTGATTGACTTCATGATCGCCCGCCGAGGTCAGGATCGGGCGAACCGAGATACCCGGCTGGTTCATGTCGATCAGCAGGAAGGTGATCCCTGCCTGCTTGCGCGCATCGGGATCGGTGCGGACCAGGCAGAACATGCGGTTGGCATGGTGCGCGTGGGTGGTCCAGATCTTCGATCCGTTGACCACGTAGCGGTCCCCGTCGAGCACCGCGCGGCACTGGAGCGAGGCGAGGTCAGAGCCGCTGCCGGGTTCGGAAAAGCCCTGGCACCAGTAATCCTCGCCCGAAAGGATGCGCGGCAGGTAGAACGCCTTCTGCGCCGCATTGCCGAAGGTCCAGATCACCGGGGCCACCAGCTTGAGCCCCAGGACGGTCAGGTTCGGTGCGCCGGCCAGCGCGCATTCCTTTTCGAACAGGTAGCGTTGCAGCGGGCTCCAGCCCGTGCCGCCATGTTCCTTCGGCCACTGGTAGCCCAGCCAGCCCTTCCTGTTGAGTACCGCGTTCCACACCTGCCCGACATCGGGCTCGACGAAGACCGTCGGCGAAGCCGCTGCTCCGGCGCGCACGGCTTCGGGAAGTTCGCTGGCCAGAAAGGCCCGGACCTCATCGCGAAACGCCGCGTCCTGGGGGGAAAGATCAATGTCCATCAGCGTTCCAGAATCGTTACTGCCGACACGCCGGGGGCACCATAGACGTGGCTGTAGGCAGTGTTCGGGTTGCCCGGCACCTGCCGTCCGCCACCCTGCCCACGCAGTTGCACGACATTTTCATAGACTTGCCGCAGACCCGAAGCGCCGATGGGCTCGCCACAGGCCAGACAGCCGCCATCGGTGTTGACCGGCAGCGCGCCGCCGATCTCGGTACGGCCCTCGGCCAGCCAGCGTTCCTGATCGCCGTCGCGGCAAAAGCCGTTCTCGGCCATGTGCATGATCTCCGCCCCGGCCTCGGTATCCTGAAGCTGCGCGACCTTGATGTCCTCCGGCCCGATCCCGGCCAGACGGAAGGCATCGGCGGAGGCGATGTTGGTGGCGGAACCGCCGCGGGCGATGTCGATCGACGGCGCGAACACCTCGAACGAACCCGACGGGCGGGTGCGCATCGTCGCAGCCTTCAGCCGGATCGGCAGCTTGCCCAGTTCGCGCGCCTTCTTCTCGCTCGCCAGCACCAGCGCGACACCGCCCTCGGCGGGCGAGCAGAACATGAATTTGGTGTAGGGATCGGAAATCAGCGGCGCGTCCATGATCGTCTGCAGGTCTACCGGCTCACGCCGCCAGGCGTGCGGGGCGTGAACCGCGTTGCGGAACGCCTTTTCCGCCACCCGGCCCAGGCTGGTCGACGAAATGCCGTGGTCGTGCATGTAGCGCGTGATCTTCGCCCCGAAGAACTGGGTGGTGATCATGTAGCCTGCCTCGCCATACCATTCGGGCAGGTTGTATTCGGCTGGCAGGGCGTTGAACGCGCCGCGCGGGTGCTTGTCGAAGCCGATGGCCAGCCCCAGCTCGAACCCGCCCGACTTGATCGCCATCTGGGCCGAGAACAGCGCTGATCCGCCGGTGGCGCAGCCGTTCTTGACGTTGATGAACTGCACCCCGGTCAGGCCAAGCTGCTCGACCATGGTATCGGGATTGCCCGCCGCATCGGAGCCGCCATAGGCGAACTGGACGTCTTCCCAGGCCACCCCCGCATCGGCCAGCGCCTGCCGCACGGCAAACACGCCCTGCTCCAGCCCCGAAACCCCATCGGTGCGACCGAAAGGGTGTATCCCCGCGCCGACGATGCAGACGTCGCTCATGCCGCCAGGTCCTTCGGCTGGAATGCGTGGATCATCACCGGATCGGCGGCAGCGGGATCGAGCGGGACAAAGGTCAGCGCCAGTTCCATGCCGATGCGGATATCGGCAAAGGCAACATGGGCGAGCCGCGCTTCCACCATGGTTTCGCCGGGCAGTTCGACATAGCCTACCGCCCAGGGCTCGAACGCCTCCGGCCCGGCATAGGGCGGCGACTTCGGGCGATAGCGCTGGACGGTGAACGACCACAGCGTGCCCTCGCGCCCCAAGGGGTACGGTTCATAGTCGTTTCCGGGCGGGCACGGGAACACGATCCGGCCCGTTGCGCGATTCCGCCCGCCCACCAGACGCGGCTGGCTTTCCTCGGTAAACAGGCCTGGAGCAATTGCGCGCATGTCTCTCCCGGCTTCCCGCCGTGATTCCGTAATGTCCGCCTTTAAGACCCGTTCGGCTCGCATTGTGACTCGCCAAAACGCTAGGCCCGCGATTGTCACAGGTGTGAGACTGTTGAATGACCGGGTCAAAGACCAAACACTACCGTTCGACATCGCCGTGCAGGCGGGGGGCCAGACAGGGGATCGCATGGCTGAAGGCTGGGATTACATCGTCATCGGCGCGGGATCGGCGGGCTGCGTGCTGGCCGAACGGCTGAGCGCTGATGGCACGTCGCGCGTGCTGGTGCTGGAGGCGGGCGGCGAGAATGACAGCTTCTGGGTCAGCCTGCCCAAGGGTGTCGCCAAGCTGGTGACAAAGCCCGAACACATGTGGACCTACCCGGTCAGCCAGCCGCGCGAGCCGGGCGGGCCGCTGAACGAGGTGTGGATTCGCGGGCGCGGGCTGGGCGGGTCTTCCTCGATCAACGGCATGATCTGGAGCCGGGGCGAACCGGCGGACTATGACGGCTGGGAAGCCAGCGGCGCATCCGGCTGGAATGGTGCCTCGATGACCGCCGCTTTCCTCGCGCTCGAAGACCACGCCGCCGGCCCCTCGCCCACGCGCGGCAGCGGCGGGCGGGTACATGTCGATCCGGCGATCTACTCCTATCCGCTGGCCGACCGCATGATCGAGGCGGGCGAGGCGCTGGGCCTCAAACGCGTGAATGACCTCAACGGCGATGTCGGCCCGCGCGTCGGGCTCTACAGCCACAACATCCGCAAGGGCCGCCGGGAAAGCGCCGCCGTCACGTTCCTCGCCCCCGCCCGCAAGCGCGCCAACGTCGAAGTCGTCACCGGTGCGCTGGCCGAGCGGATCGTGTTCGCAGGCAAGCGCGCGGTGGCGGTCGAGGCCACGGTACACGGCCAGCCGCGCCGCTTCGCCTGCCGGGGCGAGGTGATCGTCAGCGGCGGGGCGATGGAAAGCCCGCTGCTGCTCCAGCGCTCGGGCGTGGGCGACGGCGCGCGGCTGCAGGCAGCGGGGATCGACGTGGTCGCCCATTCGCCCGACGTCGGCGAGCGGATGATCGAGCATCTCTCGATCTCGATGCCCTACCGCCTGGAGCGCGGAAAAGGCACCAACCGCAGCTTTTTCGGGCTGGGCGCGGCGCTGGCCATGGCGCGCTATCTGGTCCGGCGCGACGGCATCATGGCGACCGGCCCGTTCGAGGTCGGCGCGTTCTGCAATGTCGCCCACCCGGACGGGCGGACCGACGCGCAGATCTACCTGGGCGGCTATACCTTCGCGGTATCCGACGACGGCAACCCCGTTCCGCTCGACAAGATCGATCCGCGCCCCGGCGTCACCATCTATGGCCAGCTCCTGCGCCTCACCAGCGAGGGTTCGCTGCGGGTCACCGGACCGACCACCGCCGATGCCCCGGAAATCCTGCCCAACTGGCTCTCGACCGATCATGACCGCCAGTCCGCCATCGCCCTGATCCGCAAGCTGCGCGCCTACATGGCCGCGCCGCCGCTGGGCTTGATGGTGGGCGAGGAACTGATCCCGGGTGCCGGGGTGCAGAGCGACGAAGACCTGCTGACCGCCTTCCGCCGCCTGTCAAGTTGCGGCCTCCACGCCATAGGGTCCTGCCGCATGGGCGGCGATGAGCGCTCGGTAGTCGATTCACGGTTAAGGCTACGCGGCGTGGAAGGCGTGCGGGTTGCCGATTGCTCGGTGATCCCCGGCCACGTCACCGGCAACACCAACGCCCCCGCCATGGCGATCGGCTGGCGGGCTGCGGAACTCATCCTCGCCGACCGGAGCGCATGACCATGGCCGTCGTCGAACTGTCGCAGCGCCGCCGCAAGCGTCCCGATCCGTCGGGCCGTCCGCATGTCCACGCGCCGGAAACGATCAAGCGACCGCCCTTGCTGTGGACCATGCTCGAAGGAACCCGCGCGCTGGCGGAGATCGGCGCGCTGCTCGCCACCTTCCCGCTGCTCGCCACCGCGCCGCGCGGCGATGGCCATCCGGTGATGGTCCTGCCCGGCTTCGCCACCACCGATCACATGACACTGCTGCTGCGCAGCTACCTTGCCATGCTGGGCTACCAGGTGTTCCCCTGGGACCTTGGCTGGAATCTGGACCAGCACAGCGCCGGCGAGAATGGCGAACATGTCGCCCGGCGGATCGAGGAGATCGCCGACGCTACCGGGCAGAACGTCAGTCTGGTCGGCTGGAGCCTGGGCGGAGTGATCGCCCGCGAGGCGGCGCGGCGCAAGCATCACGGACTGCGGCAGGTCATCGCGCTCGGCAGCCCCTTCGCCGGCAACCCGCGCGCCACCAGCGTGACGATGCTCTACGAACTGCTCACCGGCAATGTCCTCACCGCCGAACACACCCGCCAGCGCTATGCCACCGGCCACCACCCGCTGCGCGTGCCTTCCACCGCGATCTTCAGCCGTTCCGACGGGATTACCGCCTGGGAAAACTGCGTCAGCGAAACCGACGGCATCACCGAGAATATCGAAGTCCACTCCAGCCACTTCGGCTTTGTCGGCAACCCCGGCGTGTTCTACGCTGTCGCCGACCGGCTGGCCCTGCCCGAAGGCGCATGGAGACCCTTCGAGCGCGAAGGCGCGTTCGAGGTGTTCTATCCATAGGAGAGGCTGCGCTTGACGCCCTAACCCGGCAGGGCAGCCGTCTGGCGCAGCCCCTCGCCCAGCGCGAGTGCGGCTGAGGTGGCGAGATTCATCGAGCGTACCTGCGGGCGCATCGGAATGCGCAGACGCGCGTCGCAGGCTTCGGCGACAGAAGGCGGAACGCCTGTACTTTCCTTGCCGAACAGCAGAATGTCGCTTTCCATGAAACCGAACTGGTAAGCCGATTGCGCGCCCTTGGTGGTGAACAGCAGCAGCCGCGCCGAACCGATGCCCGCCCTGAAGGCAGCGAAGCCGGTGTGGCGCGCAATTTCCACGTGATCGATATAGTCCATTGCTGCCCGCCGCACGCGGCGATCATCCCAGGCAAAGCCCATCGGCTCGATCAGGTCCACGCCGGCCCCGAGGCACGCCGCCAGCCGCAGGATCGCGCCGACGTTTCCGGCGATTTCGGGTTCGAACAGAGCAATGCGCATCGCGGCTGCTTGGCCTCGGCCAAGCCGCGTTGCAACCCCGTGGCTTGGCTGGACCCTATTCCCCCAGCCCGAACATCGCCTGTTGCCGCCCTTGCCGCGCGAGGTTGAGCGCAAGGATCACGATGTCGTGCGTAGCCCCGTCAGCATCGCGCACGTGGTCGCGCAGCAGGGCCTCGGGGACGAAGCCCATGTCCTGGAACACGTAGAGCGCACCTTCCTGATCGGGGGTGAGGCGGACGAACAGCTTCTCCACCCCGCCCTCGCGCGCCTGCTGGACGCATTCGAGCGCCAGCCGACGGCCCAGCCCGCCACCGCGTGCTTCGGGGGCGATCAGGATGCGGACTTCGGCAACGTGGCGCGACCAGCTCAGTTCGTCACGGACGAGCGCAGTGCAGGCCAGCACCCGGCCGGAACTGTCGGCGATGACCTGGCTGGAGATCTGGCCACCGGCGATCTGATCGAGCCAGGCAGCGATCACCGGCGGCTTGCGGATGTCGCGCGCCAGGAACAGCAGGTCGTGCGGCGGCATGGCCTCGGCAAAGGCGCGGACCGCCTCGGCGTCGGTCGGACGCAAGGGGCGCAGTTCGGCGGGCTGGCCGGCGATGGTGACGGGTTTCGCGTTCATCAGGTTGACCTCTTGCCAAGCCATTCGTCGATCAGCGGCCAAAGTCGCCGCAAGGCTGCGGGGCCGGCCACGAGGCTGACGTGGCCGCCCTTGGAAACGATCTGCTCGCAGTCGGCAGACCCGGTCGCCTCCATCAGCGGCAGGGTCGCCGGCTGCAGCACGACATGGTCATGCTGCGCAGCAATGTTGAGGATCGGCGCGGCTATCCGCTTCAGGTCCACCACCTGCCCGTCCACCTCCAGCGTTCCGTGGCACAGTGCGTTTTCCCAGATCAGGTGCTTCACCACCTCCCGGAAGTATTCGCCCGGCACCGGCAACGTCTCCGCCGCCCAGCGATCAAACATGCGGTAGGACTTGACGAATTCCTCGTTCCACATGTTCGACCACAGATGCAGCAGGCCGGCGGTACGGTTGGCCGGGCGCATCAGATCGAACGCGCCCAGCATGATTTCGGGCGGAATGATGCCCAGCCTGTCGACCAGATCGTCGACATCGAAATGCCGCTGATCCGCCCATACCTGGAACATCTTCATGTGGGTGAAATCGATGGGCGTGGCGAAGGCGATGAAATTGCGGATCGGTGCGGGATGAAGCGCGGCGTGGATCGTCGCCAGCGTACCGCCCATGCAATAGCCGGCGAGCGTGATGTCCTGCTCGCCCGACGCTTCCTGCACCTTGAGAACCGCATCGGCGATGAAGCGGTTGACGTAATCGGCAATGCCCACCCCCGCCTCATCGCGGCGCGGCGGTGCCCAGTCGAGGTTGTAGACGTCATAGCCGCGCTGCAGCAGGTACTCCACCATCGACTGGCCGGGCGCGAGATCGAAAATATAGCCCTTGTTGCTCGGCGGCGAGACGATCAGCAGCGGCACCCGGTACACTTCCGCTTCTACCGCCCGGAAGCGATAGAGCATGGCGGTGCCGTCGCGGTGGATCAGGTCCTTCGCCATGGTGCCGACGTGCTGGCGGCCGGCGGTGAGGAAATCGAGGCCCTTTATGTTGCGCTTCAGCGCCCGTTCCACTTCCTCGCGGACGCGCTGGGAGACGTCTTCCGGGCTGGGCAGCCCCGGCCCTTCGCTCATGCCCGGGCTTTGGGCGCAGGCTTGCGGGTGCGGCGCGGCGCGAGTGCGGGTGCGGGTGCGGGGCCGCGCGCCGGAGCGGCGGCGGGGCCTGGCTCAAGCGACAGGCGCAGCCGCTCGATGGCTTCCTCGATCGCGTCAAGCCGCTCAGACAAGGCATCAACCTGCGCCTTGCTGGGCAGGTTGAGCGAGCGCAGCACCGATTCCATGTGATCTGCCATGGCCTTCTGCGTGGCCATCTGCACCTTGGTCGCCTGGCCCATCATCGCACCGAACTGTTCGCTTTCCGTCAGCTTCCCGGACCAGGAATTGATTTCATGTTCCCATTTCTGGACGAAATCGGACCAGGCAGCGGCAGGATCGAATTGCGACATGCGGATCAGTTCCCCAGCGAGATGTAACCCAGTTGCGATGCCTTGAAGACCGTCTGGCTGCGGTTCACCGCATTGAGTTTCAGCGAGGCGTTGTGAATGTGGAAGCGCACCGTTGCCCGGCTGCGCGACATGATCATCGAGATTTCAAGGTCAGTCTTGCCGATGGCCGCCCAGCGCAGGCATTCCACCTCGCGCTTGGACAGGCGCGATTGCGGCGGCAAGGCCTGCATCGCCCCCATGACATGGACATAGGTGGCAATGAAGGTGCGCGCATAGAGCCCCAGCGCATCGCCGTTGGCGAGGAATGCATCGGTCAGATCGGTCTGCGACGAATCGAGCGGATTGAAGCTCACCGCGCCGATCTGGCCAAAGGGCAGATGCACCGGCACGACGATGGCCGCGCGGGTCATCGCGCGATGCTCGAAATTGGCGAGGTCGATCGACGAGAGGTAGGAATTGGGCTGCCGCAGGTGAAACCCGGCAGCATTCACCCAGAACGGCTGGCTTTCGAACCGGCAGGCGGTGGTGAGCGGCGAATCGAGGGCGATGCGTGAATTGCGCCACCACACCTTTTCATCGCCCGACCAGCCGAACACGTCGCTGGCCAGCACATTGCCATCGGCATCCACCGGGGTGCGTTTGTCGGCAATGTCATGCGCCGGGGCCGCGCGCATGGCGCATTCGCTGGCGATGGCGTGCAGGGCCTCCGCCGCACGACGGATGTCCTGCGGCACGCTGATCCTGACGGCATCGATACGCTCTTGCGTTAGCAGCGGCCTGCTCCCCGGATGTGATGTGTTTTGCAGGTTCTACCCTGCCTTGCCCCGCCGCACAATCGCCCCGCACCTGACCTTTTGCCCAGCGTGGCACCGCCCGCGAAGGTGGTATTGCCTCTCGCCACAAGGGGAATTTGCGTTGAATTTCGATCTCAGCGAAGACGAGGAATTGCTCAAGGCGCTCGCCGAGCGCTTCGTCGTCGATCACTACGACATCGACCGTCGCCGCGCCTGTCTGGCCGCGCCTGACGGCTTTTCGCCGCAGAACTGGGCGCTGCTGGGTGAACTGGGCCTGCTCGCCGCGCCGCTGCCGGCTCAAAGCGGCGGAATGGCTCTGGATGCTACCGGCGTCGCCACGGTGTTCGAAGCGCTCGGTCGCGGGCTGGCGGTCGAACCGGTGATCGAGAATGTCCTGCTGGCCGCCCGCCTGTTCGCCGCCACGGCACCTGCTGCGCTGCGCGAAGAATGGCTGCCGGGCCTGCTGGACGGCACCCGCAGAATCGCCCTGGCCCACGCCGAAGCCGGTGCGCGGCCCGGCCTGCTATGGGTCGAATGCAGCGCGCAGCCGAGCGGCGACAGAGTGCGCCTGACCGGGGCCAAATCCTGCGTCGCGGCAGGCGGCGGAGTGGACGGCTATATCGTTTCCGCCCGTCAAAGTGGCCGCGCCGACGGTGCCAAGGGGCTGGGCTTCCATTTCGTCTCCGCCGATGCGCCCGGGCTAGCCGGGCAACGCTGGCGCATGGCCGACGGCAGTGTCGCTGTATCGCTGACGCTGGACAGCGTGGAAGCTTGCCCGTTGAACGGCGATGCGGCGACCCTGGCCGAAACCGAAGCCCTCGCCGATCTTGCCCGCAGCGCCGAAGCTCTCGGCATCATGGAGCGCATCTTCGCCGAAACGCGCGAATACCTTGGCACGCGCGAGCAGTTCGGTGCCCGGCTGGGCAGTTTCCAGGCCGTGCAGCACCGCATGGTCACGCAATATGCGGTGATCGAACAGGCACGCGCGCTGCTCAACTTGGCGCAAGTGTCTTGGGGGTCGGCGGACTTTGCCGGAGCGGTTGCCGGTGCGCGCGCTTTCATCGGCCCTGCCTCGATCACGCTGGGACACGAGATGATCCAGTTCCACGGCGGCATGGGCGTGACCGACGAACTGTCCATCGGCCACGCGCACAAGCGCCTGCTGGTGCTCTCGCGGTGGCCGGTCGGGCCCGAAGTCGCGCTGGACCGGTTCGCCGGCGTGATGTGAATCGGCCGGGCGCGCGGATCAGACCCGCTCGCGCGCCTTGATCCAGCCGATACCGCGCCGCAGCAGGTCATAGAACACCGGCAGGTCCCAGGCGCAGCGATCTATCGACGGCCACCAGTCAAGCATCGGTTGCAGGTCATAGTGCCCCCGGCAATGGCCCAGCGTGTTGTAGAGCACCGCGCCCTTGCCGTGCGGCTTGATGTACATCACCGGATGCACCCCCTTGGCGTCCGCCGCCTCGACGAAGCCGGTGCCATCCTCGGTGCATTCGGTTTCGAGCAGCACGTGCAGATCGCCGTGCAGTTCCATGTGATAGAGTTCGTCGGTGGTCTCGAACGGCTCTATGCCCTGCACCAGCGGGTGCCCCGGATCGGCGACGGTGACGGTATAGGGAGCAATCGGCGGGTGCGAGATGAACTGGCTGCCCAGCAGGTCCATCATCAGCGGCGCCCAGCGCGGTGCGTCCCACAGGCCATTCTCGAGCAGGCGCAGCACCGAGTTGGTGCCATGCAGCGCATACCAGCGCCCGCCCTTCGCCACCCAGTCGCGCAACACTTCCTGCGCCTTGAGCGAAGGAGTGACGTCACAGGTATAGGTGATGAGAACGTCGGCCTCGGCAATCGCGGCGGTGTTCTCATAGTTCTCGAACACCCGGGTACGCACCGCCGGGTCCTCGGCCAGCAGCTTGAGCAGTTCCAGCCGGGCGAAATCCATATCGTGCCACACCCCGCCGCAGATGAGGACGCAATTGATGCGGGGCGGATGGACTTCCTCGGTCATGGCATGGCTCTCCTCGTTTTGCCGATGGATGGGGGGCAAGCCGGCGGGGAGCAATCCCCCTTTTGGTCAGGTGGCGACTTGACGGGGGCGAAAGATGCGCAGATTATATGCGCATGGGTAACCCGCAGAAAAAGTCGACCAACATTTCCCTCCCGGCGGACGTCGTTGCCGAGGCCAAGGCGCTTGGCGTCAACATTTCCAAGGCCGCCGAAAAGGGCGTGGTCGCCGAACTCACCGCGCGGCGGCGGGAGAAGTGGCTGGAAGAGAATCGGGCGGCGATCGAATCGAACAACGAATGGGTTGAGCGCAACGGGCTGCCGCTCGCCCGCTACCGGATGTTTTGATGGCCCAGTTCGACGTCTACCGCACGGCGCACAACCAAACCGTGATCGATTGCCAGGCTGACCTGTTGTCACACGTCCAAAGTCGCTTTGTCGTTCCGCTGATCGAACCGGAAAGCGGGCTTCAGATCGTTCACCGACTCAACCCGGCATTCGAAATCGACGGGCAGCAACTGATCTTCTTTACGCAATACGCGACGACCATGCCCGTCTCCGAACTCGGTCGCCGCATCTGCTCGCTCAGCGACGAGCACTACCGCATCATGGCCGCGCTCGACATGCTGATCTCGGGCATCTGACCGCTACGCCTTCTTCCCCAGTTCGCCCGAAATGTACTTGTCCATCGTGCGGTGGAACTGGCGCAGGCGGATCTCCTGGTAGTTGGCGAGGTGGACCTTGCCATTGACCGAGGCGTGGAGGCCTTCCTGGACGAAGGGCAGGTTGTCCATGTCCTGTTCGAACACCGCGCCCAGCCCGCCCAGTTCCGGCGCTTCGGTCCACTTCTGGTCGAGCCGCAGCGTGTTGCGCGGCACCGCGCGCGGGATCGGTTCGCCCTGCTTGATCCGCGCCAGCACGCGCACTTCCATCACGCAGGTATCGGGCGTCTTGCCGGGCAGCCAGCGGTAGACGATGTTCGGCATGAAGCCGCCCCACGGCGCGAAGTTGGGGAACACGTTGTAGACCAGCGCGTCGATCAGTTCGGCATCGGTCGCGTGGTCAAGGCTGTAGCCCGCCTGTTCGGCATAGGCGGTGCGCAAGGCCGCACCCAGCGCCGCCCGGGCGGTCATGCCATCGGGCACCTGCACCGCGTAGGGATCGCCCGAGGGATCGTAGTTGTCCGACGAGCGCCCGTTGTACTTGATGAATTCGTCGACGATCCACTGCTGGCTCTTGCCATCCGGATCGAGGTGCGGGCTGAGCACGCCGAAGGGCACGTGGTTGACGTTGATGTTGTCGCCCCAGAACCAGTAGGCCCCGTTGCAGTCGCCGGTGAAGGCGAGGATCTGCGGGTGGGTGACCAGCGTGTGCCAGGCTTCCATGAACGCCTCGGCAGTGACCTTCCAGTTCGCCGCCACTTCCTTGGCGACGCAGATCACCGTGGTGCATTCGCCGTGGTTCCAGCGCTTGAAGTGTTCGGGCAGCGGGGCAAGGAACTCCTCGATGCTCGGCCCGCCCTTCGCCTCGCGGATGAAGACATAGCCCTGCCAGCGCGCCACTTCGGCTTCGGGCAGCGCCATGTCCTCGTTTTCGAGGTGCTTGAAGTCCCACGGGCAGGGATTGCCCTGATAGGTCCCGTCCTTGCCCCACTGGAAGCCGTGGAACGGGCAGATGAAGCTGTCCGCCGTGCCGTCCTCGGTGCGCAGCTTGCGGCCGCGGTGGAGGCAGACGTTGGCCATGGCCTTGATCGAGCCATCGTCCTGCCGCGACAGCAGCCACGAACGCCCGGCGTTCTCGTAAACCACGAAGTCACCCGCCTCGGGCAGGTCTTCCTCGCGCGCGGCGTACTGCCACACGTAGGGCCACATCCGCTCGCGCTCGAGCCTGGCGAACTCCTCGCTGGTATAGCGCGCTGCGTCGAGCGGTTCGGAGCCGAGGTAGCTGTAGCTTTCCTCGGTCAGGATCGCGGGCGCGGGGCGCGAATCGCTGGCCATCAGGTCATTCCAGCTGGTGCCGGGGCAGCGATCCTGCCCCAATGCCGGGTCCATTTCAGCCATGCGCGCGAATCCTTCTACCCCAGGGTGTCATGTTGTGCCGGCTGTTGTGGCCCTGCCCCAAGGCCGCGTCACCTTGCCGAAAGCATAGGTTGCAGCGGGCGAAATATCGGCCAAACCACGCCGCATAGCAACGTGGGAGAGTGCCGTGACGAAACGGCTGCAAGGCAAGGTCGCGCTGGTGACGGGCGGGACTTCGGGAATTGGCGCGGGCACCGTCGCCCGGCTCGCGGCGGAAGGCGCGCAGGTGGTGTTCACCGGATCGAACGAGGCGGCCGCCGCCGATCTCGTCGCGCAGACCGGTGCCCGCTTCGTGCGCCACCGGGTGCAGGAAGCGGCGGCATGGCCGGCGCTGATGGACTCGATCCTCAAGGAGCACGGGCGGCTGGACATTGCCTTCGCCAATGCCGGCACCGAACACGGCGATGGATCGGTCGAAGACATCGGCATCGAGGGTTGGGAGAACGTCATCGGCGTGAACCAGACCGGGGTCATGCTCACCGTCCAGCATGCCATTCGGGCGATGAAGCGCAATCCCGAAGGACCGACCGGCTCGATCGTGATCAATTCCTCGATGAACGCGCATCGCGCCATGGGCAATTTCGTCGCCTATTCGGTGTCGAAGGCGGCGGTTGTGGCGCTGACCAAGTCGGCGGCGGTGCACTGCGGCAATCAGGGCTACAAGATCAGGGTCAACGCGATTCTACCCGGCGTGGTCGAGACCGCGATGATCCAGAACCTGATCGACGGCACCCCCGATCCGGCGGCAACGCGCGGTGCCTATGAAGGCATGTCTCCGCTGAAGCGGATGGCGCGGGTGGACGAAATCGCCGGGCTGGTCGCCTGGCTGGCCAGCGACGAGGCATCCTTCGTCTCGGGCAGCGAATATGTAATCGATGGTGCAACCACGGCAGGGATGATGGGTGTATGAGCAATCTGGGTTCGCAGCGGCTGCAGGGCCGCGTGGCATTCGTTTCGGGCGG
>JAGWTB010000057.1 GCA_028869175.1 Sphingomonadales bacterium
TCGGTGCGGCTGACCACCTTGCCCTTGTGGTGCAGCAGGTAGGACAGCAGCTTGTATTCCTGCGCGGTGAGCTTCACCGGCTCGCCGTTCAGCGTCACCCGGCCCGAGCGGGTATCAAGCCGCACGTCACCAGCGGTGAGTTCGGACGAGCTGTTGCCCGAAGCGCGCCGGATCAGCGCGCGCAGCCGGGCGATCAGTTCCTCGGTCTGGAAGGGCTTGGCGAGATAGTCATCCGCCCCGGCATCCAGCCCGGCCACCTTGTCAGACCAGCTGTCACGCGCGGTCAGCACCAGCACCGGGAAAGTCCGTCCCTCCTTGCGCCACATGCCCAGCACGGTCAGCCCGTCGATCTCGGGCAGGCCAAGATCGAGGATCACCGCGTCATAGTCTTCGGTCGAGCCCATGAAATGGCCGTCTTCGCCATCGACCGACAGATCGACCGCATAGCCGGTCTGCTCCAGCGTGGACTTCAGTTGCTTGCCGAGAGTGGGTTCGTCCTCGACGATCAGGATGCGCATTGATGTTCCCCTGTGGAATGCCGCAGAGATGGGCTGTCAGGCCGAAAGCGTCAAGCCGGGCGGGCTTGAGTTATCCGACCAGGGTCGGAACGGTCCCAGCCCGAACAGACAACTCTCAGCGCGACTGGTGGATGATCTCGCCCGAACGCGCATCGACGTCGACGAAGACCACGCGCCCGTCATGGATGAATTTCAGGCGATAAGCCATGGCGGTCGGGTCATATTCAGGCCCGAGATATTGCATGCCGGGCATCGCGGGCAGCACGCGCCGCTCTATGTCACGCAGCAGGCGGACGTTGCCGGCACGAATTTCGCGGCGTACCTGCCCCTGCTCGTCGGCCGACGGCGGACCGGCCTGCGCCGGCACGGCGGGTGCGAGAAGCGCCAGGGCAAGGATGGAAAGCAAGCTACGCATGATGGTGCTTTGCCTAAGCCTTTCGGTTTGAACAAGATGTGAATGTGGCCGGATGTTGGCGTTCATGTTTACCGCCTCCTGCCTGAACGGCAACGCACCTTGTCAAGCCGCGCGCCGCCCCCTAAGCGCCGCGACCATGGCCGCTGCACCGATCTTGAGCTGGGAAGGACTTTCGCTCCATCAGGGGGCCGGCTGGCTGTTCCAGGACCTGGACCTGGCAATTGGCCCCAGGGATCGTCTGGCGCTGATCGGGCGCAACGGCGCGGGCAAGACCACGCTGCTCAAGCTCGTCGCCGGCATGATCGAGGCTGACAAGGGCAAGCGTTCGATCCAGCCGGGAACGAAGATCGTCACGCTGGAGCAGGACCCGTTCTTTACCGGGTTCGACACGCTGATGGACTTCGCGCTGTCAGGCAAGGACGCCCCTGCCCGGCACGAGGTTGAGGCCATCGCCGGCCAGCTTGGCATCGACATGGATCGCCCGGCGGACAGCGCATCGGGCGGCGAGCGTCGCCGCGCCGCCATCGCTCGCGCACTGGCGATGGAGCCCGACCTGCTGCTGCTGGACGAGCCGACCAACCACCTCGACATTGCCGCCATCGACTGGCTGGAAGGCTGGCTGAGCCGCTACAATGGCGCCTTTCTGGTCATCAGCCATGACCGTACCTTCCTGGAGCGGCTGACCCGCGCAACCCTGTGGCTTGATCGGGGCAGCATCCGCCGCAAGGAAGTGGGCTTCGGCGGCTACGAAGCGTGGATGGAGCAGATCTACGCCGAGGAGGCCCGTGCGGCGGACAAGCTCGATGCCAAGCTCAAGCTTGAGGCGCACTGGCTGGAACGCGGCGTCACTGCGCGGCGCAAGCGCAATCAGGGCCGACTGGAAAAGCTCTGGGAAATGCGCGCCCAGCGCGCCGCCATGCTCAGTCCGGCCGGCGCAGCGAAAATGCAGATCGCCAGCGACGACAGCAAGACCAAGTCGGTGATCGTCGCGGACAAGGTGACCAAGCGGTTTGGCGACCGCGCCATCATCAAGGATTTTTCCCTGCGCATCCAGCGCGGTGACCGGATCGGTCTGGTCGGCGGCAACGGCGCGGGCAAGACTACCTTGCTCAAGCTGCTGACCGGAGAACTGGCGCCTGACGAGGGCACGGTAACGCTGGCCAAGACGCTGAACGGGGTGATGATCGACCAGCAGCGCAGCCTGATGTCGCCCGAAAAGCGCGTGCGCGACATTCTGGCAGAGGGCGGGGACTGGATCGACGTGCGCGGGGTGCGCAAGCATATCCAGGGCTATCTCAAGGATTTCCTGTTTGACCCCGAACTCGTCGATGCCCGGATCGGCACCCTTTCTGGCGGCGAGCGCTCGCGGCTGTTGCTGGCGCGCGAGTTTGCGCGGTTCTCCAACCTGCTGGTGCTCGACGAGCCGACCAACGACCTTGACCTCGAAACGCTCGACCTGCTGCAGGAAGTCATCGCCGACTATGACGGCACCGTGGTGATCGTCAGCCACGACCGCGATTTTCTTGATCGCACGGTGACCGTCACGCTCGGGCTCGACGGCAGCGGCAAGGTGGACATCGTTGCCGGTGGCTACGCCGACTGGGAAAAGCAGCGCAAGGAACGGCTCGCGTCCGTCAGGCCGGCGAAATCCACCTCCCCGGCCAGTAGTGCTCCGGCTCCGGTCGAGGCCCCTGCCCCGCGAAAGGGCAAACTGTCGTACAAGGACCAGCGCGACTACGATCTGCTGCCCGGACGGATCGAAGAAATCGAGAAGGCCATCGCCCGCGACGAGGACGCGCTGTCCGACGCTACACTTTATACACGCGATCCGGCAAAGTTCGCCGCGCTGACCAAGGCGCTGGAAGCCGCCCGCGCGGAGAAGGAAGCCGCCGAGGAACGCTGGCTGGAGCTGGCGGAACTGGCCGAAGGGTAAGACCCCCTTTTTCCCCCTCCTCGCCGGAAGGGGGGCAGGATCACCCCTTCTTCCGCCGACGCCACATATGCAGAAGCGGCTCGGTGTAGCCGCTCGGCTGCTCCACTCCCTTGAACACCAGATCGCAGGCCGCCCGGAATGCCGCGCCGTCTTCGTTGCCGGTCAGCGGCACATAGGCCGGATCGCCGGCGTTCTGCGCATCAACCTTGGCCGCCATGCGCCGCAGCGAGTCCATCACCTGCTCCGTTGTGCAGACCCCGTGGAGCAGCCAGTTAGCCATGTGCTGGCTGGAAATACGCAGCGTGGCCCGGTCTTCCATCAGGCCCACGTCGTTGATGTCGGGCACCTTGGAACAACCGACGCCCTGGTCGATCCAGCGCACGACATAGCCGAGCAGCCCTTGCGCGTTGTTGTCCAGTTCCTCACGAACCTCATCGGCGGAATAGTTGATGCCGATGCCCAACGGAATGGTCAGCAAGGCATCCAGAGGCGGCACCGGCTCGGCCGCCAGTGTCTTTTGCACATCGAACACGCCGACCTGATGGTAATGCATCGCGTGCAGCGTCGCGGCGGTGGGCGACGGCACCCAGGCGGTATTCGCGCCGGACTTCGGGTGGCCGATCTTCTGCGCCATCATGTCATGCATCATGTCAGGCGCGGCCCACATGCCCTTGCCGATCTGCGCGCGACCGGAAAGACCGCACGCCAAACCGATGGCGACATTGCGTTTTTCATAGGCCGCGATCCAGTCGCTGCCCTTCATTGCCGCCTTGCGGATCATCGGACCGGCACGCATCGAGGTGTGGATCTCGTCGCCGGTGCGATCGAGGAAGCCAGTGTTGATGAAGGCCACCCGGTCACGCACGGCATGGATGCAAGCGGCGAGGTTGGCGGAGGTGCGCCGTTCCTCATCCATCACGCCGACCTTGATGGTCAGCGGCGGCAGGCCGAGCAGCGCTTCCACCGCGCCGAACAGATCGTTGGTAAAGCCGCATTCCTCCGGCCCGTGCATCTTGGGCTTGACGATGTAGATGCTGCCTTCGCGGCTGTTGCGGTATTGGCCGAGGCCCAGCACGTCGATCTTGCCGATGGCGCTGGTGATGACTGCATCCATGATGCCTTCGGGAATCTCGCTGCCGTCGGGCAACAGGATCGCCGGGTTGGTCATCAGGTGGCCGACATTGCGGACGAACAGGAGGCTCCGGCCCGGCAGCCTGAACGGGGAGCCGGAAGGCGCGATCCATTCACGGTCTCCGTTGAGGCGGCGGGTCATCGTCTTGCCGCCCTTGTCGAAGGTATCGGCCAGATCGCCCCGGATCACGCCCAGCCAGTTGCGATAGGCGGCGAGCTTGTCTTCGGCATCGACGGCGGCAATCGAGTCTTCAAGGTCGCAGATCGTCGTCAGTGCAGATTCGAGCACGATGTCGGCAATGCCCAGCGCGTCGCTCTTGCCCACCGGATGATCGCGGTCGATCACCAGTTCGATGTGCAGGCCATTGTTCTGGAACAGAACGCCGCCATCGCGGGTCGCGAAGCTGTGCGGGCACGCACTGCCCGTGAGCGCGCCTTCCCAGCCGGGGATCGTCTCGTCCAGGAACCGGCGCCCCGCCGCGATCACCGCCGCGCCGCGCGCTTCGTCATAGCCGCCCGGGCGTGCCGCCGGCGCATCGAGCGCGTCGGTGCCGTACCACGCATCATACAGACTGCCCCAACGCGCATTGGCGGCGTTGAGCAGGAACCGCGCGTTGAGCACCGGCACCACCAGTTGCGGGCCGGCCATGGTCGCGATCTCGGCATCAACACCGCGCGTGCCGATGGTGAAGGCATCCGGTTCGGCCACGAGGTAGCCGATCTCGCGCAGGAAGGTCTGGTATTCGGCCATATCGACCGGCTTGCCCGCGCGCGCGCCGTGCCAGGCATCGATCTGCGCCTGCATGTCATCCCGCTTGGCCAGCAGCGTGCGGTTCTTCGGGGCGAAGTCCGCCACCAGCGCGGCGAAGCCCTGCCAGAACGCTTTTGCGTCCTGTCCGATGGACGCCAGAACCTCGTCATCGATGAATGCGGCCAGCCGGGTATCGACCTGCAACCCTGACCGGACAGTGCGCTCGTTCATGTAATCCACCATGCATTGCGGGCCGCCGCGCGGGGCACTCCGCACGGTTGGCCGGTTTGTCGAAATGCCCTGGGGAGGAACGGCCCGGCCTATGGCGCAGCGAGCGAAGGATTGCAACGCTACGTTGGTCGTAGACTGACCGGCGTGGATCGGGAGGGCGAGGGTGTTGCGCTTGCCATTCCGCCCGCTACACTGGTTTCACATGCAACAGCTTGCCAGCCTTGAGGCCAACCTCCTTGCCGCGATCGACGGCGCGGCGATGCTGCGTCAGGTGGAGGCGTGGTGCGCGGTCAACACCGGGACAGGAAACCTTGCCGGACTGGCGGCACAGGCCGCGCTGCTGGCCGATGCTTTTACGCTCCTGCCGGGAGAGTTGAGGCTTGTCGATCCCGCCCCGGTCACGGCCATCGCCGCCGATGGTAGCGAGGTTGACCAGCGCTTCGGCCAGCATCTGGTGCTGTCCGTCCGCCCCGAAGCCGAACGGCGCTTCCTGCTGACCGGGCACATGGACACCGTCTATCCCGCAACGTCGCCCTTCCAGCAGCTGACCTGGCTGGATGGGACCACGTTGAATGGTCCCGGCGTTGCGGACATGAAGGGTGGCATCGCGGTGATCCTGGCCGCCCTGGCCGCCTTCGAGCGTAGCCCGGCTGCCGGTCATGTGGGTTATGACGTGCTGATCAACTCGGACGAGGAGGTCGGCAGCCTCGCCTCCGCCCCGCTGATCGCCCAACTGGCGCGCGGCAAGGCGGCAGCCCTGACCTATGAGCCCTCTGCACTGCCCGACGGCACCCTGGCCGGATCGCGCGGGGGCAGCGGCAATTACAGCTGGATCGTCACCGGTCGCTCCGCCCACGCCGGACGCAACCCGCAGGACGGGCGCAATGCGCTGGTCGCCGCCGCCGCGCTAGCGCTGGGACTGAAAGCGCTGGAGCGCGACGGGCTGGCGATCAATCCGGCGCGGATCGACGGCGGCAGCGCCAACAACGTCGTGCCCGATCATGCCGTGCTGCGCTTCAACATCCGCCTGCGAGACGCCGAGGCAGCGGCTCATTTCGAGGCGGGTGCGGCGAGTCTGGTGGCAGAGGTCGAGGCGGCGCACGGTGTCGCCATCCACCGCCACGGCGGCATCAGCCGCCCGCCCAAGCCGCTCGATGCGCGCGCCGAATACCTCTTCATCCTGGTGCGCGACTGCGGCGCGGCGCTGGGCCAGACTATAGGCTGGCAGCATTCGGGCGGGGTCTGTGATGGCAACAACATCGCCGCCTGCGGTGTGCCCGTGGTCGATACCATGGGCGTGCGCGGCGGGGCGATCCATTCGCCGGACGAATACCTGATCGTTCCCAGCCTTGCCGAACGCGCCGCGCTGTCCGCGCTTGTCCTTCACCGTCTCGCCACCGGAGCACCGCTTTGACCTTCCGCATCCGCACCGCGCGCACCGATGACCTGCAGCCGCTATACGAGATGGCCAAGCTCACCGGAGGCGGTTTCACCAACCTGCCGCCCGACCGCAAATCGCTCACCGCCAAGCTGGAACGTTCGGCAGAGGCCTATGGCCGCAGCGATGACGATGTGGCGGATGAGCTCTACGTCCTGGTGCTGGAAAACGTCGAGACCGGCGAAGTACGCGGCACCGCGCAGCTGTTTACCCGGGTGGGGCAGACCTGGCCGTTCTACTCCTACCGCCTCACCACCCTAACGCAGCATTCCAAGGAACTGGGCCGCACCTTCCGCGCCGAAATGCTCAGCCTTGTCACCGATCTCGAAGGGTCGAGCGAGGTCGGCGGGCTGTTCCTCCATCCCTCCGAACGCGCCGGGGGGCTGGGCATGCTGCTGGCGCGCAGCCGCTATCTGTTCATCGCCATGCACCGCAAGCGCTTCGGTGACCGGGTGCTGGCCGAGCTGCGCGGCATCATCGACGAGCGCGGCGGATCGCCATTCTGGGACGGTGTTGCCGGCCGATTCTTCGGCATGAGTTTTCAGGAGGCCGACTACTTCAACGCGATCAACGGCAACCAGTTCATCGCCGACCTGATGCCCAAGCACCCGGTCTATATCGCCATGCTGCCCGATAGCGCGCGCACCGCCATCGGTCTACCGCACCCTTCGGGCCGCGCGGCGATGCGGATGCTGGAAGAGGAAGGCTTCGCCTACGAAGGCTATGTCGACATTTTCGACGGCGGACCAACGATGACCGCCAAGACTGACAAGGTGGAAAGTGTCGCCGGGGCGCGGCAGGCGGCGGTGGTATCCACCGCGCTGGAACGTGGCACCAAGGCGCTGCTGGCAACAGGCCGGTTGGACAGTTTCCGCTGCTGCTTCGGCGCGATGGAGGCCCGCACCGGCGGCGTGGTGATCGACACGACCGCCGCCGAGGCGCTGGGTGTGAAGGAAGGCGACATGGTGTGGAGCGTGGCACGGTGAGCCTTCAAGAAATCAACTTCGATGGCATCGTCGGCCCCAGCCACAACTATGCCGGACTCAGCCTGGGCAACCTCGCGTCGGCGCGGCATGCTGGCCTTGCCTCGCAGCCGCGCGCGGCGGCCTTGCAGGGGCTGGCGAAGATGCGGCATAATCTGGCGCTCGGGCTGGCGCAGGGCTTCTTCGTGCCCCTGCCCCGGCCCAATTTGCAGTTCCTTGCCGCGCTGGGTGCGCACACCGCCACCGACCCGCGCCTGACCGCCGCAGCCTGGTCTGCCTCGTCGATGTGGACCGCCAATGCCGCCACGGTCTCACCCGCTCCCGATACGGCGGACCAGCGCTGCCACCTGACCCCGGCCAACCTCGTCACCATGCCGCACCGCGCGCAGGAGTGGCCCGATACTGCCCGGCAACTGGCGCTGATATTTGCCGACAGCGCGCATTTTGCGCTCCACGCCCCGGTCCCGCCCTCGTTCGGTGACGAAGGCGCGGCGAACCACATGCGGCTGTGTCCGGCGCATGGCGCGCCAGGACTGGAACTGTTCGTCTATGGCCGAAGCGGCGGCACATTCCCCGCGCGCCAGCACGAGCAGGCAAGCCGGGCCGTGGCGCGGCTGCACGGGCTGGACCCGGCGCGCGTCCTGTTCATCGAACAAAGCACCGAAGCCATCGCTGCCGGGGCGTTCCACAACGATGTGGTCGCCGTGGCCAACGAGCGAGTGCTGTTCGCCCACGAACAAGCCTTCGCCGAACCGGATGCGACCTATGCCGCGATCCGCGCGGCCATGCCCGAGGTGGAAATCGTGATCGTGCCCGCCAGCGCGGTGTCGCTGGAACAGGCGATCAGGAGCTACCTGTTCAACGCCCAATTGCTGACCCTGCCCGCCGGCGAGCAGGCGCTGGTCGTCCCGCTGGAGGCTTGGGAAAATCCGGCAGTGCGCGGCTGGCCGGACGCGCACCTTGCCTCCAACGGACCGATCCGCCGGGTGCTGCCGGTAGATGTGCGCCAGTCGATGGCCAACGGCGGCGGACCGGCCTGCCTGCGGCTGCGCGTGGTGGCCGATCCCGCCACGGTCGATCCGCGTTTCCTGCTAAGCGAGCGGAGGGCGGACACCATCGAACGCGTGATTGCCGCCCACTGGCCCGAAGCGATCGATCCGGGTGGACTCGCCAGCGCAAGCCTGACTGAGCAGGTGATCGCCGCCCGGGCAACGCTGCTCGATGCGCTCGATCTGGGCGAACTCGGCTGACCGCTTGCCCGGCACTGTCGAGCGGCTTTACACCCGGTTACGCCTTAACCAGGACTGGCGGCGGAAAACCGCATCTGGCACGGTGGTTGCTGATAGATTGGCAATCGAGGGGTTAAGAATGTTCCACAAGATCGGTCGCCTGTTTCAGATCAAGACTCCCCTTGAGGCGTACCTGATCATCTATGCGCTCGCGCTGGGCGCGGTGGAGCGCGGTTCGGTCTACCTAACCCGCTTTCCCGGCTTCGGCGGCAAGCTGCTGTTCCTCGCCTGCACCGGCGCGGTGTTCATGGCAGGGGGCAAGATACTCGATTGCCTCAAGCACGAAAAGCGGCTGGCGGAGAACCCGGAGAGCGTGTTCTGACGCCGGGCGCTATTGCGGCGATTTGCCGGATACCCGGCGCGCCATTGCGTCGATGGCATCGATGACCAGTTCGGGCCGATCATTCATCACCTTGTGACCACTGCCCGAGGCTGCAACGTAGCTGCGCTGTGTCGGTGCCTGCGCCACGAACCGGCTATGGGCTTCATGCCAATGCTCGATGTCGGCAGCTTTGGGGTCGCCGCCCCCGCCGGTCGCGACGATGTCAACGATGGGCAGGTTCCGCGAAACCGGCGTTCGGTTCACCCTGGCCATGGTCTGCGGCCAGGCCTCCATGATCGGAATCACGGTGCGCGCAAGATCGGGTGCCTGCTGGCGCACTTCGGCATATTGCGGGCGGACCTCCTGCAAGGTCGCGCGAACCCTGGCGGGCGTTTCGGTGCCGGGAACGATGGCATCAACCAGCACCAGCGCGGCGATCCGCCGATTGCGGCGCGCCGCCGTTACGGCCAGCGCGCCGCCATAGCTGTGGGCCACATAAATGATCGGCCCGGCAATCCGGCACTGGTCCAGCGCCGCCTCAAGCACCGCAATGTCCATGGCCAGGCTGTAGCGCTCCTGCGCGAAATGCGCGCTGCGGCCATAACCCCGGCGATCATAGCGAAAGGTGCGCAGGCCCTTGGCGCGTACCTGTGGCTCGATCGCGTCCCACACTGTTGAATCGTTGCCGTTGCCCGATTCGAACACCACCGTCGCCATGCCACTTCCCTGGGCATCAACCCAAAGCGGCAGCCCCCCGACGGTTATGGTCTGGGCTGCGCAGGTTGACGCGGCGGGGGTTGTGATCGGAGGCGACCCGGCACTGGCGTCGGCGATGCCATTCAGGCTCAGCAACAGGCTGGCAGCAAAGATCATGGCGTCATCTCCCGGTTCGCTTTTGCCTGTGCAGGTTACAGGCCGGACGAACACGGACAACAGGCCAGCGCAGCGCCGGTCGGCACAAGACGGCGGTTGATCGAAAATGCTGCGTGGCGATGCGGAGCGATGCAGGAATAGTGGGGTGGTTCTGTTGCTAGGCCCACCCCGGGCCCCCGGAATCCGTTCTGTTGACCGGTCGGTCCAACCGCGTTCTAGCTTTGTAACTTCAGGGCGTTAGCCCCTAGAATTACGCGGCGAGAGCAAGTGCGTCGTTGTCGTTGGCACTTATTGGGTTTTGAGCCTTGAACGGGTTACTCAGCCCGGGCAAAAACAGCGCTTTTCAACACACGTCGATCCTAGTTCGGCCCCGTCATCACCCTGCGACAACGCAGGCCCCGGCCTGGATACCGGGTGGTGGTGGTGGAGCCGCCGGGTACCGCCCCCGGGTCCGCTGCGCCTATTGCACGCCGCAGTTTATCACCATAGCCGGTCGAAACCGGCAGGACCCATATAGACACTCGCGCGCAAATGAAAAGGGCGGAGCCGCAGCCCCGCCCTTTCCCTGTCGTTGCGAGCGCCTGAAAGGACGCTCTTGCATCGAGTTACTTCTTCAACGAATCGCGGATTTCGGTGAGGAGATCCACTTCGCTCGGCCCGGCAGGCGCGGCGGGTGCCGGCGGCATGGCGCGGTTTGCTGCCTTGACGATCATGAAGATCACCCAGGCCATGATCAGGAAGTTGAGGATCGCCGTGACGAAGCTGCCATAGGCGAGCACGTTGGCCCCAGCCTTGCGCGCTTCGGCCAGCGGCGTGCCATCGGCTACCGTGCCGCTAAGGACAATGTACTTGGCCGAAAAGTCCAGGCCGCCGAAAATCCTGCCGATGATCGGCATGATGATGTCATCGGTCAGCGAGGTTACGATCTTGCCGAAAGCCGCGCCGATGATCACGCCGACGGCGAGATCCAGGACGTTGCCCTTGGCGATGAATTCCTTGAACTCCGAAACCATACCCATGCGATTTTCCCCTTCTCTTATTACCTTGGCGAAACTGCTGCCACAAAAGTCATGACGTCACAACAACCGATTGCGGTTGTAACTTTCGGTGCCAGACGGCTTGCGCAGCCGGGGCATGTCACTATCTTCCGCACATGCAGCCGGGCGACGTTCGCTATCGGCAGAGGGGAACACATGCCATGCCGGTTTCGCAAAACTTCCGCTTCGGTCGTTTCGCCGTAGTCAGCGCCGCAGCGCTCAGCCTTTCGGCCTGCGGTATCAACTCGGTGCCCACGGCTGAGGAAAATGCCAAGGCCAAGTGGGCCGACGTTCAGGCCGCCTTCCAGGAACGCGCCAACCTGATCCCCAACCTCGCCGCTGTCGCCAAGGGTGCTGCCGGACAGGAAAAGGGTATCCTCGTCGGGGTAGTCGAAGCGCGGGCCAAGGCAACCTCGGTGCAGATCAATCCCGGCGACTTGACCGACCCGGCCAAGATGGCCGCATTCCAGGCCGCGCAGAACCAGCTCTCCACATCGATCGGCGGGCTTGGCCGGCTGCTCGCCAATGTCGAGGCCTATCCGACGCTCAAGAGCATCGACAACTACCAGATGCTGCAGGGCCAGATCGAAGGCCAGGAGAACCGCATCCGCGTGGCCCTGCGGGACTACAATCAGGCGGTGCAGAGCTATAACACCACCATCCGTACCTTCCCCGACGCCATCGGTGCCAAGGTGATCTACGGCTCCAAGCCGATGGTCCCCTACCAGGCCGCCACCCCCGGCGCGGAAGTCGCGCCCAGCCTTGAAGGCAAGCTCTGACGGAGGATGAGGCCATGCTCGGCCGGGCCGGGCGTATCCGCCCTGTGATGTTCGCTCGCTGGCTGGCGGGGCTGCTGCTCGTCGCCCTTGCGGCGATGACCAACCCGGCGCTGGCGCAGACCTTTCCGCCGCTCAGCGGGCGCGTGGTCGATGCGGCGAACATTCTGCCGCCCGATTTCGAGGCGCGGCTGAACCAGAAGCTGGAAGCGCTCGACAGCCAGTCGCACCGCCAGCTTGTTGTCGCGACGGTGCCCGATCTGCAGGGTTACGAGATCAGCGACTATGGCTACCGGCTCGGCCGCGCCTGGGGCATTGGGTCACAGGAAAGGAACGACGGCGCGCTGCTGATCGTCGCGCCCAATGAACGCAAGGTCCGGGTCGAGGTGGGTTACGGGCTGGAAGGCATCGTGACCGATGGCTGGTCCACCCTGCTGATCCAGAAGCAGATCCTGCCGCAGTTCCGCGCCGGCAACATGCCTGCGGGGATCGAGGCGGGGGTTGATGCCTTGGCGGCACAACTCGCGCTGCCGCCCGATCAGGCCCGCGCGCTGGCCGCGCAGGCACAGCCCGCTCCCGAACCGCAAGGCGCGACGATTGACCTGCCGACGATCATCTTCCTGCTGTTCATCCTGTTCTTCGTCGTCATCCCGATCATCCGTTCGATGCGCGGCGGCAGGCGCTATCGCGGTTCCGGTCCGGTGGTGATCTGGGGCGGCGGCGGATCGGGCTGGGGTGGTGGCGGTGGCTTTTCCGGCGGTGGCGGCGGCTTTGGCGGTGGCGGCTTTTCCGGGGGCGGCGGCAGCTTCGGCGGCGGCGGCGCGTCGGGCAGCTGGTAGGAGACTGCAACATGGCACAGACCGCACCGATCCTTTCCGCCGAAGACCGCGAGCGTGTTTCCGCTGCCGTTCACGCGGCGGAACAGCGCACTGCCGGCGAAATCGTCACGATCGTCACCGGGCAATCCGATTCCTACCGCGACGTCGCCCTGGCCTGGTCGGCAGCCATGGCCTTCGTCGCGCTGTTGGCGCTGGCGGTCGCATCGGATTTCTACCTCGGCCTCTATGACCGGCTAACCGGTGGCTGGGTGCAGCAATGGCACCCGCGCGAGGTTTTCGCCGTCGCGGCGCTGGTCGCCCTGCTCAAGTTCGCCGGCATGTGGCTGATGCTGCTGTGGACGCCGCTGCGGCTTTGGCTGACCCCGGGTGCGGTCAAGCACCGCCGGGTGCGCCGCCGTGCGGTCACCTGCTTCCGTGTCGGGGCGGAGCGCCGCACCCATGGCCGCACCGGTATCCTCATCTACCTGTCGATGCGCGAACGGCGGGCCGAAATCGTCGCCGACAGTGCCATCGCCGCGCAGGTCGCACCGGAAGTCTGGGGCGAAGCCATGGCCGGCCTGCTGGAGCACGTGCGCCACGGCCATGTCGGCGATGGCATGATCGCGGCGGTGGAACAGGTCGGCGCGGTGCTTGCGCAACACTTCCCCTGTTCCGAAAACGACATCAACGAATTGCCTGACAGGTTGATCGAAGTATGACCCATCCCGATGCCGCCCTGCCCGAAGAGACCGTGTGGCAAGGGCGCTTCATCGCCGCAAAAGTCCGCGGACGCTGGGAATACGTCAGCCGCGCGCGAGGGATTCGCGCTGCCGTGATCCTGGCGGTGGACGCGGACGACCATGTCATTCTTGTCGAACAATACCGCGTGCCGCTGGGCCGCAATTGCATCGAATTGCCCGCCGGCCTGATTGGTGACGACGACGGGGCCGAGGGCGAGGACGCCACCACCGCCGCCGCGCGCGAACTGGAAGAGGAAACCGGCTACCACGCCGCGCGGATGGATGTGGTCGGCGAGTTCTATTCCTCGCCCGGCATGGTCACAGAGAGCTTTACCCTCCTGCGCGCGCATGACCTCACCCGCGTCGGCCCCGGCGGCGGCGTGGGCAGCGAGGACATCAAGGTTCACCGCGTGCCGCTTGCCGGCCTGAGCGCGTTCGTCGACCAACGCCGCGCCCTGGGCGACGGCATCGACGTGCGGCTGCTGATGCTGCTCGGTCCTTCAATTCTCGGGAGATAGGCCATGGCGGGACGAGTTGCGGGCAAGAAGGCGCTGGTGACCGGTGCAGCCCAGGGGCTGGGTGCGGCGATTGCCCGGCGTCTGGCCGAAGATGGTGCGACCGTGCTGCTGACCGATATCAATGAGTCAGGCGCAGCGATCCAGGCCGATGCCATCAACGCTGCGGTCGACAGCGAGGTGGCCTTTGCCTGCCGGCATGACGTAACCAGCGAAGACGATTGGCAAGCGGCGGTAGAGATGGCAGCGCGCAAGCTCCATGGTTTGTCAGTGCTGGTCAACAACGCCGGCATCGGTCTGGGCGGGACCATCGAATCGACCAGCTTCGCGGTGTGGAAGCGCAGCTTTGCGATCAATGCCGATGGCGTGTTCCTCGGCTGCCAGGCGGCGCTGCCACTGCTCAAGGCCAGCCAACCCGCCTCCATCGTCAACATATCGTCGATCGCCGGGCTGATCGCGGCGGGCACGCTGACGCCCTACAACGCCTCCAAGGCGGCTGTGTGGATGCTCACCAAGTCCGTGGCGCTCCATTGCGCCAGCCAGGGCTGGGACATTCGCTGCAATTCGGTGCACCCGGCCTTTGTCGATACCCCGATCCTCGACAACTTCCGCCGCAGCACCGAAGTCCCGCGCGAGGTGACCATGGGCAAGCTCGCCGCGCAGATCCCGTTGGGACGGCTGGGCGAGCCGGAGGAGATCGCCGCCGGCGTGCTCTATCTCGCCAGTGACGAAAGCAGGTTCATGACCGGGGCGGAGCTCAAGCTGGATGGCGGAATTTCGGCGCAGTAGTCCGCTGCGTCCGCATTCTGAACCACACCCGTTCGTGTCGAGCAGGTTTGGCGCTGCTGGCGTCAGGCCGACAGTTGCCGCCAGGCCAGCGCCAGACCCGTCAGTACCGCAGCATCGCCGGCAATCGAGCGCGACGTTCCGCCGGCCAGTTCAATAGCCCGCGCATAGCTTGCCGCTAGTGCCGCCCCGCCGACCAGCGTCGCGCTGCCCGCTTCGGCCAGCATCGCCTGTCCGCCAGCCACGTCGGCACCGATCACCAACCCCGAAAGGTAGCTGGCCGCGTCGCTTTCCGCCATTTCGCCGAGAACCTGCCGGGTGCGGACCGAGAACAGCAACGTGGCAAAGCCCGCGGCGCCGTGGCGCAGGGCATTGCGCACGCCGTGGTCGAACATGGTCCCTGCCCCCGGTTCGCCCGCGCCGGGCACGAGCAGGATCGTGTGCCCGGCAATCGCGCCGTAAAGCTCACCGCTCATCGATGTGTGGAAGCGGGTGATCGCGCCGCCTTCCACCAGCACCCATTTGTTGTGTGTGCCGGGCAGGACATAGAGCCCGTCGCCCTCACCCGCTGCGACTACGCCGGCAAGCTGGGTTTCCTCGCCGCGCATCAGATCGGGCTCGTCGATCAGGTTGCGCGCGGTTACCCCGGCGAGGATGGTGACTATCCGCGCGCCGTGGACGAAAGACAGCGCATTGCTCGCGCCATCGGTCAGCGCCGCCGGGCAAGGCCGATAGCCAACCTGCCGCCAGCCGATATTCGCACCGATGGTGCCGCAGAGAACGGCTGGAACACTTTCGGGCCATCCTGCGGTCACCTCGTCGAATACCTCGCCGAAGCGCCCGGTGCCGCGCAGCGGGGCAACGCCCTGGCCATGGCGCGCGTCGAGCGGCGCGCCTGCTCCATCGCACAGCCAGAAGCGGCTGTTGGTGGTCCCCCAATCGACGGCGATGAATGCGGCTTGCCCCGGCACGGCGCTCTCCCAAAAGATGCACGCGCCTGATAGGGCTTAACGCGCCGAGGGCAAGACCCGCGCCGCTTGCATGGCGCGCGCGATGGCCTAGAGGTACTACAAACGATTGCAGGAGAATCGCATGGCCGTCCGTGCCCGCGTGGAAAGCGCCCTGACCCGCTGCCCGGTGGTGGCAATCCTGCGCGGCGTGACGCCTGGCGAGGCAGTGGCCGTGGGTGCGGCCCTGCTCGATTCCGGCATCGAGGTTATCGAAGTGCCGCTCAACTCGCCCGATCCGCTCGCCTCCATCGAAGCCATGGCCAGGGCATTGGGAGACCGCGCGGTAATCGGTGCGGGAACGGTGCTGACAGCGGCAGACGCGCGGCGCGTGGCCGATGCTGGCGGGCAGATCTGCGTGACCCCGAACACGGATCCCGCCGTGATCGACACAGCTCTGGCGGCAGGGATCGAGCCCATGCCGGGATTCCTCACCCCTACCGAGGCCTTCGCGGCGCTTGCCGCCGGAGCGCGCTATATCAAGCTGTTTCCCGCAGGTTCGATGGGCCTGGGCCACTACACCGCGATCAAGGCGGTGCTTCCTGCCGAAGCACAGGTGCTGGCGGTCGGCGGGGTTGGCGCGGGCAACATCGGAGAATGGCGCGCGGCAGGCGTCAACGGCTTCGGTATCGGCTCTGAACTCTACAAACCGGGGGACAGCGCTGGCACCGTGGCGGGCAAGGCTGCCGCGCTGATTTCCGCGCTGCGCGCCTCCTGACGCAATCGCTGCTGGACTTTCGCCTGAGGGGCGGCAAATGAATACGTATGGGGTCTAACGATACAAAATCCGGGGAATCGCAGGTCGCACGGACGATTCGTCCGTACCGCGTAACCTCGTTCGACGTCGCCGCCGAGGCGGGCGTCAGCCAGTCCACCGTCAGCCGTGCCCTTGCCGGCGATCCGGTGGTGAGCGAAGCCACGCGGCTGCGCGTTGCCGAAGCGGCGCGGCGGCTGAACTACCACGTCGATGAAAACGCCGCGCGCCTGCGCACCGGCAAGACGGGAACGCTGGCAGTGGTGCTGATCTGCCGCCCCGGAGAGAACCGCAAGGACGTCAACCCGTTCTACTTCTCGCTGCTCGGATCGATCTGCGCCGCAGCCTCGAACCGGGGGCATGAAACGCTGGTCAGCTTTCAGGATACAACGGAAAATCTTTCCGGCATGTATCAGGAACAGCGTAAGGCCGATGGCGTTATCGTCATCGGCACCACTGAAAACCGCGAGGCATGGGCCTATTTCCAGGAAATCGCCGGATCGGGTGCGAACATCGTCTGCTGGGGCGCGCCGTGGGACGATCTGCCGTGGGTGCGCAGCGACAACGCCGAGGGCACGCGCCTGGCCGTGCGGCACCTGATCGACAAGGGCTATCGCCAGATCGCCTGCATCGCCTCCGAAACCTCGCCACAGCGCCAGTTCAAGGAACGCTACGAGGCCTATGTTACCTGTATGGAGGATGCCGGACTGCAACCGCACCTTGTACCGATCGAAAAAGGCCTGCCGCGTGACGAACAGGGCCGCCGCGCGATGGCGGCGCTGGCGCAGTCTGGACAGGCTTTCGATGCCGTCTTCGCGGTTTGCGACGAAATCGCGCTGGGCGTGCTCGAAGAAATGCACGCCCGCGCCATCAGGGTGCCGCAGGATGTCGGACTGATCGGGTTCGACGGCCTGCGCGCTGGCGCACACGTCACTCCCTCGCTCAGTTCGGTCGAGCCTGACTTTCAGGCGGCGGGATCGATCCTGGTGGAAAAGCTGCTCGCCATGATCGGCGGCAAGCCCGACGAAACCCGCCGCGCGCCCGTGCGCCTGATCGAGCGTGGGTCAACGCAGCGGTAGTCACTACCCCCTCCCCGGATGTGGAGGGGGATCGCGGTGCTTAGATCGGATTGCGGAAAACTTGAATCGCGGGATTCCTGCGGGGCCTGATTTGTGATTCACCCTTTTTGGAGGTGGATCATGGGTAAAGCACATTCGTCTGATCTTCGGGGCCGTGTTTACGGGGCGATTGCGGAA
>JAGWTB010000058.1 GCA_028869175.1 Sphingomonadales bacterium
CAGCGTCTCCGGCAGGTTCGACTCCTGCCTCTTCCGCCACGTCAAAAACATAGCCCAAGGCTATACAAGTATACCCAAACATTATTTCCCGTTCTGGCTGCGAGCGACTATTCTCCGCGCCGACAAAGCTGGTGCCAGGGGAGAGAAGCGATGCGGACACTTATCCGCAATATCCGTATTTTTGACGGCAGCGGCAGCACGCCCTATCCCGGTGCCGTGCTGGTTGACGGTGAACGCATCGCCGAAGTGGCCGCCGGTGCCGATGCCCTTGCCGGAACCAGCGCCGACCTGACGATTGACGGCAAGGGCGGCACGCTGATGCCCGGCATGGTCGAAAGCCATGCGCATCTCACCTGGGGTTCCTCGGTCGAAAAGATCTATCACCAGTTCATCCTGCCACCCGAAGAACTGGAAGTGGCCGCCACCCGTAACGCGCGGGTGCTGCTCGATCACGGGTTCACCAGCGCCTGGTCCGCTGGCGCGCTGGGCGACGGGATCGAGGTGCGGCTCGCCGCCGCCATCGCGCGCGGCGAAACCCCGGGGCCGCGACTGGTTCCCTCGACGCTCGAACGCAGCCCCGAAGGGGCCGAAGGCGTCGAAACCGGTGACGTGTTCAACGGACGCGGACCAGACGCGATGCGCAGCTTCATGGCTTACTGCAAGGCGCAGGGCGTCCAGTCGGTCAAGCTGGTGATCTCGGGCGAGGATGCGCTCAAGCCGGGGTCATCGGGTGACATCAACTACACCGATGCGGAAATGCAGGCCGCCGGCGAGGCCGCGCGCGAACAGGGCCTGGCCATCGCCACCCATGCCTACAGCCCGCGCGCGATCCGCATGGCGATCGATGCCGGGGCACGGATCGTCTATCACGCCTCCTACGCCGATGCCGATGCGCTGGAGGCCATGGTCGCGGCGAAGGGCCGGACATTCTACGCACCGGGCTGCGGCGTCTCGGTCGCCGCGCTCGAAGCCAGCCCGCCGCCGCATATCGACATGAGCCACATGAAGGCCAGCGCCGCCGAGCGGATGGAACTGGAAGGCAAGCTCGTCCCGGCGCTCAAGGCGCGCGGCGTGCGGATCCTGATCGGCGGCGACTATGGCTTCCCGTTCAATCCCAACGGCCGCAACGCGCGCGATCTGGAGCATTTCGTCCAGTACTTCGGCTATACCCCGGCGGAAGCACTGGTGGCGGCAACGCGGCTGGGCGGCGAACTGATGGGAATCGATGTCGGGCAGGTCAAGCCCGGCTATCTGGCCGATCTGCTGCTGGTCGATGGCGATCCGGTGCAGGACGTTGCCATTCTCCAGGACAAGGACCGGCTGGCGATGATCATGCAGGGCGGCGCACTCTACAAGGCTCCCGCCGCGCAGGCAGGGGCCTGAGCCATGGTCGATGTCGTCATCGTCGGATGCGGCCCGGTCGGCGCGCTTGCCGCCAACCTGCTCGCGCGCGCGGGACTGTCGGCCATCGTGCTGGAAAAGGAGCGGGAGCTGCACCCGCTGCCGCGCGCCGTCCATCTCGATCACGAGATGATGCGGCTGTTCCAGTCCGCCGGGGTGATCGACGCCATCGCCCCTGACATGCGCGACACCGACGGGCACCTGCACGTCGGCGCGGACATGGGCGTGATCCGCTACATGGGCACGGTGGGCAGCCCACGCCCTTATGGCTGGGCAAACGATTTCTTCTTCTACCAGCCCGAACTCGAAGCGCACCTGCGCCAGGGCTTTGCCGCCATGGCCGAAGTCGATCTGCGGGTGGGTGCGGAATTCACCGGGCTGGAGCAGGACGCCGGCGGCGTCACCGTCCGTTACATGCAGGATGGCGCGGACCATGCCGTCACCGCGCGCTGGGTGATCGCCTGCGACGGATCGCGCAGCCCGGTGCGCAAGGCGCTGGGCGTGGAACTTGACGACCTGGGGTTCGAGGAACCCTGGCTGGTGGTCGATGCCGAAGTCGAGGGCCCGGTCAGCTTCCCGCCGCTTACCGGCGTGCCGACCGCGGCTGACCTGCAGCGCCTGTCGGTGATGATGTGCGATCCGCGCCGTCCGGCCACCGTGGTGCCGGGCCGCGGCAATCACCGCCGCTGGGAATTCATGCTGCTTCCCGGAGAGGACGACACGGCGATGATGGCGCCCGACAAGGTGGCCGGGCTGGTCGGGGCCTGGATGAAGGACGTGCCGCACCGCATCGTCCGCGCCGCTACCTATCGCTTCCATGGCCTGGTGGCTGAACAGTGGCAGGTGGGGGGCGTGTTCCTGGCCGGGGATGCCGCGCACCAGACCCCGCCGTTCTTCGGACAGGGCATGTGCCACGGGCTGCGCGATGTCGCCAATCTGGCATGGAAGATGGCTGCCGTGGCCCGTCAGGGCGCTTCGGGCGAACTGCTCGCCACCTACCAGCCCGAGCGCGACCCGCATGTGCGCGCGGTGATCGGCGCGGCGGTGGATGCCGGGCGCTATATCTGTCAGCTCGATCCGGCGAAGGCAGCGGCGCGCGATGCCGATCTGCGCGCCAAGGCGGCGAGTGGCGCGGCGCAGACCGCCACTGATCTCGTCCCGGCCATCGGCACGGGTATCGTGCTTGCCGGTTCGGCGGGGGCTGGCGAGCGGTTCATCCAGCCCGTGCTGGCCGACGGGCGTTTGCTTGACGATGCCACTGGCGATGGCTGGCGTCTGTTCCTGCGCCATCCCGCGCAGACCGGCGGCGAAACCGATATCAGCCGGATCGACGCCGCCACGCTGACCGACGGCGGGGCGCTGCTGCGCTGGCTGGACGCACGCGGGGCCGATGCCGTGCTGGTGCGGCCCGATCACTATGTGTTCGGCACCGCGGTGGGCGATGCCGCTGGACTGGTGGCGATGCGTAACGAAGCGCTGGGGCTGGCCCGGCTGGAGGCGGCGGCATGATGACCCTGGCGCAGGCACAGGCCATGATCGCTGCCGGGCTCGCAATGGCGCGCGGGGCAGCGATGAAGCCACTGGCGCTGGTGGTGCTCGATGCCGGCGGCCATCCCGTCGCCACGGCGCGTGAGGACGGAGCGACCTTCTACCGCCACACCATTGCCGTGGCCAAGGCCATGGGCGCGCTGGGCATGGGCGATGACAGCAGGGTCCTGGCCGAACGCGCCAAGGGCAATCCCGGCTTCTTCCAGGCCGTCGCCGCGACGGTGGGCGGACAGATCGCCTGCTCGCCCGGCGGGGTGCTGGTGCGTGACAGCGCGGGCATGGTGATCGGCGCGATCGGCGTCAGCGGCGATACCGGCGACAATGACGAAGCCGCGGCGCTGGCGGGTATCCGCGCCGCCGGACTGGCAGGAGGCGCGTCGTGAAGCTGCGCTCGATCGAACTGGCCTTGCCGCAGGCGGCGCAGGCGGCGGCGTTCATGACCGATGTCTGGAATCTGGCCCCCGCCGAGGTGCGCGGGTCCACCCATTACCTGCGCGGCACCGGCACCCAGCCCTATCTGATCGCGCTGGAGGAAAGCGCCGCGCCTTTCGTGCGGTCCACCACGTTCGTCTGCACGGCAGAGCGGATCGCCCGGATCGCGGCGGCAGTTTCGGCACGCGGCCTGATGGCGAAGCCGGTCGTGTCGGACGATCCCGGCGGCGGCGAGGGGCTGCTGGTCGAGCTGCCCGAAGGACTGATCCTGCGCTTCCTCAGCGGCGTGGGCGAAGTTGCGCCGCTGACCAACCGCGACATGCCGGTGCAGCTGACCCACTGCGTGTTCAACGCTGCCGATGCCGAAGCGATGGGCAGCGCGGTGGAAGACCTGCTGGACTTTCGCGTGTCTGATCGCACCAAGGCTATGGTCTTCGTCCGCTGCAACACCAGCCACCATTCCACCGCTTTTGCTCGCGCGGGTTTTTCCTCGCTCAACCACGTGGCCTTCGAGATGGACGATCTGGACGCGGTGATGCGCGGCATCGGGCGGCTGCGCGACCATGGCATGACGCCTGCCTGGGGGCCGGGGCGACACGGGCCGGGGGACAATGCCTTCGCCTATTACATCGCCCCCTTCGGCGCGGTGATCGAATATTCCACCGCAGTGGAGAAGGTTCCCGAGGACTACCGCGTCGGCGCGCCGGAAGACTGGACCTGGCCGCCCAACCGGATTGACCAGTGGGGCATTTCGGACAAGGCCACCGCC
Source organism: Sphingomonadales bacterium (assembly GCA_028869175.1). Taxonomy (GTDB): domain Bacteria; phylum Pseudomonadota; class Alphaproteobacteria; order Sphingomonadales; family Sphingomonadaceae; genus Novosphingobium. The sequence goes on from JAGWTB010000058.1 coordinate 4,151, forward strand.
GCGCTGCGCGAGGCGGAGGAACGCTTTCGCTGCCGGCGTGACTGGCAAGGTGCCCCGCTCGACCCGATCCTGGAAGGAAAAGCCTGATGCGTTACGTGAGTTTCCGCCGCCCTGATGGTGTCGCCACTTTCGGGCGGCTTGACGGTGATGTCGTCCATGATCTTGGCGGCGAAGGCCCCGCCGACCTTGCCGCCGCGATTGCCGATGGCTCGCTGGCCGGTCTGCGCGACGGGGCGCAGTATCACCTTGCCGGGCTGGAGCTGCTGCCGGTGATCCCGAACCCCGGCAAGATCCTCTGCGTCGGCCTCAACTACGCCACCCATGTTGCCGAAACCGGGCGCGAGCAGAAAGACCATCCGGCGATCTTCACGCGCTGGGCCGATACGCTGGTGGCACACGGCCAGCCGCTGCTCTGCCCGCCGGAAACCTCGCGGTTCGACTACGAGGGCGAACTGGCCGTGGTGATCGGCAAGGGCGGGCGGCGGATTGCGCGCGAGGACGCCATGGACCACGTTGCCGGGTTCTCGGTGTTCCAGGACGGCTCGGTGCGCGACTGGCAGCGCCACAACATCCAGTTCACTCCCGGCAAGAACTTCCCGGGCACCGGCGGCTTCGGCCCGGCGCTGGTCACCCCCGACGAAGTGGCCGACCTTGGCAGCCAGCGGGTGCAGACCCGGCTCAACGGCCAGCTCGTGCAGGACCAGCCGGTGTCAGACATGATCTGGGATATTCCGGCGGTGATCACATATTGTTCGACCTTCACCACGCTGAACCCCGGCGACGTCATCGCCACAGGTACGCCCGGCGGGGTTGGCGATAAGCGCAATCCGCCACTCTACATGCGCGGCGGTGACCTGGTCGAAATTTCCATCGGCGTGATCGGCACGCTGTCCAACCCCGTCATCGACGAAAACTGAAAACAACACAGGGAGAAAAAACCATGAAGCATCTGAAAATCGCCCTCGTGGCCGGGGCAAGCCTGCTGGGCTTCGCCGCGCCCGCCATGGCGCAGGACGCTCCTGCCGCCGCAAGTGAAACGGCCAGCGATTCTGGCGAAATCCTCGTCACCGCCAGCCGCCGCAGCGAGCGTCTGCAGGACGTGCCGCTCGCGGTTTCGGCGATCAGCGGCGACCAGCTTGCCGAGGGCGGCTTCCAGAAGCTGACCGACATCCAGTACCAGTTCGCCGGGGTGCAATTCGGCAATTCTCCGAACGACAACGGCTTCCGCCTGCGCGGCGTCGGCACGGCGGGCGGATTCTCCTCCTCGTCCGAACAGAACGTCGGCACCGTGGTCGATAACGTCGTCATCCCGTTCGGCAACCCGGTGAGCAGCCTGGGCGACCTGGAGCGCGTCGAAGTGCTGAAGGGGCCGCAGGGCACCCAGTTCGGCAAGAACGCCTCGTCCGGCGTGGTCAACATCACCACCGCCAAGCCGCGTTTCGATGCGGTTTCGGGCAAGGCCTTCTTCTCCTATGCCGAACTCAATGAGATCAACGGCAACGCCCAGATCAACCTGCCGCTCGCCAGCAATGCCGCGCTGGGGGTCTATGGCTTCTATCGGCGCAACGACGGCTTCATCCAGAACGTCGTACGCAACGAGAAGTGGGGCGGCGAGGAAAGCTATGGCGGGCGCGCCAAGCTGCTGCTCGAACCCGCCGAAGGGCTGAGCTTCTACCTGATCGGCGACTATTCGAAGATCACCCGCAAGGGTCCCGGCCAGCTCTGGACGCTGAACGCGCTGCCTTCCGACACCGCCTTCAACCCCCTGATGGGCCTGCGTTTCGCCAACCTCGCCGCGCTGGGCGTCAAGCCGGGCTTCGAAAATGACAAGTCGGTCGAGGAATATGCCGGCTACGGCTCGGAGCAGAACTACGGTGCCAGCCTGGAAATCAACAAGGAATTGGGTGGCGGCTTCAACCTGACCTCGGTCACTGCCTATCGGCGGCTTGACGAAGGTCCGCAGATCTTCGCGATCGATGCCAGCAGCTTCCCGATCTTCACCGCCCAGCAGACCGGGGTGGACCAGAGCTTCTTCTCGCAGGAGCTGCGCCTGTCTTCGGCCAAGGGGTCGCAGTTCGAATTCACCGGCGGCGCCTATTATTCTGTGCGCAAGGTGAGCGACGGCAACGATTTCAACCGCGCGCAGCTGCGTCCGGCTTTCCCGTTCACCCCAATCGCGCTTGGCCCGACGCTGAACGCCACGCCGCTGATCGACATCTCCGCTGGCCAGAGCAACGCCCAGACGCGCTCCGAATCGCTGGCCGGGTTCATCGACGGCAAGTTCCACGTGACCGAGCAGCTTGCTCTGCTCGGCGGCTTCCGCGTGCAGCACGACAAGGTCAACGCATCGTCCTATTCGATCATCGACCCGAACTATGCCCCGGCGACGGTAGACTTCGCCACCAACCCGCCGGGCTTCGTGGTTCCCTATGGCCCGCGCGCGCTGCAGACCGGCAGCACGGCGAAGACCGGCTGGTCGGGCCGCGCCGGGCTGGAGTACAAGGTCAACAGCGATGTCATGCTGTTCGGCACCATCGCGCGGGGTTACCTGGGCCCGACGGTGACCTTCTCGGGCCTGAGCGGGATCAAGACCTCGGTCAATCCGCAGACGGTGCGCGACGTGACCATCGGCATCAAGTCGCAGCTGTTCGACCGCGCGGTGACGTTCAACGCCAACATGTTCTTCGACAAGTACAAGAACCTGCAGACCTCGGTGTTCAACGGCACCGAATTCCTCACCGAGAACGCCGGCGGCTTCCGCGCCAACGGTTTCGAGGTCGATGCGGCGTGGAAGGTCAGCCGGGAATTCTCGCTGAACGGCAGCTTCACTTATTCGGACACGAAGTTCACCGATTACCTGACCGCATGCCCCAACGTGGTGAAGGCGGGCTACACCTGCTTCACCCAGAACGGCACCAGCCTGGTCCAGGCCAAGGGCGAACCGCTTTCCGGCGCGCCCAAGTACAGCGCCACCTTCGGCGCGGACGTGCGGTTGCCGATCAATGACCGCATGCAGTTCGACTGGTCGGCCAACGTCTATTATCGCAGCCGGGTGCAGTACGACGTGGCCAACGCCATTTCGTTCCAGCCGGGCTATGCGACGATCGGGCTCAATGCCGGGATCGGCCATCCGGACGGCAACTGGCGGATCGGCGTCTTCGCGCGCAACCTGCTCGACAAGCGGTTCCACGCGGCGGTGATCGGCCTGCCCTTTGCCGATGCCGGGGGCGAAGTGAACTGGCTCACCCGCGAAGGCCGTCGCACCATCGGCGGCAGCGTCGAGCTGAAGTTCTGACCATGACACGCCTGGCAATAGGCTTCGGGAGGGCAGCGACGATAGTCGCTGCCCTTTCCGTTTGTGCCCCGGCCATGGCGCAGGCCTGCCCGGCGCTGCGCTGGACCACCCTGGGCACGGCGGGCGGCCCGGTGCCCACGCCCGAACGATCAGAACCGGCGAACCTGCTGCAGGCCGGGGGGCAATCGATTCTCGTCGATACCGGCGACGGCACCGTGGACCAGCTTGCCCGAATTGGGGTCGATCTGGGGGCGGTAACCGCAGTCTTCGTCAGTCACCATCACCATGACCATACCGGCGGCCTGTCCGCCGTGATCGGGCTGCGCTGGATGAACCAGTACCCGGGCGAACTGGTTGTCTATGGGCCGCCGGGCACGAAGCAGGTGGTCGATGGCATCGTCCTGTCGCTCGGCCCGCAGGCGCGGGTGGGCTTCGGCCTCGGCGCGGCGGACCGCCCGCCTGCCGCTTCGGTGCGGGTGGTGGAGATGACCGGCGGCCAGAGCGTGACGCTGGGCGACCTTGCTGTCCGCGCTGTCGCCAACACCCACTTCGACCATCCCGGCGAACGCCGCGCCGACGATCCGCAATCGCTCAGCTATCGCTTTTCGCTGGGCGGGCGGTCTATCACCTATACCGGTGACACCGGCCCGAGCCCGGCAGTGACCGCCCTTGCCAAGGGGAGCGACATGCTGGTGAGCGAAGTGATCGACCTTGACGCGCTGGTCGCGGAGATCCGGGCGCGCCGCCGCGATGCCTCGCCCGAGATGCTGGAGCAGATGCAGCGCCATCTGGCCACTCATCATCTGCCCGCCGCTGCGGTGGGCGCGATGGCTGGCGAAGCAGGGGTGCGCCGCCTCGTCCTCACCCATTTCGCCATCCCGCCGGGGCCGCTGGCACGATCCGAGCCCGCGCTGCGGCAGGGCATTTCCGCCGCCTATGCTGGTCCGGTGGAACTGGCGCGCGACCTTGCGAGCTTCGACGTGGGGTGCCGCCCGTGACCGATCCCCGTACCGCCATTGCCGCGATGGGCACCTCGCTTGGCCCGGACGTACTCACCGCCTGCCGCGACCTGTTCGATGCCGAGCAGCGCGACCTGCAGGCGCGGGTGCCACTGCGTGCCCGCGACTGCGCTTACGGTCCGCACGAACGCCATCGGCTGGACCTTTACGGCGCGGGCGAGGGGCTGCCGGTGGTGCTTTTCGTCCACGGCGGCGGTTTCGTCATGGGGGACAAGGGCAGCGAAGCGAGCTGGGCGAATGCTGCCGTCGGGCGCTGGGCGGCGGAGGCGGGCTTCCTCGGCGCGGTGATGAATTACCGCCTCGCGCCCGATCATGGCTGGCCGGCGGGGAGCGAGGATGTCGGCGCGGCGGTGGACTGGCTGCGCGCCAACGCCGCCCGCCATGGCGGCGATCCGCAGCGGATTTTCGTGGTGGGCACCTCTGCCGGGGCGGTGCATCTGGCCGGCTGGATGCGGCTTGATCCGCAGCACGGCGAGAAGGTGCGCGGTGCGGTGCTGCTGTCGGGGCTCTATGGCTATACCCCGCTCGACCCCAAGGATTTGCGTTACTATCCGGCGGACGACGCCGCGATGATGCCGCGCGAGGCAGTAGCCGCAACCAGCCTGCCGCTGCTGCTCGCCTGCGCGCAGTTCGATCCGCCACGGTTCCAGGCCGAATTCCTCGGTCTGATGCAGGAACGGCTGGAGCGCCACGGCACCGCGCCGCGCGCCCATGTCGCCTCTGGGCACAACCATTACACCATGGCCATGCACCTCGGCACATCGGACCAGCGGCTGGCGCATGAAATAGCCGACTTCGTGCGGGCGGCCCGCTGACGCTCAGTCCAGCGCGGCGACCTCTGCCAGCACCCGCGCGGCATGTTCCTTCCGGCAGATCAGCAGGTCGGGCATGTAGACGTCTGCCTGATTGTAGACCAGCGGGCTGCCATCGATCCGGCTGACGTGCAGGCCATGCGCCAGCGCCACTGCGGCGGGAGCGCAGCTGTCCCACTCGTACTGGCCGCCCGAATGCAGGTAGATGTCGGCATCGCCGAGCACGATGGCCATGGCCTTGGCCCCGGCCGAGCCCATCGGCACCAGTTCCGCGCCCAGCTTTTCCGCCACCTCGGTCGCCTCGCGCGCGGGGCGGGTGCGGCTGACGACCATGCGCAGCTTTTCGGGAGCCGGCGGGACAATGCCCGGCTGGTCGGTGCGCAGCACCTTGCCCAGCCCCGGCAGGCCAACCGCGCCGATCACCGGCTGGCCATCGATGGCCAGGGCAACGTGGACCGCCCAGTCGGTGCGCGCCTCGCCATATTCGCGGGTGCCATCGACCGGATCGACAATCCACACCCGGCTCTTGGCCAGTCGCTCGGGATTGTCCTTTTCCTCTTCGGACAGCAGCCCGTCCTCGGGCCGCTGTTCGCGCAGCGCGTGGCAGAGGAACTGGTTGGCGGTCTGATCACCCGCCTTGCCCAGCGCCTTGCCGCCGAACACGCCCGAGGCGCGCACTTCGATCAGGATGCGCCCGGCCACGTCAGCAAGGTGCGCGGCGAGGTCGATGTCGCTCATGCTCATCATGCGTCGCCCAGCAGGGTATCGACGATCAGCGTGGCGGCCTGGTCGGGCGTCATGCCGGTGGTGTCGATGCGCACTTCAGGGTTGATCGGCGCTTCATAGGGACTGTCGATCCCGGTGAAGTTCTTGAGCTCGCCCGAACGCGCCTTCTTGTAGAGACCCTTGACGTCGCGCTCTTCGGCCACGGCCAGCGGGGTGTCGATGAACACCTCGAAGAACTCGGCAGACGGCAGCATCGATCGCACCATCTCGCGGTCCGCGCGGAACGGCGAGATGAAGGCGGTGATGACGATCAGGCCAGCGTCGGCCATCAGCTTGGCCACTTCGCCCACCCGGCGGATGTTCTCGATCCGGTCGGCCTCGGTGAAGCCCAGGTCCTTGTTCAGCCCGTGGCGTACGTTGTCGCCATCGAGCAGGAAGGTGTGCCGGTTCATCCGGTGCAGCTTCTTCTCGACCAGGTTGGCGATGGTGCTCTTGCCCGAGCCCGAAAGCCCGGTGAACCACAGCACCGCCGGCTTCTGGTTCTTCAGTCCGGCATGCGCCTCGCGGCTGATGTCGAGCGCCTGCCAGTGGACGTTCTGCGCCCGGCGCAGCGAGAAGCTGAGCATCCCCGCGCCGACCGTGGAATTGGTCATCTTGTCGATCAAGATCAGCCCGCCGAGCGTGTGGTTCTCGGCATAGGGTTCGAACACGATCGGCTTGTCGGTGGTGATCGTCACCACGCCGATGGCGTTCAGTTCCAGCGTCTTGACCGCGACGTGCTCCATCGTGTTGACGTTGACCGCATACTTGGGCGCATGCTGGATCGTCGCCGAAACCATCTGCGTGCCCAGCTTGAGCCAGTAGGCCCGCCCGACGTGCAGCGGTTCGTCGTTCATCCACACCACGGTCGCCTCGAACTGATCGGCAACCTGCGGCGGGGTGTCGGCAATCGAGATCACGTCACCGCGCGAGCAATCGACCTCGTCGGCGAAGCAGATCGTCACCGATTCGCCCGCGACGGCTTCATCCTTGCCGCTCACCAGTTCGAGGTACTTCTCGGTGGTGATGTCGGTATCGGAAATGGCGGGCAGGTGGGCCTTGTTGTCGGCAACCGCGATCTTGGCGACGGTAGAGGTCTTGCCCGATGGCAGTACCCGCACCGCATCGCCCACCTTGATGCTGCCGGTGGCGATCAGGCCGGAGAAGCCCCGGAAATAGAGGTTGGGGCGGTTGACCCACTGCACCGGCATGCGGAACGGCTTGGCCCGCGCGAAAGTGGTGTCGAGCTCCACCGTCTCAAGATGATCGACCAGCGTTCGGCCATAGTACTGCGGTGCCTGGTACCACGGGGTATTCTCGGAAATCGTGGTGATGTTGTCACCCTTGAAGCCCGAGATCGGCAGCGCGACGAAGCTTTCGATGCCGATCGATTCGGCGAATTCGGCATAGTCGGCAACGATCTTGTCGAAGACTTCCTGGCTGTAGTCGACCAGGTCCATCTTGTTGACCGCGAGCACGATGTTGCGGATGCCGATCAGGTGGCACAGGTACGAATGCCGCCGGGTCTGCACCAGCACGCCCTTGCGCGCGTCGATCAGGATCACCGCGAGGTCCGCCGTGGACGCGCCGGTGAACATGTTGCGGGTGTACTGTTCGTGGCCCGGGCAGTCCGCGACGATGAACTTGCGCTTTTCGGTGCCGAAGAAGCGGTAGGCGACGTCGATGGTGATGCCCTGTTCACGTTCGGCGGCGAGGCCATCGACCAGCAGCGCGAAGTCGATCTCCTGCCCCTGGGTGCCGACCTTCTTGGAATCGGCATGCAGCGCATCGAGCTGGTCCTCGAAGATCATCTTCGAATCATAGAGCAGGCGGCCGATCAGGGTGGACTTGCCATCGTCCACCGACCCGCAGGTGATGAAGCGCAGCATGGTCTTGTGCTGGTGCTGATCGAGATAGGCGTCGATGTCCTCGGCGATGAGGGCGTCGGTGACGTAGACGGGATCGGTTGTGGTATCGGTCATTTTTGCTCTCCCGTCATCCCGGCGAAAGCCGGAATCGCTGGGTTCTGGGTCGGTACTTGGGGCTGTCGGCCCCGGATCAGGTCCGGGGTTGACCTTGCGGAACGCCCGCTGCGGGCATTCCGTGACAGGTCAAAAGTACCCCTGCTGCTTCTTGACTTCCATGCCGGCCCCGCCGGCGTCCTTGTCGATGGCCCGGCCCTGGCGTTCCGAAGTGGTGGTCAGGAGCGTTTCCTGGATCACTTCCGGCAGGGTCTTGGCCGCGCTCTCCACCGCGCCGGTCAGCGGGTAGCAACCGAGCGTGCGGAAGCGGATCGAGCGCATCACCGGCACTTCGCCGGGCTTCAGCGGGAAGCGCTCATCATCGACCATCAGCAGCATGCCGTCGCGCTCCACCGTCGGGCGCTCGGCGGCGAAATAGAGCGGCACGATCGGGATGTCGTTGAGGTGGATGTACTGCCACACGTCCAGCTCGGTCCAGTTGGAGATCGGGAAGACGCGGATCGATTCGCCCTTGTTCTTGCGGGCGTTGTAGAGGTTCCACAGTTCGGGCCGCTGGTTCTTCGGGTCCCAGCCATGCGAAGCGGTGCGGAACGAGAAGATGCGCTCCTTGGCGCGGCTCTTTTCCTCGTCACGCCGCGCGCCGCCGAAGGCCGCATCGAAGCCATACTTGTCGAGCGCCTGCTTGAGGCCCTCGGTCTTCCACATATCGGTGTGCAGCGCGCCGTGATCGAAGGGGTTGATGCCCTTCTCGGCGGCTTCCGGGTTGTGATACACCAGCAGGTCCATGCCGCTTTCCTGCGCCATCCGGTCGCGCAGCTTGTACATTTCCCGGAACTTCCAGGTGGTGTCCACATGCAGCAGCGGGAAGGGCGGCGGGCTGGGATAGAACGCCTTGCGCGCCAGGTGCAGCATGACGGCCGAATCCTTGCCGACCGAATAGAGCATCACCGGCTTCTCGGCCTCTGACACGACTTCGCGAATGATATGGATGGCTTCCGCCTCGAGTCGTTCGAGGTGGGTCAGTTGCCGGGACGACGTGGTCATCGCTGTGTTCCTCTCCCTGCTGGGGACTGTCACCCGAATCGCAGGGATGACAGCAGAGCAAACCTCCCATATGGGAGGGTATACTTCACGGGTGACGAATCATGGCGCTGACCAGCACCGACGAAACCGATCTGCTGCTGCCGTTGCACTTCGGCCTGCACGAACATGCGCGCTTTTCCACGTTCCTCGCCCGGCTGCGCCGCCGTACCGGGGCGGACTATGTCAGCCTGCATTTCCGCCATGGCGATGCGCCGATGCCCGAAGTGCGCGAACTGTTCGCCGGGCGCAACCTGCGCGAGGCGGCGCTGACGCTGGGGATCGAGGACCTCCACCTGCTGGAGCGGATTCCCTATGACCGGCTCCGCCCCGGCCGGGTCTATGCCGCCGCCGAATTCCTCGATCATCAGCCCGATGTGCGCAGCCGCCGCGAAGCCTGGTTGCGGCAGCTGGGCATCGGCGACGAGCGGGTGGTGCGGGTGATCGACCAGGACGGGGTCAGCGCCTGGCTGGTCATGGCCCGCACCGGCGAATGCAGCGCGGCAGACAGTGCGCTGCTGTCCAGCCTGGCACCCTATGTCGCGGCGGCGCTGCGCAGTCTGGTGCTGATCGAGCGGCAGCAGATCGATCTGGCCATGGCCGGCGAAGGGCTCGCGCGGTTCGGCGCGGGCTGGCTCTTGCTGGACCGGCAGGCGCGCACCGTGGGCTGTGACCCGCATGCAGCCGGAGCGCTGCGCCGCGCCACCGGCCACGCCCCGGTCCCGGGCGAGCGGCTGCGCGGGCTGGACGTCCGCGTCGAACGGCTGCTGATCGAACAGGCGGACCTGCTGGCGCTGGACCGTACCGCGCCTCCCCGCGCCGTCATGCTGGCGCTGGACCCGCGACTCGAGGTTCTGCTGGTCGCTCCGCCAGACCTGCCGACCACCGCGCTCGCCCGCCCGGCGATGCTGGCGCTGTGCCGCTTCGATGCCGCGCACGCACCGGGCCGCGCCGCACTGTTCGCGCGGACCTATGCCTTGCAGACGCGCGAGGGCGAACTGGCGATCCGGCTGAGCGAGGGGCAATCGATTGCCGAGGCCGCCGCCGCCATGGGGCTGACGCTGGAGACCGCGCGGGCCTATTCCAAGCAGCTCTACGCCAAGCTGGGACTGCGTGGCCAGGCCGAACTGGTGCGCTGCGTCTATGAAAGCTGCGCCGCGCTCGCCTGAAATCGATTGCGAAATTCGCAAGTGCCATCGCCCATTTCGCACTTGCAACAATCATGCTGCGCCGCAATAAGGGACGGGCCTTTTCAGGCATCCTCTCCCAAAACTTTCAAAGGCCCGGTCGGCAACGACCGGGCCCTTTTTTGTTGGTGCCCTGCCGGAAACGGTCGGAGCCGGACGCAGGAACCGGCCCGTCCTCAGCCGTAGGCGCGCAGGAACGTAGTGGTGGCGCGTTCGGTATCGGCGGCGATCATCGCCGGGGTCGCGCGCTGGTCCAGCCCCAGCAGCAAGCGATAGTGGCAGCCCGAAAGACACAGGTGGGTGAGCTGCTCGGCCGCGACCTCGGCATTGTCGGCGCGCAGCTTGCCGTTCGCCATCGCAGCAGAGATGTATTCCTTCAGCGAGCGGCGGGTAATGCTGGACACCCCTTCATGAAAGGCCCGGCCAATCTCGGGAAAGCGCTGGACCTCGCCCAGCACCAGGCGGTGCAGCGCGATCGCATCGGGCGAGGTGACCCGGATGATGAATTCACGGCAGAACCGCCGCAGCGCCCGCTCGGGCAGGTCGCCGGGATCGAGGATCAAGCCCAGTTCGCGCCGGAAGGCCGCCGTCGCTCGCTCCAGCACGGCGGCGAACAGCAGCTCCTTTGATGGAAAGTAGCTCCACAAGGTACCCTTGGAGCCGCCCAGCGTGGCGGCGATGGCGTTCATTGTCGTGGCGGCGTAACCAAATTCGAGGAAAGAGCACGCGGCCACGTCAAGGATCGCCTCGCGCCGATTGTGGCGGCGGGCTTCGCGGCGGCTGGGTGGCGCGGCAAGGGCGATCTCCTCGATCATTGCCGTACCATAGAGTACGAAATTTTGATTGACAAGCAGATGAGCGGGTAGCATGGAAAATTCTCATACCCCCCGGTACGGAAATTCAATGGTCCTCCCCTTCCCGAAATCGGCCCGTACCTGGATCGCGCCGCTGGCGCTGGCAGCCGGTGGATGCGCTGCCGTGCCGGCTTCCGTGCCGCAGCCGGAACCGATGGTGGCCACCGCCGTCGCCGCCGAGCAAAGCCTGCCCGCGCGCAGCGGTGCCGCATGGCCCGATGAAGGCATGTGGCGCGCCTATGGCGATCCGCAACTGGGCGCGCTGATTGAAGAGGCGATTGCCCACGCGCCCGATCTGGCCGCCGTCATGGCCCGCTACCGCGCCGCCGCCGCCGTCGCGCAGCAGGCCGCCGGGGCCACGCTGCCGACGCTCGATGTCCAGGGCAAGGCGACCGAGGACAAGCAGAGCTACAACAACGGTTTCCCCAAGGCTTTCCTGCCGCAGGGCTGGAACGACAATGGCCAGATCGCCGCCAGCCTGGGCTTCGATCTTGACATCTGGGGCCGCAACCACGCCGCGCTCGCCGCTGCCCGGGCCGATGCCCGCGCGGCGCAGATCGATGCGCAGCAGGCCCGGCTGGTGCTCGCCGCCGGGGTGGCGCTGGCCTATATCGACCTGTCGCGCCTGATGAACGAGCGCGACATCCGGCAGGCCATGCTGGAGGCCCGCCGTTCCAGCTTCGATCTGGTCGGCAAGCGCGTTGCCCAGGGGCTTGATGCGCGGGGCAGCCTGCGCCTGTCCGAAGCTGCCGTCGCCGGCGCGCGCGGCGATCTGGCCGCTGCGGACGAGATGGTGCTGCTGCGCCGTCACCAGCTGGCGGCGCTGCTTGGCGCGGGACCGGATCGCGGGCTGGCGATTGCCCGGCCCAGCCTGCCCGCCGCCGCCGACCGGGGCCTGCCCGAAGGCGTCACCACCGATCTGCTCGGCCGCCGTCCCGACGTGGTCGCCGCGCGCGAGCGAGTGGAAAGCGCGGGCGCGCGCATCAAGGTGGCGCGGGCGGATTTCTTTCCCTCGATCAAGCTGAATGCGCTGATCGGTCTGCAGTCGCTGGGACTGGGCAACCTGATTTCGGGCGATTCCACTTTCGGCAGCGTCGGCCCGGCGATCAGCCTGCCGCTGTTCCACGGCGGCGCGCTGCAGGGGCGCTATCGCGGCGCGGAGGCCACCTACGATGGCGCGGTGGCAGACTATAACCGTACCGTGGTCAGCGCCTATCAGCAGGTCGCCGATGCCGTCACCAGCCGCAAGGCGCTGGGCGAGCGGCTGATCGACGCGCGCGCTGCCGAAACGGCCAGCCGCGAAGCCTGGACCATCGCCCGCCACCGCTACGAAGGCGGGCTTTCGACCTATCTCGACGTACTGTCGGTGGAGGATCGCCTGCTGCAGGCGCGGCTTGCCGCCAATGCGCTGGACGGCGCCGCCCGAAGTGCCGAAATCACCCTGATCCGCGCGCTGGGCGGCGGCTTCAGGCAAGCCAATTCCAAGGAAACCGAGCATGAGTGACCCCGCCGCCCCGGCCACCGAGAACATGGATGCCGACCTTGCCAAGGCGGCGCGGCTGGAAAAACGCAAGACGTGGCTGCGCCGGCTCGGGCTCGTCGTGGTGCTGCTGGCGGCGCTGTGGCTGGCCTATTACCTGCTGTTCGGCCGCAACCACGTCAGCACCGACAACGCCTATGTCAATGCCGAGGTGGCGCAGATCACTCCGCTGATCTCGGCCTCGGCCACGGCGGTGCATGTGACGGAAACGCAGTTCGTCAAGGCGGGCACCGTGCTGGTCGAGCTGGACGGCACCAATGCCCGCATCGCGCTGGCCCAGGCCGAAGCCGATCTGGCCGAAGCGCGCCGCCGCTTCCGGCAGGCGCTGGCGAACAACAGCGCGCTGGCCGCGCAGGTTTCGGCGCGCGATGCCGGCATCGGCCAGGCAAGCGCCCAGCTTGCCGCTGCCCAGGCCGATTTCGACAAGGCCCGCATTGATCTGCAGCGCCGCGAAGCCCTGGCCGGCACCGGCGCGGTATCGGGCGAGGAACTGACCGCCGCCCGCCGCGCTGCCGCAGCCGCCCGCGCGGCGATGGCCACCGCCCAGGCCGGCATCGCCCAGGCCCAGTCGACCCGGCGCTCCGCCGAAGGCCAGCTCGCCGCCAATGACGCGCTGGTGCGCGGATCGAGCGAGGCCACCGATCCCGGGGTGATGGCCGCCATGGCGCGGGTTGACGCAGCCCGGCTCGATCTTGACCGCACCCAGATCAAGGCACCGATCGACGGCGTCGTCACCCAGCGCCGGGTGCAGGTCGGCCAGCGGCTGGCCCAGGGCGCACCGATCATGACCATCGTCCCGCTCGGCAAGGTCTACATCGACGCCAATTTCAAGGAACGCCAGCTCCGCCGCGTCCGCATCGGCATGCC
>JAGWTB010000146.1 GCA_028869175.1 Sphingomonadales bacterium
CATCGCCCGGCGGACAATGCCGTGGATCGGCGGATCGAGATTGTTGAACAGGTCCAGCGGGACAAGCCTGGGCTCGGGAACCGTATCCCCTGCAGGCGCGGTCAGCAGCTCGCGCGAGAACACCTGCCCTTCGGCTTCGGTGAAACGATCGTGATCGAGAAACGTGTTCCACACGTCCTCGAACCGCGAAAGCACCCATGACCGGTATTGCGGCAGCGGATAGACGGGAAATTCGGCCCGCAGCCGGCGATAGAACGGCGTCGGATCCGCCATGGCCTCGGGCGAGAACGGATCATACCGGAAGGGCAATTCAGCACCCATGCCACGGCACCAACGGGAATGGCCCCTTGGGGGCCGCGCGCACGATCATCAGGAAACCCTCGCTCAATTGGCGCCTCCTTCTCGGGGAGGCCGCCGTTACAGGGGCGATGCTATGCCCGGATCGGTGCGATGGAAAGCAAAGCCCGTTTCCAGGAACAAACACGTTTGCGAAAACCAACATTTTCGCACCAGCTCCTGCTTGGAATCAGGGCGGTTGCTGGTAGCCTCGCCCGTCGGGGATTTCCGGCGGGAAAACGCGCCGGCAAGGCACGCGATAACCACGGGGATGGCATGGAGGGACAAACGCTCATGAAGCGCGGATGCGATTACCGCGTCGATGCGCGGTTCGTCATGCCGGGTGCGAACCTGCAACTGCGCACCTATCATCACGAAGCCCCCAGCCGGGCCGGCAAGGCCCGGTCGAACCACGTTCTCAGCGTCAGCCTCGTCGGGCGGCCGCGCGGTTCGACCGGGCGGTTCATCCGGGATCGGCAGGCCACCGGCCCGTTCCATTTCGGCAACATCACCTTCGTGCCCGGCGGCGTGCCGATCGTCGGCTGGGGTCCGGGCGGCATTCAGCATACGCTGTCCTGCAGTCTCGAATTTGGCGCGTTTGCCGAGCTGGAGACCCTGGAGCAGGGCCTGTCCGAAGAGCAACTGCTGGCCTGCGGCAACATCCGCGCCCCGCACCTCGAAGAGATGATGCGCCGGCTGGCGGGGGAACTGCGCTCTCCCGGCTTTGCCCGCGAGACGATGATCGACCTGTTGGTGCGCGGCGCGGTGATCGATGTTGCACGCCATGTCCGGCACAAGGAACCGGCAGCGCCGCGCCACAGCGGCGGCCTCTCGCCCGCAATGTTGCGCCGGGTAACCGATTATATCGCCGACACCCTCGACCAGAGCCCGACCATTGCCGAACTGGCCGCAGTGTGCGGAGTCAGCGCGGGCCATCTCATGCGCAGCTTCCGCCAGGCAACCGGAGAAACGATCCACGCCCATGTTCAGCGCGTTCGCGTCGAACGGGCCCAGACCCTGCTGGCGGAGCCGGGCCTCTCGATCAAGGAAATCGCGCACTCCCTCGGATTTGCGTCGTCCAGCAGCTTTTCAGTGGCGTTCCGCCGGCTTTGCGGAACAAGTCCATCCGCATTGCGCCGCGACTATACGGGGGCACCGCGATGAAGCTCGATGTGGCCATGCTCATCAAGAACCCGCTGGAAGCCGCGGCATTCGCCGCCGCCGCCGAGCGGGAGGGCTTTGCCAGCGTTTACACCTTCGAAGGCCAGCACGATCCGCTGCTCCCCCTCGCCATCGCCGCCGAGCATACTGAAAATCTGGAGCTCATGACGGCCATCACCGTCGCCCTTGCCCGCAGCCCGCTGACGCTGGCCCACACGGCCTATGATTTGCAGCTGATGTCGCAGGGGCGGCTGATTCTCGGATTGGGAACGCAGGTAAAGGCGCACATCGAACGGCGCTATGGCATGCCGTGGTCCAGGCCGGCCGCCCGCATGCGGGAATTCGTCCAGGCCCTGCAGGCCATCTGGTCGTGCTGGCAAACCGGAGAGAAACTAGCCTTCGAGGGCGAGTTTTACCGGCATACGCTGATGCCGCCCACCTTCACCCCCGAACCCAATCCCTACGGCATCCCGCGCGTGTTCCTGGCGGGCGTCGGACCGCTCATGGTGCAGGTCGCCGGCGAGGTGGGCGATGGCTACATCGTCCACCCGTTCCATACCCGGCGCCACCTCAGCGAGCACAGCCTGCCCGCGCTTGCTCGCGGGCTCGCCATCAGCGGCCGCACGCGGGCGCAAATCGAGGTGTCCTGCCAGATCATCATGGCAACCGGGGCCGATGCCGCCACGATCGAACAGGCCACCGCCGCGGCCCGGCGCCAGATCGGCTTCTATGCCTCGACCCCGGCCTACCTGCCCGTACTGGAATGCATGGACCGGACTGACATTCACCAGCCGCTGCTCGCCATGTCCCGAGAGGGCCAGTGGGACCGGATGGGCGACCTGATCGACGATGCGCTGCTGCACGCGGTTGCCGCCGTCGGCACGCCGCATCAGGTGGCCGAACGAATCCTCGAAACGCGCGGCGACCTCGTCGATCGGATCAGCCTGATCGCCTATGGCGTGGATATCGCATTGTTCGCGTCTGTCGGAAACGCGCTGAAGGCGCTCACCAGCAGCTAGCGGAATACCTTCCCATATGCCGCCGCGCCGCCCCGCCGGCCGCGCCCCGGAAAGCGGCAGGCGCATCCCACACGCCTGCGCTCCCGTTCCTTGCCGCGATCAGCGGGTGCGGATCGCCACGTCGTCGATCCGGCCGCCACGGAAGGCAAAGCCGGCCTGGGGCTCAGCCGGATAGGGCCCCACCATCGATCCGGTATCCACCCCGACGCCGAACGTATCATCGAGCGAGAAGGACGCGATCGGCGATGCCACCAGTCGCCCCGTGCCCGCTTCCTGGCCGTCGACCAGGAAGCGCAGCGTGCCGCCCTTGCCGAAGCCACCGTCGTTGGTGAAATCGAGCGTCAGCTTGTGCGCGCCCGGCGCAAGCGGCGCCGTGCCGGCGAACTCGAAGCTCTGGACGTTGAACAGCCGGTAGGTGGCGGCCGGCGTCCCGTCGGGGCGCACGAACAGCGACCAGCCGCCGGCGCTGCCGCCTACCGCGGCCACCACCCCTTGTGTCCCCGCGCCCGAAGTCACGCTGGCCTCCACGGTCCACGACTTGCCGGCAAAGCGCGGCAGGGCAGTTTCGGGAATGCCGGTTGCGCCCATCTTGTAGCTGGCGCTTGTCTTCCCGGCCGAAAGCGAGGGCAGACCGCTGTTATAGCGGATTTCCGACAAGGGCAGCACATCGTTGCGGGCAGCTTCCTTGTCGAAAACGGACTTGAGTTCAGCCAGCTTCGCCGGATAGCGCGCGGCCAGGTTCCGCGCCTGCGAGAAGTCCTTGGTGAGGTCGTACAGCTCCCACTTGTCGTCTTCGAACTTCTGGACCGGCTGCCGCCCCATGATCCACGGCACGCGGCCATGAAAAGCAGAGGCCATCCAGCCGTTGTGGTAGATCGCGCGGTTGCCGAAGATCTCGAAATACTGCGTGGTGTGGCGCTCCGGCGCCTTGGGATCGCCGAAGCTGTAGATCAGGCTGGTGCCGTCCAGCGGCGTTTGCTTCACGCCATCGACTTCCTCGGGGGCGGCCATGCCAACCGCTTCGAGAATGGTCGGGGCAATATCGTTGACGTGGCCGAACTGGCTGCGCAGCCCACCCGCCACGCCAGCGCCGATCCGCTTGGGCCAGGTCAAGACCATGCCGTTGCGCG
>JAGWTB010000147.1 GCA_028869175.1 Sphingomonadales bacterium
TCCGCTCCAATTGGTTCGTCACCACCGACCTTGATGCGGACTGGGACCTGCGCGACGATGGCTGGCGCGTGCTGGTGCAGGGAGACACCCCGCTCGACCTGTCGATCTCGTTCCCGATTCCCCCGGCGGATCGCATCGCCACGCTGCCCAATCTTACCGCGCACCGCCCGGTCAATGCCATTCCCTATGTCTGTGCCGCCGAGCCGGGGGTCGCCACCACCGCCAAGCTGCCACAAGTGATCGCGCGGCTCGGCTGAAGCCGGTTGCCCCATTCGGCGAGGAGTTGCAGATGACGTCAATTGCCGATGTCAGTGATCATTCCATCCATCAACTGGTCTCGCTCGCCGGTCGCACCGCAGTCGTCACTGGTGGCGGCCGCGGACTGGGCAAGGCGATCGCCCGGCGGCTCGCCGAGGCTGGCGCCCATGTGCTGATCGCTGACGTCGTTCCCGGACTGGCCGAAGCCGCTGCCGCCGACCTCGCGGCTGTTGGCTCGGGGCAGAAACGGGGTGCGCTGGTCGATGTCAGCAACAGCGCCACGGTCGAGGCGGCTGCGGACCTTGCCGTCGCGGAATTCGGCGGCATCGACATCTGGGTCAACAACGCCGACATCTTCCCCAGTGTGCGCGTGCCGGAAATGACGGACGAACTGTGGGACAAGGTCCTGGGCGTCAACGCGCGCGGCGTGTTCGCGGGCGCACGGGCCGCTGCCACGCGGATGATCGCTGCCGGCAATGGCGGTGTCATCGTCAACATCGTCTCCACTGCCGGCTTCAAGGGTGTTGCGCCCGGCCTCGCCGCCTATGTCGGCTCGAAGCACGCGGTGCGCGGCATGACCAAGCAGATGGCGCTGGAAGTCGCGCCGCACCGCATCCGCGTGCTGGGCGTCGCGCCCACCTATTGCGTTACCGAGGGCAATCAGGAAGCATCGTTGCGCGACCCCGCACAGGCCAACAAGCCCAGCGAGATTCCGGCGATGCTGACCAGCCGCCTCGGCCGCGTCGGCGTGCCAGACGACATTGCCCGAGCAGTGCTGTTCTGCGCGTCGGACATGGCCTTGTTCATGACAGGCAGCACCCTGCTCGTCGATGCAGGCGAGACGATCTGATGCAATTGTCGAGGGTTGATCAGGTCCGCTGCACCATCGGCGAGGCGCCGGTCTGGGACAATTTTGCGAGAGCTTTGTTCCTGCTCGACATTTCGGCGCAGCGCCTGATCGGTTACAATCCAGTCACTGGTGCAACCCGCGAGTGGGTCACACCTGGCGCGGCTACGGCGATGGCACTGGGCGCGCCTGGTGAAGTCCTGCTAGCAATCGGCGACACGATCCATCTCCTCAGTCTGGCCACCGGCCAATCGCAGCCGCTGGCCAAGGCACCGGGACAGGCTGCCAATGCTACGCTCAATGATGGGCGCACCGACCGCCAGGGGCGCTTCGTGGTTGGTTCGTGTTGTACCGACTTCGATGCCCCCTCACCCGTTGGCGGCATCTACGGCCTGGATCGCGGGCGCTGCACGCGGCTCGCGGACGATATCCTGTTGTCCAACGGCACCTGCTTCGCCCCCGATGGCGCCACGCTCTATTTCGCTGATGGCGCCCGCTATGCCGTCTTCGCCTACGCCTATGATCCCGCTACTGGCTCGGTGGGCGAACGACGACAACTTGCAGACACAACTGCGCTAGGCGGCATGCCCGATGGCGCCACCGTTGATGCGGATGGCCGGTTGTGGGTTGCCATCAATCCTGGCGGCAAGGTGGCGTGCTACCGACCAGATGGTGTGCTGGAGCGTGTGATCGAACTGCCGGCTAGCCGTCCCGGAAGTGTGTCCTTCGGCGGTTGGAATCTCGACCGACTGTTCATCACCACGCTCGATCCGACTGCTTTCGGAGAACCTGCCGACCCACATGGGGGCTACCTCTACGTGGCTGACGGGCTGGGCGTTCGCGGATTGTCCGAACCGCGCTATCGCGCCTGACTGTCATCACCGCAAGGATGTGAATCATGGACCTTTCCCGTACGTCTGCACTCGTCAGTGGTGGCGCGGGCGGCCTTGGCGGGGCCACTTCGCGTCGCCTTGCCGAACTTGGCGCCCATGTCGTCATCCTCGAACCCGAACGCCGTCGCGCTGATCTGCTTGCCGCCGAGATCGGCCCGCGCGCCGTGGTCCACCAGGGCGACCACACCAGCGAAGCCGATGTCCGGGCCGCCATCGCCGTTGCACAGGACCTCGGCACTTTCGCGATCAACGTCAACTCCGCCGGCATCTCGATCCCCACCCCCGCTGTCGCCACCGCCGACGGTACGCCGCACGACATGGGCGTGTTCCGCGAGATGATCGAGCTTCACCTGATGGGGCCGTTCAACGTCACCCGCCTTGCTGCCGCAGCGATGGCTGCGAATGACCCCGACGAGCACGGCCAGCGCGGCCTGATAGTCAACACCTCCTCCACCGCCGCGCAGGATGGGCAGGCGCACCAGGTTGCCTATGCCGGGGCCAAGGCGGCGATCAAGGCGATGGCGCTGGCCATGGCGCGCGACCTTGGCCCCATCGGCGTGCGCGTCAACGCCATCGCCCCCGGCCCGATCTGGACCCCGCGCCTCGCCGGTGCATCCGATGAGTTGAAGACGGCGCTGACCGCCAACATCGCCTTCCCGAAGCGCTTCGGGGAAGCGTGGGAATATGCCTCGCTGGTCGAGATGATGATCAGGACGCCGTTCCTAAACGGCCAGACCATTCGGCTCGACGGCGCCATGTCCACCCCGCTGACGGCCATGACCCCGTCCGTGCGGCGCAACGGCGCCGATTTCGCAGGGAATGCCGACCCGGCTTGAGCGCCGAACCCACCTCACTCAACGAGCCGAAAGACCCTGATTGCCAGGGTTAAGTCGCAGCCGCAGCGCATTCTGAACGAACGCCACCTTGGTGTAGTTGCCGATCAGATAGGGCAGCTCGATGAGCTGGCGCTCGTCGAGAAACGCTTCAAGGCGCTGCCAGGTGGCATCCGAAATCGCCGCATCGGCGTGCAACTCCTCGGCCGCCTGCAGGATCGCCTTGTCCTCGTCGTTCCATCCCTGCGCTGACGATCCCTCGGCCACCCGGGCGATGTCCTCGGCGACAACCCCGTTCCGCTTGGCAATCCCGACATGCTCGCCCCATTCATAGGGTGCGCCGCAAAGCCAGCCGGTTCGCAGGATCGCCAGTTCGCGCTGGCGCCCCGTCAACGTGCCATGCGCCAGCAACTCGGTGCCAAGCGCGGCGTGCTTTTCGTAAAGCAACGGGTGCTTCAGCAGGGTAGCGACATATTCGGAAACCTCGGCCGAATCCGGCAAACCGGCGGCAGACCGGATGCGCGCAGCGATGGCTCGCGCTTCGGCGCCCATTTCGCCAGCCTGCAACGGTCTGATGCGCGGCGGCTGCCCGACAATCTCGCTTTGCCGTTTGCTTTCGTCTGTCACCGTCCCCATCGCGCGACCAGTATCACTCTGCGGCCGCGAGCATCACCTGGTTGCTCATGCTCGCTCCGATGCCGACGTCGGTCGGATACTGTTCGGCATAGCCCAATCCGGTAATCGTCATCCGCTGCAAGGTGCGGATGCCGCTGCCGGCTTCACCCCGCGCGTGCTGCAAGGCGAGGT
>JAGWTB010000002.1 GCA_028869175.1 Sphingomonadales bacterium
GGCGACATCGGCATCATCGACCGCTTCGGTCCCAACGGTGCCGCCTGGGTGGTATCACAGGGTACGCGGGCGGCGCAGAAGCTGCAGTCGGGTTATCTCTACTCCTATGCGCTGGTCATGCTGCTCGGACTTGTCGGGGCAGTGAGCTGGGTGATTTGGTCATGACGTCGTTCCCCATTCTCTCGCTGATGATGCTGGTGCCGCTGGTCGGCGCGCTGGCATGCCTGTTCTCCGATGCGAAGATGGCGCGCACCATTGCCCTAGCGGCGACGCTGGTCGACCTGCTGCTCGGGCTGTTCCTGTGGAGCGCCTACGACGTGGGCGGCGCGCAGTGGCAGTTCGTCGAGAAGGTGCCGCTCTTCTCGGGCTTTTCCTGGGCGCTCGGCATCGATGGCATTGCCCTGATGCTGATCGAGCTGACCGTGTTCCTGATGCCGGTGTGCATCGGCGCGAGCTGGCTTTCGGTGGAAAAGCGCGTCGGCGAATACATGGCCGCCTTCCTGATGATGGAAGTGCTGATCATGGGCGTGTTCACCGCGCAGGACCTGTTCCTGTTCTACATCTTCTTCGAAGCCGGCCTGATCCCGATGTACCTGATCATCGGCATCTGGGGCGGGGCGGACCGGATCTACGCCAGCTACAAGTTCTTCCTCTACACCCTGCTGGGTTCGGTGCTGATGCTGATCGCCATGCTGTGGATGGCGAATGAGGCGGGGACGACCGACGTGCCGACCCTGATGGCCTACAACTTCCCGGTGGCCGCGCAGAAGTGGCTGTGGCTCGCGTTTTTCGCCAGCTTTGCGGTGAAGATGCCGATGTGGCCGGTCCACACCTGGCTGCCCGATGCGCACGTCCAGGCGCCCACTGCGGGTTCGGTGTTGCTGGCCGGCGTGCTGCTGAAGATGGGCGGCTATGGCTTCATCCGCTTCTCGTTGCCGATGTTCCCGGAAGCCTCGGCCGATTTCGCCTGGCTGATCTTCGTGCTGTCGATGGTCGCGGTGGTCGCCACCTCGCTGATCGCGCTGGTGCAGAACGACATGAAGAAGCTGATCGCCTATTCCTCGGTCGCGCACATGGCGATCGTCACGGTAGGGCTGTTCGCCTTCAACGTGCAGGGCCTCGAAGGCTCGATGATCGTCATGCTGAGCCACGGCCTGGTTTCGGGCGCGCTGTTCCTCAGCGTCGGCATCATCTATGACCGGCTGCACACGCGCGAGATTGACCGTTACGGCGGGCTTTCGATCAACATGCCGAAATACGCGCTGTTCTTCCTGTTCTTCACCATGGCCTCGATCGGCCTGCCGGCGACGAGCGGTTTTGTCGGCGAGTTCCTCAGCCTGTCGGGCATCTACCAGATGTCGAGCTGGGTGGCCTTCGTCTGCGGTACCGGCGTGATCCTGGGGGCGGGCTACATGCTCTACCTCTATCGCCGGGTCGCCTTCGGGGACCAGAAGAACGCGGATGCCGCCGCCATGCCCGATCTCGATCTGCGTGAACTGGCCATGGTCGTCGCGCTGGCGCTGCCGGTGCTGTGGATGGGCATCTATCCCGAAAGCTTCCTCGCGCCGATGCGCAAGGATATCGCCGCGCTTGACGCCCGGCTCGCGCAGGCCAGGCCGCAAGGCGATGCCAGACTTACCGCAGGCAAGCCGAAACCGGCAGCTGCCGACCACACCGAACACGCTGCCGAGGGGGCGCACTGATGGATTGGGCCACCTCGCTGCGCCTCGTGGCGCCTGAAGAACTGCTCAGCTTTGCGGGCATTGTCCTGCTGCTCGTCGCCGCCTGGCATGGCGACCGACTGGCACGCGGGATCAACTGGCTGGCGATTGCCACGCTCGCCGTCGCCGCGATCATGGTTGCTCCCAGCCTGTGCTGCGGCGCGATGGGGGCGGGGGCTTCGGCCTTCTTCGGCCAGTACAGCGGCGATGCCTTTGCCGGTTTCGCCAAGTTGCTGATCTACGCCGCCGCCGGTGCCTCGCTGGTGGTTGCCCCGGCGTTCTTCGGGCGGCTGCGCGCGATGAAGGCGGAATATCCGATCCTGGTGCTGTTTGCCGTGGCGGGCATGGGGCTGATGGTTTCGGCGACCAACCTGCTGACACTCTACATCGGTCTCGAACTGAACTCGCTCGCCGCCTACGTGCTGGCGGCGTTCCTGCGGCGCGACGGGCGCTCGGCCGAAGCGGGGCTCAAGTACTTCGTGCTGGGCGCACTGGCATCGGGCATCCTGCTGTTCGGCATGAGCCTGACCTACGGCTTCACCGGCACCACCAGCTTCGAAGGCATCCGCGCGGCCATGTCGGGCGAAATGTCTAAGGGGGCGCTGTTCGGCATCACCTTCATGCTGGCCGGGCTGGCCTTCAAGATCAGTGCGGTGCCGTTCCACATGTGGACGCCCGACGTGTACGAAGGCGCGCCGACCCCGGTGACCATGCTGTTCGCCTCCGCCCCCAAGGTCGCGGCGCTGGCGCTGACCATGCGGGTGGCGCTGGTTGCTTTCGGAACGCAGGTCCACGCCTGGCAGCAGATCGTCATCTTCGCCGCGCTGGCCTCGATCATCGTCGGCGCGCTGGGGGCGATCGGCCAGCAGAACATCAAGCGCCTGCTTGCCTATTCGTCGATCAACAATGTCGGCTTCATGCTGATCGGCCTTGCCGCTGCCACCCAGCAGGGCGCGGCGGCGATGCTGGTCTACCTCGCGATCTATGTCGCCATGACTGTCGGCGGTTTCGTCGCCGTGCTGATGCTCAAGGATGCCAATGGCGAACCGGTCGAGAATATCGCCGATCTTGCCGGCCTCTCGCGGGAGCGCAAGGTGCTCGCCGCCTGCCTCGCCATGGTGATGTTCAGCCTTGCCGGACTTCCACCACTGTTCGGTTTCTGGGGCAAGTTCGTCGTGTTCCAGGCGGCGGTGCAGGCGCACCTGTTCACGTTGGCGGTGCTCGGTGTCATTGGCAGTGTTCCGGCGGCGTTCTACTACCTCAAGGTGGTCAAGATCATGTATTTTGATGATCCGGCGGGCAAGGCTCTGGGCAAGAGCGACTGGATGCATCAGGCGCTGCTGGCGCTGTCCGCGGCGTTCATTTCGCCGCTGGGCTACCTGCTGACCAAGTGCCTGGGCGAACTGGCTGGCAAGGCCGCCGCCGCCCTGTTCCACGTCGTTTGATCGAAACCGTTACCAGCACTGGCTCGACCAATGCCGATCTCGCCGCGCGGCTTGCCCGCGGTGAGGCGGTGCCGGACGGAACGTGGCTGGTCGCTGACCGGCAACTGGCCGGTAAGGGCCGGCAGGGGCGGGACTGGATCGACGGGCAGGGCAATTTCACCGGTTCAACGGTAGTCAACCTGCGCGGCGGCGATCCGCCCGCACCCACGCTGTCGCTGGTCGCCGGGCTGGCGGTGCATGAAGCCGTTGCCACCCGCTTGCCGCCACCCCACCGGGCGCTGCTCAAATGGCCGAATGACCTGATGCTCGGCGCGGCCAAGCTCGCCGGGATCCTGCTGGAGCGGGTGGGCGATGCGGTGATCGTCGGCATCGGCGTCAATCTGGCGCAGGCGCCCGATCTGGCCGACCGCGCCACCGTCGCCCTGTCCGCCTTTACCCCCGCGCCCGACCGGGACGCCTTCGCCGCCGACCTCGCCCGGCTGTTCGCGCTGGAACTTGAGCGCTGGCGGCTCTATGGGCTGGCACCTGTCATCGCGCGGTGGCAGGCGGCGGGCCATCCGCCGGGTACGCCGCTGCTGGTGGGCGAGCCCGGCGAAGTGCCGCTTTCCGGCACATTTGCCGGACTCACCGCCGAGGGCACCTTGCAACTGCGCTTGGCGGACGGCACCTGCCGTGCCATCCACGCGGGCGACGTTCGCCTCACACAACCGGACTGAACAGGAACCACCCATGCTGCTCGCCATCGATGTCGGCAATACCAACGTCGTTTTCGCCCTGTTCGCCATGAATGCGGAAGGTGGCCGGACGATCAAGGCACGCTGGCGCATCGCCACCGACCCGCGCCGCACCGGCGACGAATATGCCGTGTGGCTGATGCAACTGCTCGAAATCCGGGGCGTTTCGCGCAAGGAGGTGAAGCAGATCATCGTCTCCACCGTCGTCCCGCGCGCGCTGCACAACATCGAGGTGCTGGCGAAGAACTACTTCAACCTTGATCTCGTGATCGCCGGGCAGGGCAAGGCCGACTATGCCATCGATGTCGATGTGCCCGACCCGCGCTCGCTCGGGTCAGACCGCGCAGTCAACGCCATTGCTGCCCATGCCAAATATGCCGGAGACCTGATCGTCATCGACTTCGGCACGGCAACGACGCTCGATGCCATAGACTTTCACGGGGCCTACAAGGGCGGGATCATCGCGCCGGGGATCAACCTCTCGCTCGATGCGCTGGTGGGCAACACCGCCAAGCTGCCACGCATTGCCATCGAATCGCCCAAGAACGACAACGTGATCGGCACCAACACCGAAGACCAGATGCTGATCGGCGTGTTCTGGGGCTATGTCGCGATGATGGAGGGCCTGGTCGCGCGGATGCGGGCGCAGATTGGCCGTCCCGCAAAGGTGGTGGCGACCGGCGGTCTGGCGGTGCTGTTCAACGAGCATACTGACCTGTTCGATGCGGTGGACCCCGATCTCACGCTGGATGGGCTGGCCATCCTCGCGGAAAGGGCGGCTGCCAAGTGAACGCTGCAAAAGGGCTGAAGCCCGGCAAGGAACTGCTGTTTTGTGCGCTCGGCGGATCGGGCGAGATTGGCATGAACGTCAATCTCTATGGCTGCGACGGCAAGTGGCTGATGGTCGATCTGGGCATGACCTTCAGTGGCAACGAATATCCGGGTGTCGAACTGGTTTTCGCCGATCTCGAATTCATCGAGGAGCGCCGCAAGGACCTGATCGGCGTGGTGCTGACTCACGCGCATGAGGATCATATCGGCGCGGTGCCCTATTTCGCCGCCGATCTGGGCGTGCCGCTCTATGCCACGCCGTTCACCGCGCGGCTGGTGGCGGAGAAGCTGGAGGAAGCCAAGCTTTCGCGCGAAGTCGAACTCAACGTGATCGATCACCTTGATCGCTTCGAACTCGGCCCATTCGGCATCCGCTACGTGCCGCTCGCCCACTCGATTGCCGAAGGCAATGCGCTGCTGATCGATACGCCCTATGGCAACATCTTTCATACCGGCGACTGGAAGCTGGACGATGAGCCGCTGGTCGGCGTGCCGACTACCGCGCACGACCTGACCGAAATCGGCGACGACGGCGTGCTGGCGCTGGTCTGCGATTCGACCAATGTGTTCAACCAGGAAGCCTCGGGTTCCGAAGGTGATGTCTGGCGCGGTCTGGTGGAGGAAGTGCGGCGGCACCCCGGCAAGCGGGTGCTGGTGACAACCTTTGCCTCCAACGTCGCACGCCTGCAATCGCTGGCGCGGGTGGCGGTGGCAACCGGGCGGCAGCTTTGCGTTGCCGGCCGCTCGCTGGACCGGATCATCCGCACCGCGCAGGCATCGGGCTATCTCAAGGATCTGCCCGACATCGTCGACATGAACCGCGCGATGGACCTGCCGCGCGGCGAGGTGATGATTGTCGCCACCGGCGGACAGGGTGAGGCGCGCGCCGCGCTCGGACGGATTTCCGAAGGCAACCACCCCATCGCGCTCGAATCGGGCGATGTCGTGCTGTTTTCCAGCCGCCAGATTCCGGGCAACGAGATCGCTATCGGGCGCATCCAGAACCGGCTGGCGGAAAAGGGCGTGGTCGTGGTCACCGACCGGCAGAGCCATATCCACGTCTCCGGACACCCCGGAAGGCCTGAACTGGAGGCGATGTACGGCTGGATCAGGCCCGAAATCCTCATGCCGGTCCACGGCGAGATGCGCCACATGCGTGAGCAGGCGCGGGTCGGCAAGGCCTTCGGGATTGGCCAGACGGTGGTGCAGAAAAACGGAGACCTGGTACGACTGGCCCCGGGCAAGCCCGGCAAATTCGCCGAAGTGCGCGCCGGTCGGCTGATCCTTGATGGCGACATCATCGCGCCGGCTGACGGCATGGCCATGGTCATGCGGCGGCGCATGGCGCAGAACGGCGTGGTCATTGTCGCGCTGGACGGCAGGGGAGGGGCGCAGGTCGCCGGTCTCGGCCTGCCGCTGGAAGAAGACTATGACGCCTTCGTGATCGAAGCGCAGGACGATGTTGCCGATGCCCTGGCCAAGCTCAAGGGCGGGCAGCGGCGTGACCGCGATACGGTGATCGAAGCAGCGCGCCTCGCCGCGCGCCGTGCGGCGCAGCGCTGGTGCGGCAAGAAGCCGCAGGTGCAGGTCATGTTGCCGGAGGGCCAAGCATGAAATGGACATCGATGCTGGCGATCTGGTCGCTGTTCTGGGTGATGAGCGCGGTGCTGATGCTGCCCTTCGGGGTGAAGACCCACGACGAGTTGGGGATCGACAAGGTTCCGGGTCAGGCGGAGAGCGCGCCCGGCAACTTCAATCCCGTGCGGATCGCCAAGCGCGCAACCATGCTCTCGCTGGTGCTGTTCGGCCTGTACTATGCCAACTACGTCAATGGTTGGGTGCTGCCGCAGGACGTGAACCTGTTCGGCAAGCCGCCCAATTTCGACGGCACCAAACCGGGCTGACAACGCAAGCTTGGTATCAGTTCCTGAACCGCTCGATTGCCTGCGCCAGCGCGACGTAGAGCTTGCCCATATCCGAAGACAGCAGCGTCACCCCCAGTGCGTGACCGTCGCGGGTTGACAGCAGCTGCCGCAGCATGGCCTCGAAATCGTGGATGTAGTGGCTGACGTGATCGCGGAAGCTGCGGTCCGCTTCATACAACTGGCCGATTTCCTTGGCCTCCGCCGCATCGAGCAGCCGCACCGCGCGGCGGGTGAAGATGCCGCGGTCACCCTTGAGGTAGCTCGCCCAAGCGGTGTCGGTGACATCGGTATCCAGGGCGCGGGCAATGTCGATGGCGTTGGAGTTGAGCGCCTCGGTGATCAGCGCCACCCGGCGCGAGAAGTCGTTGTCGACCTGCTCTTCGGCCCGCTGACGTGCCTGCGATACGCGGGTTTCCAGATTTCCGGCGAGTTCGTTGACCTTGGCCAGCTGATCGCGCAGCTGGATCGCAGCCTCGCGGCTGACTCCGGCGGCATGGGCGGCGGCCTGTTCAAGCTGCCCGGCCGCTTCGGCAGCGCGGGCGCGCATCGCCTTCTCGATCGCCGCGCCGCTTTCCTCGCCCAGCTTGTTGGCCAGCACGGCGATCTGGTCGGCGCTGATTGCCTCGATGGTCTTTGCTACCCCGCGCGCGGTGGCTTCGAGTTCGCCGATGGCACCGCGCAGCTTGACCTGCGCTTCGGCGGCGATCCGGTTGCTGTCGCGCTGGGTGGATTCGAGCGACTGCTGGATGCCTTCGAGGGCAGCAGCATGCGAGACCGCCGATTCTGCCAGCCGCACGTGCAGCGCTTCCAGCTCGGATCCGGCAGAACCCAGCGTTTCGCGCGTATCGATGACATAGGATGACAAGGCTTCGCCGCGCTTGCCGGCTTCGTCAACCGCATCGCGCAATGCAAAGGCCCGGCGCTCAAGCTCTTCCAGCCGGGTTTCGCCGGTGGCGATGGCTTGCGGCAGGTCTTCGCGGCTGTGCTGAACGCTGGCCTGGATCAGTTCGAGCAGCCGCACCGAGCTGTCGGTGAGCGCGGCCACCGAGGCATCGGTACCGGACAACGCCTCGCGGCTGCCCGCGAGTTTCTCGGTTAATGTGCCCAGGCTGGCGGCAAGTGTTGCTTCGGCCTGGCTGCCGTGCCCGGCAATCTCCTGCATCCGGGCTGCGAATGTCTCCAACCGCTCGCCCAGCGCATCAGCCTGACGCGCCTGTTCGCGGGTATGCGTTTCCTGCGCGGTGCGGTAATTGGCGACCGCGGCGTCGAGCATGGCCAGCCGTTCGGCCAGCCGCTCGGCAGCCTGCTGCTCGCGCACATCGGCGTCAGCGTGGCGGCGGGCGATTTCCTCGTCGAACAGACGGTCCCGCTCGGCGAGGCCCTGATCGAGGCGGTGGGCTTCGGCGGTAAGCTCGGTCAGTCGCCGGCGCGCGGCCTCCATCGCCTGGCGGTCTACTGTTTCGAGCGTGCCGATGGCCTGGCGCATGTCGGCATCGAGCTGCGCGAGGCCTTCCTTCCATGCGGCCACGGCCTTATCCTCGCCATCGCGCAGCGAACGCGCAATCGTGGCCCCTTCGTCGCGCAGCGCGGTGAGGCGCGCGCGGAGCGAGACAAGGCTTTCCTCCTCATGCCCATCCAGCAGGCGGCGGGTTTCTTCCAGTTCGGCCGTCATTGCCGAGGCCCGGCTACGGATCGCGGCCAGCGCTTCCACTTCGTGCCCGTCCAACTGAGTGCGGAACTCACTGCTGCGCTCGGCAAGGGTGGCGAAGCGCGCTTCGGCGATTTCGGCAAGCTGGGCGGCCTGGGCAGTGAAAGCCTCGGAGGCGCTGTCAACCTTCGCGCGCAGCGTTTCAACCTGCCGTTCGCTGGCAACGCCGAACTCGTTGAGCTTGTTGAAGCCGTTGATCATGTCCTGCAACTGCGCCTGCGCGGCGCGGCCGGCATTGCCGATGTTGTTGGTGACATCCTTGGCCGAACTGGCGATTACCGGCAGCTGCCCGCGCAGCTTCTCCATATTGTCGAGAGCGGCTTCGCTGACATCGCCGATGGCGGTCACCTGCGCGCCGTTGGACTGGATCAGGCCCTGCAGCCGATCAGCGTGCTGTGAAAGCCGTTCGCCGGCCATCCGGCCAAGCGATTCGAGGTCTCGCGACTGCGAAGCGAGGAATTCGCGGGCCAGGCTCAGTTCGCCGTTGACAGCAGCAAGCCGGGTTTCGAGGCGCTGCGTTTCCTCGTTCAGCAGCCGGGCGGCGTCGGCAAAACGACCGGCTTCACGCCGGCTGGTGCGCATGACCAGCAGCCAGACAACGCAGACCAGCAGGGTGGGACTCGCCCAGGCCGTGATCCAGCCGGACCATTGCGCCGGGGCAGCGCCTGCCTGCATCGCCGCCCGGTTGCTCCAGGCGAAGAACGCGGTCCAGCCGAGAATGGCCGCGAGCGCGATTGCCGGGGCCATCCAGCCGCTGCGGTGGACGGGTGCGGGATCGTCCGCCTCCCACATATCCTCGCTCCAGCTCTCGTCCAGCGTGAGCGTGCCCTCCGCCGTTGCAGCGGTTTCCAAGGCGTCCGGTGCGGCATTTTCGTTGCCCGAACCGATCGCGACGATGCGTGTACCCCCAGCCATGCGGCGCTAGATACCACGGATCGCCGCCATATAAACCCCGGTTTAACCTTATCGCGATAAACCGTTCTGCATGGCATATGAAGCAGGAGCCCTCGACGCGACCCTCGCCGCAGCCGCCGGTGACGATGCCGCGCTGTTTGCCGAACTGCGGACAGCGTTTATCGACAGTCTGGCCCGGCAGGTTGACCTGCTGCGCCGTTCGCGCTGCGATGGAAACTGGCAGGTCGCCGCCATGCGGCTCAAGGGGCTTGCTGCCAGTTTTCATGCCGATCCGCTGATCCTCCTTGCGGAACAAGCGCTTGAGGCTGCTCCCGGTGAACCGGGCGTGGTCCGCCGTATCCAGGCCTTTCTCGACGAATTCAGCGAAGCCTGATCTGCCCCTTGGCACTTCGATCCCGGCTCACTAGAACCCGGCCTCCAAGCCGGGAGAAACAGGCTGCGCGTCGCACTGCTGAGTACACTGGAGTCCGCCGGACCGGGCGGAACGGCCATTCGCGGGTTCCTGCGCGTGGGCGGGGCAACGCTTGCCCGCCATCAGCTTGCCGTGGCGCTGGCCATGGGCTGCGAGCGAGTGATCTGTATCGCCCGCGGCGTAACAGGCGATGTCCTGGCGCTGCAGCACGCGGCGGAATCGGCCGGGGTTCGGTTCCATGTGGTACCCGGCCCACGCGGCCTTATGGGGCTGGTTGCGGCCACTGATGAAATTCTCGCCCTTTCCGAGGGGCTGCTGGCATCGCCGGACGATCTGGGGGCAGCGCTGGGTTCAGGTGCCGGGGTGGTGGTGCAGCCGGTGGAAACCGGGCTGGCTTCCGGTTTCGAGCGTATCGACATCAACCACGCGGCCGGCGGTGCCATGCGGGTGCCGGGCCGCCTGATCGAGCGTCTCGCCGACCTGCCGCCAGACTGTGACGCCATATCCGCGCTGCAGCGGATCGCCTTGCAGGCTGGCGTGCCGCAGCGCCTGCTTTCCACCGAACCGCGTGAAACAGGGCGCTGGATGCTGGTGCGCGACGAGATCGAGGCCCATGCCGCCGAGCGTGTCTGGATCCGTCAGCACACCAGCCTTGCCGGGGCGGCGACCCCTTCGGAATTTGTCGCACGGCAGGCAATCCGCTCGTTCGGGCCTGCGTTGCTGCACGCCAATAGTGGTGGCAGCGCGCTGGTGATTGGCGCGATCTTTCTTGCGCTGCTGGCACTGGGGGCCGGCTGGTTTGGCTACCCGGTAATCGCTTTCCTGTTCTGCGCGCTGGCCTGGCTGGTGCGCAAGGCCGGAGCCTTGCTGGCGCGGATCGAGGCCGATTCGATGCATCGACCGCGCTCGCGGCTGGCCAGCAAGGTGCTCTACGAAGCAGTGGTGGACGGGATCGTGGTCGTGGTGGTCTGCTGGACGCTGCCCGTGGTTTTGGTGCCCGGCGCGTTCTATCGTGCATTTGCCCCGATCATGCTCGTCGCCCTCGTTCGCCTCGCTCCGCGCGTGGTGGAACGGCGCTGGTCTGGCTGGCTGGGCGACCGCGCGCTGTTGGCGCTGGTACTGGCGGGGGCCGCTTCTGCGGGGGTACTGTCTGAAGCGGTGCAGGTGCTGGCGGTGCTGTTGGCACTGCTCGCCACGTTGCTTCCCGCCGCGCCGGAGCGGATAACCGCAGTTTAACCAAGATCGATTATGGCAGCAGCATGATGAATCAATCAGTGCAGCCCGGTCAGGCGGATTCGGTGGAATCGGTAATGCGTATGGAGCTCATGCAGGGCGATGCCATGCTGGGTTCGATTACCCCGATCCTGCGGCATTTGCTGGCCAATGACGATCATTCGGTGTTCGGTGACGAGATCATCGCGCGAGTTCGCGGTGTGCTGGCCGATCTGGTCGGTCAACTGCTCGACGAACTGGCCAAGGCCGGGGGTACGACCGAGAAGGCCGCGCGCGAAGATACGCTTGTCCAGTCCCTGGTTCATGACCTGATCGACGTACCCGGCCTGATGACGCACATTCACGCGCTGGCCATGGAATGGCAGCTCAATGACAGGTTGCAGGCGCGGCTCGGGCTGGATCCGGTGCTGTCGCCGCTGCTGCAGGCACTCATCGCCTCGCCGGATACCGTCACCGCCGGGACCGCGATGAATCTCCTGGCGTCGCAGGCCCGCTTCATCCAATCACTGCGCCGGATGCAACTGCCGCTGACCGAACTTCCGGGCGACCTGCTGCACGGCGCGCTGCTGGTGATGCGCACCCATGTCGGCAGCGAACCGCAGGCCGATGCACTAGGGGCCAAGGCCGAAGCGGCGATCCGCGCGCGTTATGATGAAAGTCGCTGCCGGCTGGGCCTGATTGCCCGCTTGGTTACCGGCATGGGCGGCGGGGCTGTGGCGGCCCTGTCGATCACTCATGCGGGCATCGCCATCTTTGCTTCGGCGCTGTCGATCGCCTCGGGACAAGACCGCGACCTTGCGGTGCTTTGCACCAACGAGAACCAGCTCGCCCGGCTGGCGCTGGCTTTGCGGGCCTCCGGGCTGAAGACCGGCGCGGTCGAGGAACAGTTCCTCTCGCTCCATCCCGACGTGGCATTGCCAGAGGGTTTCGATGCCCTGGGCGCGGATCGCGCCGCTGCCATTCTTGCCGTCGCCGGCTGCCGACTGGGGACCTGAGCCATGACTGGGGGCGGGACCATCCTTGCCCGGGCGGCGAGCGACGGCGATGACCGGCTGATCTCCGCCGAGGAGCCGCTGGCCGGGCTGCAATTGCGCTGCGGTGGCGAACTGCCGGGCATGATCGCGGTGCCTGCGCTGCTAGAAATCGTGCGCAAGGCAAGGCGTTTTGGTCTGAAACTCGCTCGCCCGGTCACCGCGCAGGATGGGCAGGAATCGATCACGGCCTGGGTAGAGGTTGAGCCTGCACCGGGTGATCAGGGGGGCTGCCTGATCTGGCTGCGCAACTGGCAGAGCGTGCCACTACCGCCCGAAGACCCGCTGCTCGCCAGCGCACGACGCACCGCGATCGACCGGACCCTTGCCGAACTGACCGCGCGACTGGACGCGCGGCAATGCCTGCTGTCGGTTGAAAGCGAGGCGCCGGACCTAGCAGCGCTGGTCACCACGATGCGCGTCGGAACCGGGCGACCCTGGACTGATTTCGTCGAGATCGAGGGCGGGGAAAACCATCGCCAGCCGATGCATTGGCGTCTGCTGGATGGAGCCGGCCTCAAGATCGACGGTTCGGCACGGCACTGGCGCGCGGCCCTTATTCCGCAGCAGATTCCCGTGGGCGAACCCGCCAGTTTCGAACTGTGCCTCACCGCCGACAGTCCGCTGCCGCCACCGTCGTCACTACCGCCCGAACCGGTGGAACGCTCCGCCGCCGTTACAGGCAACGGCCTTGTCGGGCGCGATCTGGCACCGGTGCTGCGTCAGCCGATCTCGCGGATCATCGCCAATGCCGAGACGATCCGAACCCGGCTGGCCGGCCCACTGGCCGAGGAATATGCCGCCTACGCCGCCGACATTGCCACTGCCGGGCAGCACCTGCTCGCGCTGATCGAGGACATGACCGACCTTGAGGTGGTCGAGGCGGAAGACTTTGTCGCCGCGCCCGATCCCATCGATCTGGCCGACGTTGCCCGGCGCGCCGCCGGTATCCTCGGCGTGCGTGCGCGTGAACGCGGCATCCTGATCGACGCCCCGCGTGAAGGCGAGAGCCTGCCGGCCATCGCCGAATTCCGCCGGGCCTTGCAGGTGCTGCTCAACCTTGTCGGCAACGCGATCCACTATTCGCCAACCAATTCGCAGATATGGATCAGGCTTGAACTGCTGGACGGCCGTGCCCGGGTGATTGTCGCCGATCAAGGGCCGGGCATGAGCACCGAGCAGCAGGGCCGCGTGTTCGAGAAGTTCGAACGGCTCGGCCGCAGCGGCGACGGCGGTTCCGGGCTTGGCCTCTATATCTCGCGCCGACTGGCCCGGGCGATGGGCGGCGACCTGACGGTCGAAAGCGCACCGGGGCAGGGCGCGCGGTTCACGCTGGACCTGCCGGGTGACCCGTCGCGGCAGGTCGCCCCGGTACTGCCGGGCGATTCAGCCGCGCCGGCGGCGTGACCACCAGACCAGCCCGGCCCCCAGCAGTGCGGTAATCGCGCCGTTTACGGCCCACTGCCGGTCGGCCAGCATGAAGCTGGAACTGGGCCACATGATGATGCCCAGTCCCTGGCCGGTCCACAGCAGCCCGCTGAGCAGTAGTAGAATACCGAAAATCAGGGCGATGATGCGAAGCGCTTTCACGGGCGATGCTCCCCGGGGCGGAAAGGCCCCGAGGCAGCAGCTTGCCCGCAGGATCAGCGCTTGTCGACCGGCACGTAGTCGCGCTGTACCGGGCCGGTGTAGAGCTGGCGCGGCCAACCGGTTTCTCTGGAGAAACCGGCAGCACTACAACAAGTCCGCGCTTTCGGCAGGTCAGCGCTTGTCGACCGGCACGTAATCGCGCTGCACCGGGCCGGTGTAGAGCTGGCGCGGACGCCCGATCTTCTGGCCGGGATCGGAGATCATTTCGTTCCATTGCGCCACCCAGCCGACGGTGCGGGCGAGGGCGAAGAGCACGGTGAACATGTCGGTCGGGAAGCCGATCGCGTTGAGGATGATGCCCGAATAGAAGTCCACGTTGGGGAACAGCTTCTTTTCGATGAAGTAGGGATCGTTCAGTGCGATCTCTTCCAGCCGCAGCGCGGTTTCGAACAGCGGATCGCTGACCTTCAGCGCGTCGAACACCTCGCGCACGGTTGACTGCATCACCATCGCGCGCGGATCGTAGTTCTTGTACACGCGGTGGCCGAAGCCCATCAGGCGGAACGGATCGTTCTTGTCCTTCGCCCGCTCGATGTAATGCGGGATCTTGTCGGGCGTGCCGATTTCCTTGAGCATGTTGAGCGCCGCTTCGTTCGCGCCGCCATGCGCCGGGCCCCACAGGCAGGCGATGCCCGCCGCGATGCAGGCAAAGGGGTTCGCGCCCGATGAACCGGCGAGGCGCACCGTGCTGGTCGAAGCGTTCTGTTCATGGTCGGCGTGGAGGATGAAAATCTTGTCCATCGCACTTTCGACCGCCGGGACAACCTCGTATGCCTCGGCCGGAACCCCGAAGGTCATCTTCAGGAAGTTGCCGGTGTAGGACAGCTTGTTATCCGGATACATGAACGGCTGGCCGACCGAATACTTGTAAGCCATGGCTGCGATTGTCGGCATCTTGGCGATCAGCCGGTGGCTGGCGATCTTGCGCTGTTCGGGATCGGCGATGTCGGTCGAATCGTGGTAGAACGCCGAGAGGGCACCCACCACACCGCACATGATTGCCATGGGATGCGCATCGCGGCGGAAACCGCGATAGAAAGTGGCGAGCTGCTCATGCACCATGGTGTGGCGGCTGATCGTGCGAGTGAAGTTATCCAGTTCGGCCTTGTCCGGCAGTTCGCCGTTGAGCAGCAGGTAACTGGTTTCCATGAAGCTGGACTTTTCGGCCAGTTGCCCGATCGGATAGCCGCGGTGCAGCAGAACGCCTTCCTCACCATCGATATAGGTCAGCGCGCTTTCGCAGGCTGCCGTGGAGGTAAAGCCCGGATCGAAGGTGAACATACCCGACTGGCCATACAGCTTGCGGATATCGACCACTTCCGGCCCGATCGTGCCCTTGAGGACGGGATATTCGAAATCGTTCCCGCCTGCGCTCAGCTTCGCCGTGTCACCCACCTGTCTTACTCCCTCAAAAACTCATGCCTTGGTGGACGTGGCCTGCGCGGCGATGCGCGCCAGGCTTTCGTCCCGCCCGAGCAGAACCAGAACATCGAAAATCCCCGGCGAGGTCGATTGCCCCGTCAACGCCGCCCGCAAAGGCTGGGCCAGCTTGCCAAGGCCGAGCCCAAGCTCTTCCGCCATCGCCTTGAGAGTGGCTTCCAGCCCTTCGCTTGTCCAGCCGGTTTCGCCACCGAGACGGTCGCAAATCCGCGCCAGCAGCACTCGCGCATCGTCGGTCAGCAGGCTTTCGGCCTTGGGATCGAGCGTCAGTGGGCGCTGGGCGAACAGGAAGGCCGCGCCGGTGGCCAATTCGTTGACGTCCTTGGCCCGCACCTTGAGCACCGGCATGGCCCGCGCGAGTAGGGCGATATCCGGGTTTCCGTCCATTCTGGCAGCAACAAGAGCCGCTAGCCGCGCGTCGTCAGCTTCGCGCAGGTAATGACCGTTAAGGTTGAGCAGCTTGGCCAGATCGAACCGCGACGGGCTCTTGCCAACATGGGCAATGTCGAACCATGCGACTGCCTGTTCGCGCGCAATGAATTCGTCGTCGCCGTGGCCCCAGCCGAGCCGCAACAGATAGTTGAACAGCGCCTCGGGCAGTACGCCCATCTCGTCGCGGTAGGAATCGACCCCCAGCGCGCCGTGGCGCTTGGACAGCTTTGCACCGTCGGAGCCGTGGATCAGCGGGACGTGGGCATAGACCGGATCGGGCCAGCCACCCTCGACCGCGTGCATCGCGCGGATGATCGCGAGTTGGCGGAAGGCGTTGTTGAGGTGGTCGTCACCCCGGATCACGTGGGTGACGCCCATATCATGATCGTCGACCACGACGGCAAGCATATACGTCGGCGTGCCATCGGACCGCAGCAGGATGAAGTCATCCAATTCGGCGTTGTTGACCGTCACGGTACCCTGGACAAGATCCTCGATCACCGTGTCGCCGGCCTGCGGGGCCTTGATCCGCACCACATAGGGCTGGCCTTCCGGCCAGGTATCAGGCGCGGCGTCGCGCCATTCGCTGACGATGCGGAAGGGGCGGCGTTCCGCCTGGGCCAGTTCGCGCCTCGCGGCGAGCTCTTCCTGGGTCAGATAGCAGCGATAGGCATGGCCAGCCTCAAGCAGCGCGTGCGCAACTTCGGCATGGCGATCAGAGCGAGCGAACTGGAAGGTGGCGGGTTCGTCTCCGGCAAGGCCAAGCCATTCCAGCCCGTCAAAGATCGCGGCAATCGCCGGTTCGGTAGACCGGGCGCGGTCGGTGTCCTCGATCCGCAGCAAGTAGGTGCCGCCGTGGTGACGCGCGAACAACCAGTTGAACAGAGCAGTGCGCGCGCCGCCGATGTGCAGGTAACCGGTGGGTGAAGGAGCGAAGCGGGTGACGACCGCACGGCCTTCCGCCGTACCTTCGCCTTGCGCGCTTCCGCTTGCCATCGTCCGACCCTTCCTGTCCTATGAGATCCATGGGCGTCACCGCCGCGAATCCCCCGTCTGCAGGTAGCTTACCCCCCGTTGGCGCTGCACTGCAACATCGCCCTTGGCGCAAGCTTGGCAGCTTGTCCAGCGGGCTGATGGGGCTTGAGAATTTTCTTGCCCGCGCCGCGTTCGATCGCGCGCCCTGGGTGGCGGTGGGCTTCGCCGTGGGCGTGGGCGCGTGGTTTGTCCTGCCGGGGCAGTGGGACTGGCTGGCGCTGCTCGCCACCTGTCTGGCGGCGGCGCTTGGCACCATGGCGCTGCTGCGGCGTGATGGCCAGTTTCCCTACGTTCGTCAATCACTTGTGCTCTTGGCACTGGCACTGGCTGGTGGTTGCATCGCTGTCTGGAGCAAGTCGGCCCTCGTGGGAACCCCGGCGATTCCGGGGCCGGTGGCCGTCGAACTGGCCGGGCGGGTCCTGACGCGCGAGGAACAACCAGCAGAGGGCAGGGTGCGGCTGGTCCTGGCAACCCGTGAACCGGCCTCGGGCCGGGCGATCCGGGTGCGGATCAACCTGCCGGCAAAATGGGACCGGGCGGAGATCAGCGAGGGCGCGCTGGTGCGGCTGCGCGCGCGGCTGATGCCGCCGGCTCCGCCCATGCTGCCAGGCGGTTACGATTTCGCCCGCAGCGCGTGGTTCGACGGCCTCGCCGCCACCGGCAGCGCGCTGGGCGAGGTCACTCTGGTTTCGCCCGGCGAAGCGGGGGGCTGGCTGGCGCGGATCAAGCGCGGCTTGTCCGACCACGTCCGCAGCCGCCTTGCCGGCACCCCCGGTGGCATAGCCGCTGCGCTGGCCAGCGGTGATCGCGGCGCGATTGCCGAGGCTGACGAACAAGCAATGCGCGATGCCGGCCTGACGCATCTGCTGTCGATCAGCGGGCTGCATGTCAGCGCCGTGATCGCCGCGGCCTATGTGCTGGGTTTGCGTCTACTGGCGCTGTGGCCTTGGCTGGCGCTGCGGGTGCGGCTGCCGATCATGGCCGCCGCCATCGGGGCCCTGGCCGGAATCGCCTACACGCTGGTCACCGGTGCAGAGGTGCCGACAGTCCGGTCCTGCGTTGGCGCAGTGCTGGTGCTGCTGGCATTGGCACTGGGCCGCGAGCCCTTGTCGCTTCGCATGTTGGCAGTTGCCGCGCTGTTCGTCATGCTGCTCTGGCCCGAGGCCGTGGTTGGTCCCAGTTTTCAGATGAGCTTCGCCTCGGTGATCGCGATCGTGGCATTGCATTCCGCAGAGCCGGTGCGGCGCTTCCTGGCCGTTCGTGACGAACCGTGGTGGCGGCGCGGCATGCGGCAGGCGGTCATGCTGCTGGGCACGGGGCTGGTAATCGAACTGGCCCTGATGCCGATCGGCCTGTTCCACTTTCACCGCGCGGGTGCTTATGGCGCATTCGCCAATGTCATCGCGATTCCGTTGACGACTTTCGTGACCATGCCGCTGGTGGCGCTGGCACTGGTCGCCGACACTGTCGGGGCGGGGGCACCGTTCTGGTGGCTGACCGGCAAGTCGCTCGACCTGTTGCTGGCATTGGCGCACTGGACGGCGGCGCAGCCCGGGGCGGTCAACCGTACCCCGGCGATGGGCAGCGGCAGCTACGCCCTGTTCCTTGCCGGTGCCTTGTGGCTGGCGCTTTGGCGCGGAAGGGTTCGTTTGCTTGGCTTGCTGCCGGCCGCGCTGGCCATGGCCTCGCTTGCCTTGCTCCGCCCGCCCGATGTGCTGATCTCAGGCGACGGGCATCAGGTCGCGCTGACCGGCGTGGTGCCCGACCAATTGCTGGTGCTGCGCGAGGGGCGATCCTCCTTCGCGCGTGATACGCTGGCGGAAATGGCCGGCATGGACGGAGCCTTTCGCGCCATCGCGGAGGCACCGGGAGCCCAATGCAGCGCCGATTTCTGCCGGATAGACCTTCTGCGCGGCAGACGGACATGGCGGCTGCTGATCGGCCGCAGCCACGACATGGTGCCCGAGCGTGAACTCGCCGCCGCCTGCGAAGGGGTGGACATTGTCGTCTCGGATCGCTGGTTGCCACGTTCCTGCCAGCCCGCGCTGCTCAAGGCCGACCGGAACCTGCTCGCGCAAACCGGTGGCTTGGCGATCGACCTGGAGCATCGGGCCATCCGCACTGTTGCCGAGACCCAGGGCACGCACGGCTGGTGGCGCGGCGGAGTGCCGGGATTTGACAGAACATATCCCCGCGCTGGCCCACAGAACCAGCCAGCGCCGCTCCGCCCGTCCGAGCCGGCGCATGTCGCCGGATCACCCGCTGTGTCGCCAGAACTGGCCAGCATGCCTGCCAAGGCCCTGAATTAGAGTCGATCTGTTTCAAATGGAATCACCCCACCCCCGTTCGTGTCGAGCGTAGTCGAGACACCGCGCGCTGTGTCTCGACTTACGCTTAGAGCGGAAGTTTATCCTGAGCGCCCGCCCTGTGGGCAGTCGAAGGGCTCGACACCAACGGGGGTGAACGGGTGCTTCGACGTCAACCGGAAAAACCCTGGGGCAAGTTGCACGAAACCCGAACCATTTCCCGTCCTTGCTGAGCCTGTCGGGCCGAAGGCGGACGTAGACCAACCACTATCCTATTCTTCGTGCTTCTCACCTAACGGCTTGAAAGCAAAAGCACCCCTTGGACAGGCTCAGGACGGTCGGGTTTTGGGTCGATGAATCAAGGTATCCAAACACCACATCAGAGCCCATTGCTCCTAAAGGCTAAGAGCTAAGGCGCACAATTGCACTTCATCGGGGGGCTGAGATGGCCTCGCATCCAAGCCAGTCCTCGCCGCGCATCGGACATGAGGCACCCAGGCTGCCTCTCGCCCGAGCCCGGCCCAGCTCAGTGGTAACGCCGCAGCAGCCCGGCCAGCTTGCCCTGCACCTGGACTTCGCCTGGCCGATAGATCTGCGGTTCGTAAGCGGCGTTGGCGGGATCGAGCCGCACCATGCCTTCCTCCCGGCGAAGGTACTTGAGCGTAGCTTCCTCGCCGCGCACCAGGGCCACGACGATCTCGCCGTCGCGCGCGCTGTCGGTGCGGCGGATCAGCGCGTAATCGCCATCAAGAATGCCGGCATCGATCATCGAATCGCCCGATACCTCCAGCGCATAGTGCTCACCCGCGCCCAGCAGGGCTGCCGGGACAGGCAGGGTGGAGGACCCTTCCAGCGCCTCGATCGGCACGCCAGCAGCGATGCGGCCATGCAGCGGAATCTCAATCACATCATTGGCCGGTTCGGGCCGGACAGGGGCCGCACGCGCCGCGCCGAGCGCCGTGTTGGCATTGGCGGCGGCGCGGGTGGATGCGACCTTGCTGGAAACATCATCCGGCTGGCGCAGCACTTCCAGCGCACGGGCCCGGTTGGGCAGCCGGCGAATGAAGCCACGCTCTTCCAGCGCCGAGATCAGCCGGTGCACGCCCGACTTCGACTTGAGGTCCAACGCTTCCTTCATTTCCTCAAACGAGGGGGAAACGCCCGTCTCTTCCAGACGTGCCTGGATGAAGCGGATCAACTCGTGCTGTTTGCGGGTCAGCATGGCCAGCGACACTCCCTTGCCACGCGGGCCAGGGAGGGGTTCCGAGGCCGGCGGTCCTGTATCGTTCCGTGAACGAATGCGGAACAATTAAGCAACCTGCGGGCGCGCGTCAAGCCGCTTCGTCAGATGATACCGCCATTTCCGAGCAAATAGATCTGCACCTCGTCGCCGGTGGCAGCAGGCGGGGCATGGGCCGCGCGGTCGATCAGCACATTGCTGGCGGCAAGCGAGG
This sequence comes from Sphingomonadales bacterium, assembly GCA_028869175.1. Classification (GTDB taxonomy): domain Bacteria; phylum Pseudomonadota; class Alphaproteobacteria; order Sphingomonadales; family Sphingomonadaceae; genus Novosphingobium. The sequence continues at coordinate 20,273 of JAGWTB010000002.1, forward strand.
CAAGCGCGCTGCTGTCCTGTACGGCCTGGGTGGTGACGCTGTTGCCGTCCCACTGTGCCCGCAGGAACTCGCGGCGACCGCCGCAGGCGGCAAGCGGTGCGGCGAGACGGGCGGGCACGCATCGCGGCAGGCAATCGTGCGCACCGAGCATGGCGCGGAGCAATGGCAGGACGAAGTGGAACGCGGTGACATGGCTGGCCACCGGATTGCCCGGCAAGCCAGCGATCACCTGGTGCCCGCGCCGGGCGATCAGCAGCGGCTTTCCCGGCTTGATCGCCACACGCCAGAACTGCAATTCCGCGCTGGCGCGCTCCAGCGCGGGGCGGATCAGGTCGTGATCTCCGACTGACGCGCCGCCGCTGGTGATCACCAGATCGGCGTCCGAAGCATCGTCCAGCGCGCCGGCGAGCGCGGCGAGATCATCGGGCACCGGGCCGATGCGTTGGACCTGACATGGCACCGAGGATGTGAGCAGCGCCGCCAGCATCACGCCGTTGCTCGCGGGAACCTGATGCGGTGCGCAGCGCTCGCAATCGGCGGCGAGTTCGTCGCCGCTGTCGATCACGACGACGCGGGGCAGGCGGCGCACCGCGACATGCGGGTGCCCTGCCGCCAGTGCCAGTGCGATGTGGGCGGGGCCGAAGCGTGCGCCCGTCGGCACCAGCGCGTCGCCATTCACGAAATCCAGACCGGCGCGGCGGATGTGCTTGTCAGCCGGGTGAGGCGCAGTGCCGATGAGGCGCAGCGAATCGACGTTTCGGGCAAGGTCTTCCTGCACGATCACCGCCTGCGCCCCCGCGGGCAGCACCGCCCCGGTGGCAATCCGCACCGCTTCGCCCGGGCCAACCGTGCCGACGTAGGGGTGCCCGGCGGCGCTTTCGCCGATCACCCGCCACGGCCCGGTCAGGTCATCCCCGGCCACCGCATAACCATCCATGGCCGAAAGGTCGCAGGCAGGCTGGGTGCGGCGGGCAAGCAACGGCTCGGCGAGGAAGCGCCCAAGCGCGCTTTCCGCATCGACCCGCTCGACCGGCAGCAGTGTAGCAAGCGCCAGCAATCGGGCCTGCGCTGCTTCGAGCGTCAGCAATGCCGTCATGCCGGTGATCGCCAGGTGCCGGACTTGCCGCCGCGCTTCTCGATCAGCCGGACGCCATCGATGACCATGCCCTTGTCGAGCGCCTTGGCCATGTCATAGATTGTCAGGAGTGCGATGGAAGCCGCTGTCATCGCTTCCATTTCAACGCCGGTCCTGCCGCTCAGCGAGGCCTGGGTCTGCACCCGGACGCCATCCTCCTCGAAGGAAAATTCGACCGTCACCGCGTCGAGTGCGAGCGGGTGGCACAGCGGGATCAGTTCGGCGGTTTTCTTGGCGGCCATGATTCCGGCGATTCGCGCCGCTGCCAGCACGTCGCCCTTGGGGGCATTGCCGGCGCGGATCGCGGCCAGCGCCGCCGGATTCATTCGGATGCGGCCAGCGGCGATGGCCACGCGCTGGGTCTCAGCCTTGCCGCCAACATCGACCATCCGCGCATGGCCTGATTCGTCGAGATGGGTGAGTGTGTTCATCCTGCGCGCGCTCTTCCTGCTCAAGTTGGCCGGGCTGGCGCAAGGCGGGGCCCGCCCAGACCGGCTCGCGGCAACCTCTTGCCAGACGACGCGGATATAGGACAGGGCCTTTGCAGCACGAAGGGGACGACGGCACATGGCGGAACTGGTCTGGCGTGAGCCGGTATATGACGGATGGTATCGCTTTGCCCGGGTCGGGTTGCGGCTGCCGGATGGCGCGGTGGTGGAGCGCCACCTGCTGGATAACGGTTCGGCGGTGATGGTGCTGCCCTACGATCCGGTTCGGCGCGTGGTCATGCTGATTACCCAGCCGCGTGCGGGCGTGCTGGCCTCTGGCGCGCCGCCGGTGCTGGAAGCGCTGGCGGGCGGGCTTGATGGCATGGCACCCGAACAACGCATTCGCGAGGAAGCGATGGAAGAAGGCGGGCTGCGGCTGGGGACGCTCGAATGGGTGGCGCGCGTCTGGTCGCTGCCGCCGGTCTCGACCGAGCAGGCAGACCTCTACCTTGCCGCATACGGGGAAGTGGACCGGATCGGACCGGGGGGCGGAGCGGCGGACGAGCAGGAGCACATCACGGTGCAGGAAGTTGGCTTCGATGCTTTGCGCGCGATGGTGCTGGCGGGCGAACTTGCCGACGCCAAGACCCTGGTGCTTGCGCAGGCCCTGCTGCTGCGCCACCCGGAGCTTTGGGACTGAGCCAACCGGCTTGGCGAAGTGTGAGACACCAAGCCTGCCAGTCCCGAACACGTGGAAGAACCGTCGCTATTTGCAGCGGTTTTGCGCGAGGCCCGCACGATCAAGCCGCACTTTGACAGATCCAGTAACGGTGCAGGTTTCGGGCAGGCAGAGCCTCTGCTGCCGCTGCCTCATCCTTCAAGCAGTGTTCGCGTTGCCGTCGTTACGTCATCTTGCCGCATCAGGCTCTCGCCAACGAGGAAGCAATGCACGCCGCAGGGGGCAAGGTGCAAAAGGTCTGCGTGCCAGTTGATGCCGCTTTCGCTCACCAGCACTGTGCCTTCGGGGGCCAGCGGGGCGAGGCGTTCCGTGATGCCGATGTCCGTGACAAAGCGCTTGAGGTCGCGGTTGTTGACCCCGATCAGTCTTGATTTGAGCGCAGTTGCCCGAAGCATCTCATCTTCGTTGTGAACTTCAACCAGCACATCCATGCCCCGCTCCAGCGCGGCAGCCTCGATTTCGGCCATCTGCGTGTCGGACAACGCGGCGACGATGATCAGGATCGCATCGGCCCCGATGGCACGCGCTTCCGCGACTTGCCAGGGATCAACCATGAAATCCTTGCGCAGGACCGGCAGGGTGCAGGCAGCGCGGGCGGCGACGAGATAGTCTTCATGGCCCTGGAAATAGGGCGCATCGGTGAGCACCGAGAGGCAGGCTGCGCCGCCAGCCTCATATTGCCGGGCATGATCGGCCGGATGAAAGTCACTCCGGATCAATCCTTTGGACGGAGAAGCTTTCTTGATTTCGGCGATCAGGCCGAATTTTCCGGCAGCGAGTTTGCTCTCCAGCGCCCTGCGAAAACCGCGCGGGGGCGTCTGCTGGACAGCGCGGGCATCGAGATCGGCCAGCGAGGCGAGCGTCTTGCGCGCGGCGACTTCCACGCGCTTGGCGTTGCAGATTTCGGTGAGCTTGTCTGACATCTGGCGGCCTCTAGCGTTTCGGCTTGGGCTGAGTCGAGGATTTTGGTTTCATCCGGAGGCATGAAGATGGATCGCCAACATGCACCGCAGGCAATTCAAGGCATCGCTGCAATGCGCGCCTTCGCTTGAAACCCTGACCGGTCACTTCACCGCGGCAATCCAGCAATCGAGCAGGGCCTTCGCCAGCCCCTTGTCGATAGCTTCTGCGGCTTCTTCCACGCCGTCCCGCCAATCGGTGACCGCACCCGCGACAATCAGGGCACCGGCGGCATTGAACAGCACCGCGTCGCGGTAGGCACCTTCTTCGCCCAGCAACATGCGGCGCAGCGCGGCGGCGTTGAAGGCGGCATCCCCGCCGCGAATGGCGCTGAGCGGATGGCGCGGCAGGCCGGCATCGCTGGCTTCCGCACGACCCATGCGGATGTCTCCATCGCGCACGGTGGCCACTTCGTTGCCACCGGCAAGGCTAAGCTCGTCCAGTCCTTCGTCGCCCGATACAACCTGCGAATGGGTGGTGCCGAGCCGGGCGAGAGCTTCGGCATAGATCGCAACGTAAGCCGGCCGGGCAATGCCGACGAGTTGCCGTGAAACCTTCGCCGGATTCGCCAGCGGTCCCATCAGGTTGAAGATCGTCCGTCGTCCAATTGCCCGGCGGATCGGCATGATGCGCCCCATCGCCGGATGGTGCTTTCCGGCGAACAGGAAGCAGATGCCGATGTCCGCCAGCGTCTGCTCGGCTGTGGCCATCGCGCGCTCGAGGTCGAGGCCAAGCGCTTCGAGCGTATCGGCCCCTCCGGCCTTGGACGAAGCTGCCCGGTTGCCGTGCTTCGCCACCGGCACCCCGCAGGCCGCCACGACCAGGCTGACAGCAGTGGAAACATTCAGCGTATGGTGGCCATCGCCGCCTGTGCCGCAGACATCAATGGCATCGGCCGGCGCGGCGATGGGGATCATGCGGGCACGCATGGCCCGCGCGGCCCCGGCAATTTCGCCCGCGGTTTCACCACGTTCGGACAGGGCGACAAGAAACCGGGCGATGTCCTCATCTGGCACCGTGCCGTCCAGCACCGCCCCGAACAGCGCTTCGGCCTCGTCCTCGGCAATCGGGGCGTCAGTCGGGGGGAGCCCGGTCATGCCAGCTCGCGCACCTGTTCGCCGCAGATCGTCAGGAAGTTCGCCAGCATGGCGTGGCCGTGTTCGGTGGCGATACTCTCGGGGTGGAACTGCACCCCGTGGATCGGCAGGTGCGCATGGCGGAAGCCCATGACGTGTTCGTCGTCAGACGTGGCGTTGACCACGAGGCATTCGGGAATATCGGTAACAATCAGCGAGTGATAGCGCGTGGCGATGAAGGGGCTGGGCAGGCCCCTGAACAGCCCGCTGCCGTCATGGCTGACCGGCGAGACCTTGCCATGCATCAACCCGCCGCGCACCACCTGGCCGCCGAAATGCTGGCCGATCGACTGATGGCCCAGGCAGACGCCGAGCAGCGGCTTGCCCGCATCGGCGCAGGCGCCGACGAGGTCGAGGCTGATGCCCGCTTCGTTGGGCGTGCAGGGGCCGGGCGAGAGCAGGAACCCGCTCGCGCCCGAGGACAATGCCTGCCCTGCGGACAGGGCATCGTTACGCACGACCTCTACTTCGGCCCCCAGTTCCATCAGGTAATGGACGAGGTTCCAGGTAAAGCTGTCGTAATTGTCGATGACGAGGATCATGGCCGTCGCCATAGTCGGGGATTGGCCTGTTTGCCAGCCCCGGTTATGGGCAGTGCCATGCTGCACCTGCCCATCGTCGAGAACCGTATCGCCCAGTTCGCCGCCCGCTTCGCCCCGGTGCCGAGTGGCGGCTATGCATGGTTTCGCAACGACTGGAGCGACGGGCTGCCGGTGAGTGAAAGCGAATTGACCGAATTGCTGGCCAGCCACGCCATGATCCTGCGTCGGACGGAGCGGGCGATGCGCTGGTGGCTGGGCCTGGCTTTCGTGCTGGTGCTTGCCCTCGTCTTCGTCCGGCACGGCGGGGTGTCGCAATGGTGGGGCGCAGCGCTGTTCGCGCTGCCGCTGCCGTGGGTTTTCCTGGAATGGGTGCGCGCAGAGCGGTTGCCGGTGCAACTCACCGATGGGCGACGCCCGGTCGCCCCGGCGCGCGGACTGAGAGAGGGTGCCGAAGCGCGACTGGCGGCGCTGCCGGTCATGGTGCCGATGCTGATGCTGGGGATCGGCTCGCTGCTGTTGTGGAAGCTGTGGCAGGCAGGTCAACTGGCAAGCGATATGACCGGTAGCGGCGTTGGTATCGGCGTCAGCCTGTTCGGACTGGCGATCCTGTGGCTCAAGGTGGTGCGGCGCGCCTAGTAAGCTCCACGACGACCAGCGGGCCGAGCGGCGGCCCCTCGTCGCGGCGGGCTTGGGCCGGGTCCCACAGCGATGAGACAAAGCCATCAAAATAAAGCGCGTTGCGGCATTTTAGCCGGTCACGGAACAGCCTTGCGAGCTTGCCGAACGAAACGGGCTTGGCGCTGATCGCGAACAGGGCCCTTCCATCCGGGCCGATGCCCACCCCGTTCCTGACATAGCGTGAGTCTCCGTCAGAAGCGAAGTCTGGGTGCAGCTTGCCATCGATCACCAGCATCGGGCCGGACTGGGTGGCAAATTGCAGACCGGGCGGAGACTGCAGGGCAAAGGCCCCGGTTGTTGCCACGTGCCAGCCCGCCGCGTCGCCATAGAACACGCCGTTGGGCAACATGTGAAAATTCCCCGGCCCGGTCCTGCGGTTGAGGCTTGTGTCTTGCTTGCCGCCTTCGACGTACAGACCGATCGGCATGCCATTCTCGTCAAACATGCCCGCGTTCATGGCAAAGGCGGGCGCAGCGCTGTGGAATTGGTCATCCGCCAGATGTTGCAGGCTTCGCAGAGGCTTGCCGTCACGCCCGTTGAGCGCCAGCCGGATAGCATGTTGCCCCGAAATTGCGGTGCAAACGGTGAAGTCGCTGCCGTCAAAATCGAGTTCCTCGCACGCTGAACGGCTAACCGAACGATCCTGCCGCGATGCCTGCCCGCTGCCGCAGCCGCCAACCATGAGGCCGAAGGCGATGGCCAGGGCAGCCAGGATTCTCACTGCCCGAACCCGGGCTCCCCGGCTACCCGCACCGCTTCGCGCGCGGCGGCGAACAAGGCACCCGCCTTGTTCTGGCATTCCGCCTGTTCGTATTCCGGCACGCTGTCCGCGACGATCCCTGCGCCCGCCTGGACGTGGAGCACGCCGTCCTTGAGCACGCCGGTGCGCAGGACGATGCAACTGTCAATCGAACCGTCGGGCGCGAAATAGCCGACGCCGCCGGCATAGGCACCGCGCGTTTCGGGTTCGAGTTCGGCGATCACCTCGCAGGCACGGACCTTGGGCGCGCCCGAGACGGTGCCGGCGGGGAAGCCGGCGAAAACCGCATCGACCGCATCGTGCTTCGCCGTGTCGAGACGTCCTTCGACGTTGGAGACAATGTGCATGACGTGGCTGTAGCGCTCCACCGTGTAGCTTTCGGTGACCTGGACCGAACCGGCAGTGGCCACCCGGCCGACGTCATTTCGGCCAAGATCGAGCAGCATCAGGTGCTCGGCGCGTTCCTTGGGGTCAGCAAGCAGGCTGGCTTCGTTGGCCCTGTCTTCCTCTGGCGTCTTGCCGCGCGGGCGGGTGCCGGCGATTGGCCGGATGGTCACTTCGCCGTCGCGGACCCGCACGAGGATTTCCGGGCTCGATCCGATCAGGGCAAAGCCGGGCAGATCGAGGAAATAGAGGAAAGGCGATGGGTTCACCCGGCGCAGCGCCCGGTAAAGCGCCAGCGGCGGCAGCGGGAAGGGGCAGGTGAAGCGCTGGGCGAGCACGACCTGGAAGATGTCGCCCGCCTCGATATAGTCCTTCGCGCGGCCGACCATGCGGGCATAGTCCGCCGGTGCCATTACCGGTTCGGGTTGCGGCAACGGCAGGCCGGGGTCGATGACCGGCGCGGCGGGTGCGGCGGCGGCAAGCCGGCGCAGGGCATCGTCGATCCGCTCCTGCGCTACCTCGAGTGTCTGACCCGGCGCGGCATCCGATGGCCAGACCGGAGCGACAGCGAACAGTTCATCGCTCAACCGGTCGAGCACCAGGATCAGCGTCGGGCGCACGAACAGCATGTCGGGCAGTTCGAGCACGCTTTGCGGCGCGCGCGGCAGCTTTTCGACCAGGCCGATGGTTTCATAGCCGAAATAGCCGACCAGACAGGCCAGCGCCGGGGGCAGCGCCGCCGGGATGTTGTCGATGTGGCAGGCCGAAACCAGTGCACGCAGCTCGCTCAGACTGTCACCCGGCAACGGGGCAAAGGCATCGGGCGTGGTGCGCCATTGGCGGTTGATGGCGCAGGCGGCACCGGTGGCGCGAAACACCAGGTCTGGATCGAGCCCGAGCAGGCTGTAGCGCCCGCGCACTTCGCCGCCCTCTACCGATTCGAGCAGAAAGTCACCGCGTCCCGGCTCGAACAGCTTTACCGCTGCTCCCACCGGCGTTTCGGTGTCGGCAATCAGCTTGCGCCACACCAGCGCCGGCTTGCCCGATGCAAGGGCAGCGAAGGCGGGATCCCAGTTTTCGGGGTGGGCGGTGGTCATGCGGATACTCGGCGGGTGGGGCGGGTCAATTGCCGCCGTTGAGCTGGCTGCGGACGGCGGCGATGGCCGTATCGTTCTTCTTCACGCCCACTTCGGCGCGGATCGCGCGGCGAAGTTCATCTGCATATTCACGCCCGACGATGCCGCCGAGTTCCTTCTGCGCCTGCGGCAGCACCGGATCGTTTGCCTGCACCGCGCCGGGGACGATGTCCTTGAGCGCCACGACATACCACCCGCGATTGCCGGGAACCGGCAGCAACTTCGCTGTGCCCTCGGCCATCGAGAACAGCAGGGTCAGCGGCGGCGGCACTTGCTGGCCCATCTGGGTGAGCTGCATCCGCCCCATGTCGATCCGCTGGACCGGCGGCAGCGGCGCGCCCACAGAGGCCATGGCAGCGGCAAGGTCGGTGCCCTTCTTCGCCGCGTCGAACGCCTTCTGCGCGGCGGCCTTGGCGGCTGTGGCACCCTTTTCCATCTGTACCCCGGCGATCAGGGCATCTTTGACTTCAGCCATCGGGGCAGGGGCCGACGTCGTGATCGTGGTGACGTCGTAGATCAGGAACTTCTTGCCGGCTTCGATTTCCGCCAGCTGGGGCTGATTCTCGCGCTCCATGGCGAAGGCGGTCTGGATGACCTTGGCGAGTTCGACTGGCGCGGTCTTGCCCGGCTGGCCATAGACCTGCCCGTCGGCGGTCAACGGCTCGGTCGTTGTCAGATTGACCGCCAGTTCTTTGGCGACATCGGACAGTGATCCGCCGTTGTCGAATTCATCCTCGATCCGGGCGGTGAAATCGGACAGCGCGGTGCGACGTTTCTCGGCGGCGATCTGGGTGAAAAGCTCGCCGCGCACCTGCTCCAGGCTGCGCGCGGGCTTGTTCTCGATACCATCGACGCGGATTAGGTGCCAGCCGAGCGCGCTCTTGGCTGGCCCGGCGAGGGCACCCTTGCCGGCGGCGAAAACCGCATCAGCCACGGCCTGCGAGGCCTGGGTTGAAAGCGCCTGCTTGTCGAGCGCCGGAATGCCGGCGGTGGACAAACCCTTTTCGGCCGCCGCCTTGTCCAGCGGCGTGCCCTTGGCGACTTCGGCCATGATCGCCCGGGCAGCGGCTTCGGTCGGCGCGATCAGCTGGGTCAGCTTGCGGGTTTCGGACGCGCTGTAGAGCGCCTTGTTGGCATTGTATCGTGCGGCAATCTCGGCGTCGGTCGGCGCGGCGACCGATTTCAGAGCGCTGCCGTCGAACACGGCATAGCGAATCGCTCGCCGTTCTGGCCGGATGAAACTGTTGCGCGATTTCGCATAAAACGCCGTCAGTTCGGCGTCGGTCGGCGGAGTCTTCGGTGCGAACGCCGCAGATGGCACCAGCCCGATCGAGCCGACGCGATGTTCCCGCAGCAGCGCGGCATAGCGCAGCGCCATGTCGCGCGGGAAAGTCGTGCCGAAAGAGGCTGGGACGAGCACCATCTTGGCGACCAGTCCCTGGCCCAGATCTTCGCGCACCAGCTGGTCGGTCAGCCCGCGCTGCTGGAGCATCTGCTTGTAGGCGGTTTCGCTGAAACTGCCATCCGGCCCGCGAAAGGTCGGGATCTTGGCGATTTCGCTGTCGACCAGCCTGTCGCCCGCGATAATGCCGTGCGCCTCGCCGAAGGCACCGATGGCGTTGCGGTCGATCATCTGATCGAGCACCTGGCTTAGCCCGTCCTGCGCGAGGAAGGCCTTCATCGACAGGCGCGGATTGTCCTGCTTCATGTTTTCCAGAGCAGAGGTTGCCGCCTGGCTCAGCGCGGCGGTGCCGATCCGCTTCTTGCCCACGGTTGCCGCGCGATCTCCGCCGGCAACGCCGCCAAAACCCCCATTGTTCGCCACGTCGCCGCCGGCAAAGGCCAGCGCGATCAGGCCAACGAAGCCCAGGGTAATCCCGATCCCAAGTTTGGAATTGAAAAAGTTGCGGAAGAACTGAAGCATTTCTGGCGTCGCCCGGCTTGTCCGCCCCGCCCGCTGGCGGCGGGGCTTCGGAGCGGGGCTTTAGGATGGTCTGGCGAAACCCGCAATGGGCGGCAAAAGGCCATGCCCGAAGTGTGCCGATGGCCTTCCGTCCACCGCAGGACTTTTGACAAGCGCGCTCCTGCTGGCCTAGCGGGGTGGGAACAGGTTCAGGGACGGGGGGATTCGCCCCGGTACAGGGAAATCATGCCAAACAGACCATATATCGTCGGGAACTGGAAGATGAACGGCACGCGTGCCATGCTGGCCGAGGCCCGCGCGATTGATCGTGCGGCGGCGCGTCACCCGGCGGTGGCAGTGGGCATTGCGCCGCCATTCACGCTGGTTGCGGCCATGGCGGAAGCGGTGCAGGACGTTGCCGTCGGCGGCCAGGATTGCCATGCGCAGGCCAGCGGTGCCTTCACTGGAGACGTATCCGCGCCGATCCTAGCCGATGCGGGTGCCTCGTTCACCATCGTCGGCCACTCCGAGCGCCGGGCCATGCATGGCGAAAGCGATGCTGACGTGCGGGCCAAGGCAGAAGCGGCACTGGCGGCGGGGCTTTCCGTAATCGTCTGCGTCGGCGAAACCGAAGCGCAGCGCGATTCGGGCAAGGCGGAAGCCGTGGTCGAAGCACAGCTCGACGGTTCGCTGCCGCAAGGCGATGTGGCCGGTGGCAAGCTTTCGGTCGCTTATGAACCGGTTTGGGCAATCGGCACCGGACGCGTGCCTTCGGTCGAAGACGTCGCGGCCATGCACCAGGCGATTCGCGCCAGGCTGGTGTCCACCTATGGTGAGGCAGGTGCGAGCGTGCGAATTCTCTATGGCGGCTCGGTGAACGCGGGCAATGCAGCCGAACTGCTCGCTGTCGATAACGTCGGCGGCGCACTGGTCGGCGGGGCAAGCCTGACGGCGGAGAGCTTCGCAACGATCATTTCCGCTGCCGCCGCGCTGCAGGAAGCGTGATTTTCGGCGTCCGGGCATGACCGGTGCCGTCCTCCCCGGACTTGCGCCGGGGGCCCTGCGCGCCTAGATGCGCGTCACGTTATTTTCGGGACTGTCCTTCATGTCGCTTTTCATCTTCCTTACCGTCGTCCAGGCCATCGTTGCGGCGATGCTTGTCGGCGTCATCCTGATGCAGAAGTCTGAAGGCGGCGGCCTGGGCGTGGGCGGAAGCCCGGCCGGACTGATGTCGGCGCGCGGCGCGGCTGATTTCCTCACCCGGTCGACCACGGTGCTGGCAACCTTGTTCGTCATCCTGTCGATCGCGCTGGCCGCTCTTGCGGTGAGCGCGTCCTCGGGCCGCGGCATCGACACCTCGTTGCAGCGCAAGGCGGTGCCGGTTTCCGGTGCTCAGGCTGGTGCCGACGTTACCGCTTCCGCTGCGGCAACCCAAGCGGCTGCAACGGGCGCGACGGCATCGGCTGCGGCTGACCCGCTCGCAGGCGCGGCCAAGAAGTAAATTCCGCAAGCATCGGCACTCAGCCTCGTTGCGGCGGGGCAGGGCATGCGTTCGTCAAATCGGATGGCATAGCTGTGGATTGCCGAGTCCCGCGCTTGCCCTCTCTGCCTTCCTGCCACTAAGGCCCGAATCCCATGGCGCGGTACATTTTCATCACCGGCGGCGTGGTCTCCTCGCTCGGCAAGGGTCTCATGGCAGCGAGCCTCGCGGCTCTGCTGCAAGCGCGCGGCTTCCGCGTGCGCATCCGCAAATTCGATCCCTATCTCAATGTCGATCCGGGGACGATGAGCCCCTACCAGCACGGCGAGGTCTATGTGACCGACGACGGAGCGGAAACCGACCTTGATCTGGGGCACTACGAACGCTTTACCGGCGTTTCGGCGCGGCAGGCAGACAACATCACTTCGGGCCGCATCTACCGCGACATCATCGCCAAGGAGCGGCGCGGCGACTATCTTGGCGCGACGGTGCAGGTGATCCCGCACGTCACTGATGCGATCAAGGCCTTCGCCCAGGCTGAAACCGAAGACCTCGATTTCGTGCTCTGCGAGATCGGCGGCACGGTGGGTGACATCGAAGGCCTGCCGTTCATCGAGGCGCTGCGCCAGCTGCACAACGAACTGGACCGCGAGCAGACCTGCTTCGTCCACGTCACTCTGGTGCCCTACATCGCCGCCGCTGGCGAACTCAAGACCAAGCCGACGCAGCATTCGGTGCGCGAGTTGACGGGCCTTGGCATTCAGCCCGACATTTTGCTGTGCCGCTGCGAAAAGCCGCTTCCCGAAGGCGAACGCGCCAAGATTGCGCAGTTCTGCAACGTGCGGAAGTCCGCCGTAATCCCGGCGCTGGACGCCAGCAGCATCTATTCGGTGCCGCTGCAGTATCACGCCGAAGGGCTCGACGCAGAGGTTCTGCGGCATTTCGGGCTTGAAAGTCCCAAGCCGGACCTGTCGCGCTGGGATGACATCGTTGATCGTTACCAGCACCCGGAAGGCGAAGTGACCATCGGCGTGGTCGGCAAGTATGTCGGCCTGCAGGATGCCTACAAGTCGCTCAACGAGGCGCTGGTGCATGGCGGCATGGCCAATCGGGTCAGGGTCAAGATTCAGTGGCTTGATGCCGAACTGTTCGAAGCGGACGACGATGAGATCGTTGCCCGGCTTGAGCCGATGCACGGTATTCTCGTGCCCGGCGGCTTCGGTGTGCGTGGCACCGAAGGCAAGATCGCCTCGGTGCGCTTCGCTCGTGAGCGCAAGGTACCGTTTTTCGGCATCTGCCTGGGCATGCAGATGGCCTGCGTCGAAGGTGCGCGGAACACGGCCGGGATCAAGGCTGCGGGATCGACCGAGTTCGGTGAGACCAGCGAGCCGGTGGTCGGCATCATCACCGAATGGATGAGCCCCGAAGGCTTGCAGAAGCGCGGCGCTGATACCGATCTGGGCGGGACCATGCGGCTGGGCGCCTACGAGGCGAAGCTGGCGGGTAACAGCCACGTTTCGGCGATCTACGGCGGCGCAACCTCGATTTCCGAGCGCCATCGCCACCGCTATGAAGTGAACGGCGCGTACCGCGAGGCGCTGGAGCAGGGGGGCTTGGTGTTTTCCGGCATGTCGCCCGACGGGCTGCTTCCCGAAATTGTCGAACGGCCCGACCATCCGTGGTTCGTCGGCGTGCAGTTCCATCCGGAACTGAAAAGCCGCCCGTTCGATCCGCATCCGCTGTTTGCCGGTTTCATCGCCGCCGCCTTGCGGCAATCGCGGCTTGTCTGACACACTTGCCGCGAAATAGGTTCGGAACTGCCAGCCAGGCGCGCGTTTCCGCAGAATATCCTTGCATTCGCGCCATCCTTTCCGTTAGCGGAGGTTAACTCCATTTCGGGGTGATTTCCGGCCCGGGTTGCACCGGTGTCGGGAGTGGGGCACACAAACAATCGATGGTTCAGCGCTCATGCCGTCTGCCGTCCGGACCTTGTGCCGGGCTGGTCAATCCAGGCAAGACTACCTGAACCGCTATTATGCTTGGGCTAACGGATTTTGTTCGTCGCGCGGAAAATCAATCCGCAGCAAATGCCAGGCGCTCAAGCGACCGGCGATTTCAAGCTTGCTCTGCCATTGGCCGTCTTCTGCGACCCGGACGGCCATAAGCAGACAGGGCGGCGCGCAAGCGTCGCGGGGGTGGGTCTTCCCGGACCCACCCCCGAATTGTTTGTGCGCCTGAATCCGCGTCGCGGCGTCAGGCGCACAGCGATCAGGCAGCTTCGCTCGCGCTATCGGCCCCGCCGACGATGCTGAGCGATTTCTGTGCGCCCACGGTGATCTTCTTCGGCTTCATCGCCTCGGGCACTTCGCGGACCAGATCGACCACCAACAGGCCGTCTTCCAGGTTGGCGCTTTGCACCAGCACGAAATCAGCCAGTTCGAAGCGCCGCTCAAAGCCGCGCTGGGCAATGCCAAGGTGCAGCATTTCGCCGGCGGGCTGTTCATCCGCCTTCTTGCCCTGAATCACCAGCAGGTTCTGCTGCGCGGTGATGTCGATGTCAGCGGGCTTGAATCCGGCCACGGCCAGCGTGATGCGATAGGCGTCTTCGCTGCGGCGCTCGATATTGAAGGGCGGGTAATTGTCCCCGCTGCCCGCGCGGGTGGTGTTTTCCAGCAGGTCGAACAGGCGGTCAAAGCCCACGGTGCTGCGGCGATAGGGGGAGAAATCGAAACGGTTCATGGCAAAAATCCTCCATTGAGCAATTTTCGGTTCATGCTGGAGCCCTGAATGGCGCTCCTGGCAGTGCATCATGCCCGTGCGGCGCATGACACATGACAGCAGATATGATAGCGCCTCCGGGTTTCAAGAGGCAGGCACGAAAGGGTGATCGGCATCGTGGCGAAGGTTGAAATCTATACCAAATGGGGTTGCCCCTACTGCGTGCGCGCCAAGGCCCTGCTCGATGCCAAAGGCGTAGACTATGCCGAATATGACGTGACCATGGGCGGGCCGAAGAAGGCCGAGATGGTTGATCGCGTGCCGGGTGCCGTGACGGTGCCGCAGATTCTGGTCGATGACGTCGCCCTGGGCGGCTGCGACGACCTCTATGCGCTCGACCGTGCCGGCAAGCTCGATCCGCTGCTGGGGCTGTGACGTCATGACGCGCGTCGCGCTGCTGCAGATGACAACTGGCATCGATCCCGCCGCCAATGCGCGAACCATGGCCGACGCCGTTGTGCGGGCTGCCGGGGAAGGAGCGGCGATGCTGTTCACGCCTGAGATGTCGGGCCTGATCGACCGTGACCGCAGCCGTGCAAAGCAACAGATCGCCCGTGAAGCGGATGACCGCGTGCTCGCCGCCGTGCGCGAGGCAGCCGCGAAGGCGGGATGCTGGGTGGCGGTTGGCTCGCTGGCGATAGACCGGGGAGACGGGAAATGGGCCAACCGCGCCTTCGTGATCGACGCTGGCGGAGCCATTGCCGCACGTTATGACAAGATCCACATGTTCGACGTTGATCTTGCCACTGGTGAATCCTGGCGTGAATCGAACGCGTATGAGCCTGGCGAGGCGGTGACCACGGTGATGACGCCAGTCGGAAAGCTTGGTCTGGCCATCTGCTATGACGTGCGCTTTCCGGCCCTGTTCGAGGCGCTGGGGCGGGCGCGCTGTGATGTTATCGCCATTCCTGCCGCTTTTACCGTGCCTACCGGGCAAGCCCACTGGCACCTGATGCAACGCGCCCGCGCGGTGGAGGCCAGCGCCTATGTGCTCTGCGCCGCGCAAGTGGGTCGGCACGAGGATGGCCGCGCGACCTATGGACACAGCCTGGCGATCGATCCGTGGGGCGATGTCCTGCTCGACATGGGCGGCGAAACGGCGGGCCTGGGCTATGCCGAGATATCGCCCGAACGCATCGCCGAAGTGCGTGCGCAACTGCCCAGCCTTGCCAACCGCCGCGTGATCGCCAATTAGCCGTGGCATGATCGTATTCGACCTTTCCTGTTCGGCGCACGGCCACCGTTTCGAAGGCTGGTTCGGTTCGTCGGAGGACTTTGCCAATCAGCAGGCGCGCGGGCTGGTGACCTGCCCGCAATGCGGCTCTGCAGACGTGCTCAAGGCACCGATGGCGCCTGCAGTGCCCCGCAAGGGCAACCAGCAACCATCACGTCCGACCGAACCGATTGCTGGCCCGGAAACATCGGTGCCCGCTGTGCCCTCGCAGATGGTCACCAACGCGCCGATGCCGCCTGAAGCGGTGAAGATGATGCAGGCTCTGGCAAAAATGCAGACCGAGGCGCTCAAGTCTTCGCGCTGGGTTGGCGGCAAGTTCGCCGAAGAGTCGCGTGCGATGCACTATGGTGAGAGCGAGGCCGAGCCGATCCACGGTGAAGCCACGCTCGACGAAGCGCGGGCACTGCTGGAAGAAGGCGTTGAAGTCGCGCCTTTGCCATTCCCGGTGGTTCCGCCGGGGAAGGCGAATTGAGCGGCGTGCGGGCCCGTTGCCTAAAGCGGCAACCACACGTAATAGGCCCCGGCGTGCGCCCGTAGCTCAGCAGGATAGAGCACCAGATTCCTAATCTGGGGGCCATGGGTTCGAATCCCGTCGGGCGCACCACACGGCAGGGCCGTCACTGTCGAAATCGGTCGGATTTGGCGAATTCGTACAATCGGTCAGCGACCGATGGGCTAGGGGAATCACGTTGACTCTTGGCCGCGCCAAGAGCAGCACTTGACGGTAAACAAAAAGAATACGGGTCGCGATGACTGCTTGGGTTTGACCGCGTCAGCGGTGGAGCCGGGCGTTTTATCGCGTGGGGCAACATGACTCGTATTTCTAACCCGTATTCCGTCCTGCTCGGTGCGGCCATTGCCGTGGCTTTGCATTCACAGGCCTTCGCCCAGTCACAACTGCCCTCGCGCGAGGAAGTCAATCCGCCGGCACCGCCCGCGCAACCGCCCAAGGCGCGCGCCAATGTTGACGAGAAGAACGCCTTCACGAACGGCCCGTGTCCGCTGAGCGAAAGTGATGTGCGGGTCGCGGTGCGCGAAGTGCGGTTCACCGCGCCCGGGGGCGGCGCGCTGTTGCCGGAACTGCAACAATTGCTGGGCGGAATTGCGACCGGATCCGAAGAGCAGCCGATTCGTGTGATCTGCGACCTGCGCGATCAGGCGAACGCGCGCCTGCGCCGCAGCCGCTATGTCGCCAGCGTGCAGATTCCTCCGCAGCGAATCGATGATGGCGTGTTGCGGCTGGAAGTGGTTTCCGGTCACATCGTCGAAGTGCGCGTGCGCGGCGATGCCGGTCCGTTCGAGGGGCTGATCAAGGACCGGATCGAACAGCTCAAGCAACTCAACCCGCTCAACGCCGCCGATGCCGAGCGGATCCTGCTGCTGGCGGACGACGTGCCGGGACTGAATGTGCAGTTGGGCCTTTCCCCCGCCACCTCGGGCGGCACTCCGGGCGATTTGATCGGCGAACTGACCGTCAATTTCCGCCAGACGGCGCTGGTCGCCAATGTCCAGAACTACAACAGCAGCCTGCTGGGGCGCGAAACTGCCTATGTCCGCACCGATGCCTATGGCCTGCTCGGCACGGCGGACCGCAGCTGGTTGGCGGTGTCCTCCACCTTCGACCTGCGCGAGCAGCGCATCGTTCAGGTCGGCGAATCGCTGCTGCTCAACGGTGCGGGCGACCGGCTGACGGTGACGGGAACGCTCGCCGATTCGCGGCCCGATCTCAAGACGATTGATCTGCGCACGCTGTCACTGATCGGCAATATCGAATTCGACCACCAGCTGAAGCGCTCGGTCAACACCAATGCCGAGGTAAGCCTGGGCTTCGAATGGGCGCAGCAGCGCACCCGGGTCTATTCCGCCGGTGGCAGCGCGCCGCTCAACCGGGATCGCATCTCGACGCTATACGCGCGCCTGGGCGGCGATACGCGCAAGCTGCGTTTCGATGGCAGCACCGCCTTCAGCCTCGCGGGCAGCCTTGAACTGCGCAAGGGACTTGGCATTTTCGGCGCGAACCAGACCGGCAAGCTCAATGGCGGCTATGGCCCGACCCGCTTCGAAGGCGATGCCCGCGCCACCGTGGTGCGCGGTCAGGTCAGTGGGACCATCGGCTTCGGCCCGATTTTCGAGCTGGCGACCACCCTGCGCGGCCAGTGGGCCAACCACGCCCTGCTCAACTATGACGAGTTTGCCATCGGCAACCTGACCATCGGCCGGGGCTACGATCCGGGGGCCAATACTGGCGACCGGGCCTATGCCGGCGCGCATGAGGCGCGGGCGAATGTAGCGGTCAGCAAGGATGTTCAGGCGCAACTCTACGGCTTCTATGACTGGGTTCGCCTGATCAACCTCGACAAGGGATCGACCGAGGCGCGGCGCTGGATGGCGTCGGTTGGCGGCGGCGTCCGGGTGACGGTGCTCAACTCGATCCGGCTTGATTTGACCTATGCCCATCCGCTCGACCCGCCGCTGCTGACTGGCATCAACATCAAGCGCTCGCCCGACCGCGTGATGTTCTCGCTGACGTCGCAAATCATTCCTTTCGGCACGCGCCGCTGAGCTTCCGGGAGAGCCTGCCATGACCGCACTCACACTCAATCGCCGGATGCTCAGGGCCGGAACCGCGCTGGCCAGTTCCCTCGTGGGGATGTCGACCGCCACTCCCGCATTGGCGCAGAATGCGCGAGACGTGCTGCCGATTGTCGATACCAACGGCGGTGCAACGATCTCTGCCATCGGCACGACCAATCCGGATGCGGCTGCCGGTGCGGTCACCGCCAGCACGATTTCGATCAACCTCAACGACGCCTCGCGAGTCATTGACTGGAAGTCATTCAGCGTCGCGTCCGGAAATACCGTCACCTTTACCACGCCGACCGATGCCACACCCTTTGCCGTGCTGAACCGTGTCGTCGGTTACGATGCGCTGCCGAACGGAACGTTTCCAGGCAACACCAATGTCTTTGAATCCAATATCAACGGCTCGATTTCCGTCGCTGCCAACAAGAGTATCTCAGTCTGGCTGGTGAACCCGGCAGGCATCACGTTCGGCGCGGGTGGCGCGTTCAGCGGCAGCAGCCTGGTTCTGTCCACGCTGGACATCGGCAATACCGACTTTCTGGGCACAGATGGTTCGCCTGGATCGCAGAATTTCGCGCTGGCGACTTATAGTGGCAATCCGGCAAACGGTCCGGTCGCCGGTTCCAGCCGCACGATCACGCTGAGCGGGACGGGGAGCCTGGCAACGACGGCGGGTTCGATCCTGCTGCTCGGGCAAGGTGTTTCGGTGGGCAAGAACCTGACCGCGACTGGCGGCAGCGTTTCGATCATCGCGGCGGATAACGTGACGTTCCCGTCCACGGTGGGCAGCCCGCTCGCCTTCACGATCAATGCGGGTACATCGCTTTCCGCTGCCAGTGGCGGCGGGGTAAAGGTCATCGGCACCGGCACGACGGTGCAGGGCCAATCGGTCACCCTGGCGGCGGTTTCGCAAGGCGCGGCGATTGCCTCGATCCTGCAGACCGATAGCGGCAGCAACCTGACGGCTACCGCCAACAACGGTGTGGTGACCTTGTCCACCAAGACCGACGGTACGGCAGCCATCACCACGCCCAACGGCGATGGCATCGTCGCCAACGGCAACCTGACGACCACCAACACCAATGGCACCGTCCGTGTATTCGGTGCTGGCGACGCCACGGTTGCAGGAAACGTCACCGCGACGGGCACGGGGACCTACACCGTTGATGCCGCCAACGTGACACTCGGCGGTGCGGGTGCGGTCACCCAATCCGGCGGCGGTGCGATCACCATCAATTCCAGTGCTGCGACCGATGCGCAGTCCGATGCCTCATTGACGTCATCGGGCACCATCGCCGTCACCGCCACCGGCACGGCGACTATCCGTTCGGGCGTTGCTGCCGGGGATCTCTATACGGTTGGCGGCAGTGCGGTGACGCTGGGCGGGACCGGTACGCAGCGGGGGACCAATGGCGTCAGCGTAACCGCGGCGAGCGCCGGGATCACCACCGAAGCTGGCACGACCTTGCGGACCATCGCCGCCACCGGCGACGTTTCGCTTACCGCCGCATTGGGCGCGGCAAGCCTGTCGTCGGCGGTGAATTCCGCGCGCGATGTCACGGTATCGGCGCAGTCCGTCCAGTTCGGCACCTCTGCGGTTACGGAGCAGGCTGGCCGCAATTTCGACGTAACGGCCACGGCGGGCGACATCACCGGCGGTGGCGGCATGACGCTGCAGGCGGGTGGCAACCTGTTTCTCGATGCCGTGGCGGCGGGGACGGTCAATCTCGATCCGAGCTCTCACCTCGTCGCGACGGGGGATGTCGGCATCTATTACAAGGCAGCGCCGGTCGATGTGGCGGTGGGCGATGTCAATGCGGTTACGCTGGGAACATCGGGAGTTCACGGAAACGTGCTGGTGCCGCTGACCGGCATTACCAACTTCACCGCCCGCAACCTGACCCTTTCCAACGCCTTCCAGGTGGTCGCCACGGGTAACGTGCGCGCGGCGTCTATCAGCAGCAGCACGCTGAACATCAACGCAGGCGGCGACGTCACGGGCCTGTTCAATGCGGGCGGTTCGCTTGGGACGAGCGACACTACCCACGACCGGATCGCGCTGAACGCCAATGGCAATGCCCTTTCCGTTACCGCCGCAGGGCTGGTGCAGGGGGCAACCTTTGCGGGCAGCTCGGTCACCGTCAGTGGCGGCGATTCCGTGGCCCCGACCGATGGGGCGGTGGACATTGCCCAGGTAAATGGCGGCACCGGCAACATTGCGATTACCGCCTTCTCGACCGGCGGCGGCGTGACCGACGGCGATATCCTGATCGGTGGCCTGTCTCAGCCGGGCGCGACTGGTGGCACGATCACGCTCGACAACCGCACCGGTGGCGGCACCAGCGGGGTAATTTCGCTCGGCGGGTCGATTAACGCGAAGAACTCACTGACGGTAGATTCGGCAAATGCCCTGACACTCGGCGGTGCCGTGGCGGTTGCCGGCGCCAGCCATAATCTCACGCTGTCGGGCACCTCCGTAAATCTCGGCACCTCGTTCGCCCATTCCGTAGCGGGCAAGATCGATGTGACCGCGCGCACCGGCGCGATCACCAGCGGTTCCGGTGTTTCCCTGATCTCGGATTCCAGCTTTTCCGATGCCAACGCATCGTTGATCCTCGACGCGGCGACGACAATCACGATGGGCGCCGGGGCCACGCTCAATGCGCATACCGCGAAGCTGGGACTGCGGTATGCTGCTGGTTCCAGTCTGTCGCTGGGCAACATGACCGCGCAGGAAATCGCCAATGTCGGGCCCGGGCCGCTGCATACCTTCATCGCCGGACCGCTGGGCAATACCATCGCCATTGCCGACCTGACAGCTGGGGCGATCCAGTCACTTGCTCCGCTCGACATCGAGGTCGGCGGCAACCTGCGGGCCACTACGGCGTTTTCATCGAGCGGAGGAGTGCGCCTGCGCGGCGGCGACATTACCGGTAGCACCTTCGGTGCTTCGGTCAGCAATTCGGATCCCACGTTCGGTCGGATCGGGATTGGCACCGCATTCGGATTCGACGTCGACATCGCTGCCAAGGGACTGGTTCAGGCCGGGAACATCAACGCTCGCAACGTCACCCTGGTCGGCGGCGTCGGGGTTGGCAACAACGGCTCGATAGACACGGGCAATATCACCGCAAACGGTGCGGTCAGCTTGACGACTTTTGCCCCGGCACCGGTCGCTCCCAAATACGATGGCGACATCAAGACCGGTGCCATTTCGACCGGCGGTGCCTTGACCCTCGACAATTCGGCTGCCGTGGGTGCCGACATCGTCCTTTCCGGCACCTTGACCGTACCCGGCAACCTGACGATCAACGCCAATCGCAATGCCTCCGTGCTCGGCAATGTCACGGTCTCCGGCGCGGGCAGCACCTATCAGGTGACCGGCAGCAACGTCACTTTGGGCGGATCGACGCCGGTAACCCAGGTCGCGCCGGGCACGATCACGATTACCGCCAATGGCCCAGCGGGCGTTGCCACGCTCGACTCGGGCCTGACCCTTCGCTCGACCAGCGGCAACGTTTCGATCAATTCGACCACGGGGACGATTTCGACGGTTGCCGGTGGCCTTGTCCAATCGACCACCGGAGCCGTCAGCTTCACCTCGGGCGGCGCGTCCACGTTGAACAAGGCGGTGACCGCCGCCACCGACCTGACCATCAGGGGCAGCGCGGTCAACCTCGTCACCACGGCGACCGGGCCAGTCACACTGAAGGCGAACGGCAAGGTCGATGTCACCGCCACTACCGGCAACATCACTGGCGGCGCGAACCTGATCCTGGAATCGAACGCGCTTTCGGGCGGGGCGGCGAATACCATGGCGCTCGACGCGGCGCTGGGGACGATCACTCTCGATCCGGCATCGTCGCTGAACGGGCATACGGCTGCCGTCGGGCTGCGCTATGCCAGCGCTGCCAATGTCGCCGTTGGCAACGTCAACGGCCTTTCCTTCGGCACTGTAGACGCCACGCATACCATCTTTGGTACCCAACTTTCGGACATGACGAGTTTCGTCGGCAACGCCTTGACGGTGGATTCGGCGAACAACCTCGATATTTTTGCCATAACCGGGGGCATCACCGGCAATGTCCGGATCGGCTCGATCAACGCCAACGGCACGACGATCATTGGCAAGGACGTGACCGGTCTCGCCATCGCGCCGGGTTCGGGCGACGGTTCGGACACGAATTTCGGTCGTGTCAACATTACCGGCTCCGCCGTTGGCAACATCGACATCACTGCCGATGGTCTCGTTCAGGGCGGCGCCTTCTCGGCCAACGGGCTAACGGTCATCGGTGGCCGCACGCTGCCGGCTTCGAACGGCTCGGTCGACATAACCTCGGTGGCTGGCAACTCGGGGGTAACCCTGCAGGCGAATTCCACCTCGAACGCCGATACTCGCTACGATGGTGATATCCGTGTCGGCTCTGTGACCAGTGTCGGGCTGATTTCACTGCTGGATACGGTGGGACCGGGCACCTTTGGTGACATCGTCGTCGGCACAGGACTTTCCGCCACCTTTGGCGAAATGGTCCGGGCTTCGAAGCTTACGTCCATCGGCGGCAACGTCTCCGCCCCGGGCGCGGGTGCGGACATCACGATCGAGGGCGATACGGTCGCCATCGCCGGTACCACCGTTTCGGCCAATCGTAATGCGACGATCACCGCGCGCGCCTCCACCCTGACGACCAATCCCGGCACCTCGGTCACCACCACCACGGGCGATGTCCTGCTCAATGGCCAGACCGGGCTGGCGCTCAATGGCGACGTTTCTGCGGGTGGACAGTTCATTGCTACCGCTGCCACCGGCAATATCAACATCGGCGCCACAGCGACGCAATCTGGCGCGACGCTCACCCGCTACGTGGCCACGAACGGTGACATCACGGCTGCGGCGGGGGCGAACACGAATTCGTCGGGCGGCAATGTCGAATTTACCGCGACCGGTCCTTCCAGCGGTATCGCGACTATCAGGTCCAACGTCAGCGCAGGCAACCAGTACGTCGTCAATGCCCGCACCGTCACGCTGGGCGGTACTACGCAGACCGCGACCAATGCCGTGCAGGTTTCCTCGACGCTCAGCGGCCTGACCACCGAAGCCGGGCTGGCAATCTCGTCCACCGCCGCCAGTGTCAACCTGACCGGCGCATTCTTCGCAATCCTGAACGCCAATGTCTCGGCGGCAACGACCTATACGGCACTGGCCAGCGCCGGTACGTTGACGTTGGGCGGCAACTCGACCCAGTCGGGCAAGGCGGGCGCTTCATTCAGCGCCACGCTGGGCGGCATTACCGGCAATGAGGGGACAACCCAGTCGTCGCTCAACGGCAACGTGGCCTTCAATGCGGCGAATGCTTCGGTCGATCTCAATTCCGCCATTGTTGCGGGCGGAAATTACACGATCAATGCGCGTTCGGTGAATCTGGCTGTTGGGGCAACTGCTCTGGTCGATCAGCATGCCACGCAGCGGGTCGATATTACCGCCACGGCGGGCAACATCACCGGCGGCGCGAACCTGTCGCTGCGGTCGAACTTCCTTGACGTCAACACGCCCGGCACAAACCTGATCATCCTCGATGCCAGCGGTGCGATCTCGCTCGACATTGCATCGAAGCTGCGCGCCAACAATGACGGTATTGCCCTGCGCGCCGGCGGCAACATTGCGCTGGGCGATACCAATTCGTTCGGCCTGGCGCAGTCCGATGCAGCGCACCTCTCCTTCACCGAACCGGTGAACGTGGCGGGCGATTTCACGGCGCATGATATCGTCAATACCGGCAGCGCTCCTGCCGGGACACTGAGCATTGTCGCGACGGGGTCCATCCGTCTGAACTCGCTCACAACGGGCACTACCGCATCACAGGGTGCGACGCTGACAGCCACCAACATCACCGGCAATGCCATTACGCCGGGTAGCGGCACCGGTAGCGACCCTGATTTCGGCCGATTCACGATCAATACGGGGAATGCGGCGACCACGCTCAACGCCAACGGCCTGGTCCAGGGCAATTCGATCACGTCCAGTGCGGTTACGGTGCTGGGCGGCAACGTCGCCGCATCGGGGATCAACGGCGCGATTGACGTTACCACGATCACGGCGAACACCGGCGCGGTGTCGCTGACGGCATTCTCCAATTCCAGCGCCAGTGCCAAGTCCGACGGCGGCATCCGTGTCGGTACGGTCAGCGCCGCCATCACCGCGACGCTCGGCAACACCGGCGGCACCGTGGGCGACGTAACAATCGGCACCAAGCTTGTCGGCGGCACTAGCGTCGTGGTCAATTCGGCGCGTGACGTGACGACCACGGCGTTCAATCTGGGGGCCGATACCGGGCTGATCCGGGCGACGGCAGGCACGGTCAACGTCTCCGCCCGGCGCTCGGTGTACCAGACCGGCGGCAGCGCTTCCTCGGTGCCCGGTTCGGGCTTCGGCATCGGCGCAATCACTGCCGGCGGCACTTTCACGCTCAACGCCACGGGCGATGCCGTCATTGGCTCGATCACGGCGGGCAGCGACCTCAATCTGACGGTGGGCGGCGCGCTCGTTGGCGGCGGCGGCACCGGAACCGCGACCGGTCCGGCGATCTTCGCCAACGGGGCGGGCGGTGCGGTGACCGTGCTGGCCGGGCAGGGCGGTTTGCCCTCGACCGATGTCATTTCGCTGAGCACGGTTGAAAGCGTTGGCACGATCCGGCTGCAGGGCGATCTGGTCAGCGTCGGCACGGTGCAGCCGGGTTCGCTCGTGCTGGAATCGGTTGGCGGCGGCAGCCTCGCGCCCACCAGCTACAGCATCGGGACGCTGGCCTTTGCCGGCAATGGCTCGCTTTCGCTCACCGGCGGCACTTCGGTGCTCAATCTGGTCGCGCAGGAAGTGATCAGCGCGGGTCCGACCTACGGCGCGGAAGTGCTGGACGCTGGCTTCGGCCGCACCAATCTGCAATCGGTTTCAAGCTTCATCTTCGGCAATATCTCCAACGGCGCGCAGCTGGGCACGGTTCAGGCCGGGACCAATGTCACGCTCAACACCGGTGCGCTGGTTGCCAATGCGGTGACCGCCAACGGCGCGATTGCCCTGCTCAGCACCACCGGCACACTGTCGGTGCGCTCTGCCACGGCAACCACCGGTACGCTGCAGCTCACCAAGAACGGCGCGCTGATTCCCGCAACCACGCCGGGCAACGACCTGCGGCTGGTTTCGGGCAGCGCCGGGGCGGGCGCGACGCTCAATTCGACCACGCAGATCCGCGTCGGCGACTTGACGGCGACCACGGGCGACGTGACCCTGCTCGCCTCGGGTGGCGACGTTACCGGCCTGCGCCAGTTCGATGCGGGGACGCTCAGTGGTGCCACCCCGGTGATCCCGCTGCCTGGCCTGACGCTGGCAGCCACGCCGGTGCTGTTCAGCAATCATTATGGCACTGCCAATCTCACCGCCAGTGCGGTTACGGGCAACGTTTCGGTAACGGCCAACGCCGGCTCGGCGCAGCTCGGCACCCTGACAGCGGGCAACAACGTGACGGTGCAGGCCGCCGCGCTCTCGGTCGTCAACGCCACGGCCACGGCTGGCGCGCTGGCGCTGACCGCGAACACCGGTTCGCTCTATCTCAAGACCGGCGCGGCGGGGACCACCTCGACGCTGATCAAGAATGGCGGCGGGCTGACCACCGACATGGACGACCTCACGGTCGAGAACCTGAATGGCACAGGCGCGATCACGCTGACCAGCGCCACCCATATCCGCGCGGGCAGTGTCTCGACATCTGCGGGCAAGATTGACGTCACCGCCGCCGGTGATGTCAGCGGGCTCAAGCTCGCGGCGGCACCGATTGCCGCTGGCAACGTGCGCCTCGCCACGGTCGCTGCCAACGATGGGACCAACGACGGCACCGTACTCAACGCCAGTTATGGCGCAGCCAACTTCGCCGCGAATGGCGCGCTCAGCGATCTGACGGTCAATGCCACCACGGGTGCCGCGCGGCTTGGCACGGTTTCGGCGGGCAGCGATGTATTCGTGACTGCCAAAGCCTTGGTGGTCGATAGCGCCACCGCAACCAACGACGGCCTGAACCTCACCGCGACCTCCGGGACTCTGCACCTGGGCACCGGCGTTTCGAACACGCTTGCCACGATCACCAAGCAGGGCGGCAGCACGGCCGTCGATGGTGACGAACTGCGCATCGCCAGCCTTTCGGGCAACGCAGGCATCACGATCAACACCAGTACCCACGCGCGAATCGGCACGATCGATGCCAACGGCGGAAACGTGCTCGTTACCGCGACGGCGGGCGATGTTTCGGGCTTCAAGGTTCTGGGCGCGCCGCTGGCAGCGGGGGCGATCCCGCTCGATCTCGTCAGCACCGGCAGCCAGCTCGACACGACCTTCGGCCTTGCCACCATCGGCGCGGACGCCGGTACGGTCACCATCGCCGCCGCCAATGGCGGCGTGCAGCTCGCCGATCTCAAGGCGGCTGGGCTCTACCAGGTCAATGCCAGGGCCATTTCGGGCAACAGTGCGAACTTCCTCGGCGATCTGAAGCTGACGGCAACGCAGGGCACGCTATCGCTGGCAAGCGCCTTCATGGGCGGGAACGTAGTGCTGACCAAGCAGGGCGGTCTGACGACGACTGCTGGCGATGACCTGCGCGTGACCGTATCGTCGACATCGGGCTCGAACACATTGCTGAGCTCTACCCATGTCAGGACCAACTCGTCGGTCTCGCTGGGCTCCCTTCTCTCGATCACCGCCACGGCGGGCGACATCACGGGTATGCCGACAGTTGTTGGCGTGTTCTCGCCGCTCCCGCTCCCGGCTGTCACCACCTCGACTACATTCAGCGGCGGTTTCGCTGCCGCGTCGCTCCAGGCCAATACTGCGGGACTGGGCAGCATCGCGATCAATGCCGGCGGTACGGCCAGGCTGCTTCTCGCCAATGCAGCCACGACCATAACCGGCACGGTCGGCGCGCTTTCGGCCAATTCGCTCACGGCAGGCACCAGCATCAACCTGACCGCCAATACCGGTACGATGGTGGTCGATACGGTGAGCGCGGGGACCACGGCAACCCTGCGCAAGCTGGGCGGTTCGGCGGCAACACCGGGCGATGATCTGCGCATCACCACGCTCAACGCCGGCACCGGCGCGACACTGGCAAGTTCCACCCACATCCGCGTCGGATCGGCGACCACCACCTCCGGTACGCTCGGCCTCACCGCTACCGGTGACATCACTGGCCTGCCTTCGGTGCCGGGCGTGTTCACACCCATCGCGGTTCCCGTCATCCGTGCGGATGCCTCGGCTATTGGTCCGTTCTCAGCGGTGTTCGGTCGCGGTACCCTGACATCGAACGGCGGGGACGTGACGTTCAACGCCGGCGGTGCGGCGCAGCTGGGTACCGTCACGGCGACAAACCTGATCGATGGTACCGCCGCGGGCGTCAACGTCGTCACCGCCAATGCTGGTGGCGCTCTTTCGCTGAAGGCGACATCGGGTACCCTGCTGCTAGATACCGGTACCGCCGGGACGACGGCAACGCTCAGCAAGCTGGGCGGACTGGCGACGACCGACGGCGATGACATCCAGGTCCGGAGCCTGACCGGCGGCACCGGCGCGAGCGTTACCAGCTCCACGGCGATCCGCGCGGGTCTGGTCAAGGCCAACACCGGCAACGCGCTGTTGTCGGCAGCCACCGGCGACATCACCGGTCTATCCACCGACACCGGCTTCGGTGCGGCTGCGACCGTGGCGACCGGTTCCAGCCTGACCAGCCAGTTCGGCAGGGTCAATGTCACCGCCACGACCGGCAACGCCGATCTGACCGCATCGCTTGGCGCTGTGCAGGCTGATGCCGTGATTGCGGGCACTGACATCACCGGATCGGCGCGCGCGTACAGCGTCAATACGCTCAATGCTGGCCGGGACATCAACCTCTCCGCCACGCTCGGCACGCTGGCGGTCAATACGTCGAGCGCCTCGGGTCGTGCGACCGTGCTGACCAAGCAGGCCGGCGGTGCCGGCGCGGGTGACGAATTGCGCGTTACGGCGCTTACCGCAGGTCCGGTCGGGGCTACCCTGACCAGCAGTACCAGCGCACGCATCGGCACGGCCACCACCACCGGCAGCGACCTGACGGTGAGCGCAACGCGCGACGTGACCGGCCTTGCGGGCGCATCGCTTGGCACCAGTGATGCCGCATTCGGCCGTGCCGCCCTGGGGGCAGGGGCCAACCTTGCCGTCACCGCCGGGCGACTCGTCCAGGCGGGCGCGGTTACCGCGACAACCGGCAACCTCTCGGTCACCGGCGGCAATGCGACCAGCGATGGTTCGGTCGATCTGGCTTCGGTCAGCGCGGGCGGCAACGTCTCGCTACTGGCGACAGCCATCGCGCCGCTCACCCCGATTGTCGGCGATGGCGATATTCTCGTCGGCGGCACGATCAACGCCGGCGGTACGATCACCGTCAACAACACGGTGAACGGTGGCGACAGCGGCGTGGTGTCGCTGGCCGGGGCGCTGACTTCCGGCGGCAATATCGCGATCACTTCGGCGACTGCCGCCAATGTGCTGGCGGCGGTCACGTCCGGGGCCGACTACACGGTCACGGCCAAGGGTGACGTGCTGCTCGGCGGCTCGGGAGCGACTGACCAGCGTGCGAAGGGCAAGCTCACCGTCACCAGCACCGCCGGCAAGGTCGGCCAGGGTGCAGGGGCGCTGACGCTGACTGCCAATTCGGACGGCACCGCGCCGCCAGTGGCAGAAGCCATGGCAATTTCCGCCAGCACCGACGTCGCATTGGGCAATACTGCGCTGGTTGGCGGCAATGGCGGTCGCCCATCTGCGGTCGGCCTGACGGCCACCAATGGCGCGGTCACGGTGAACTCCGTCAGTGCAGCCTCGCTGGCGGCGACAGCAAAGACCGGTTTCACCGCCAACGGGGCGATTACGGCAGGAAATGCCGCAATCGTTGCCGATGCGCTGGCTGGCCCGGCCACGGTCGATGTGGTTGTCAGCAGTGGCGGCATTACCACCCAGGCCATCACGACCACGGCTACCGGGCACGACATCCACCTCGGCGCCAGCGGGACCGTCTTGACCCAGGCACTGACCGCGGCCCGATCGATCCGCATCGATGGCGGCACGCCCGCCACGGCGGCGGCAGCATTTGCCGCGCCGTCGATAACCGCTACAGCCGGGGCGATTTCCGTCAAGGCCGGGACGATGGCGATAACCGGTGCGGCTTCCAGCGGCACGGACCTCACCATTACCACTACCGGTGCAGCCACGCTGGGCAGCGGCACCAGCGGCGGGGCAATGACGGTAAACGCCGGCAGTCTCTCTGCCGGTTCGCTTGCCTCGACTGGGGCGATGTCGGTTACGGCAGGAACCATGACGGTTACCGGCGCAACCACGTCGGCCAGCTCGATCGGTATCGTCACCACAGGTGCCACCACACTGAACAGCGTTACCTCAACCGGGGCAACGACAATCAATGCGGCATCGCTGGGCGTGACAGGTGCGGCCTCTACTGGCGGAAATCTGGCCGTGACCACCACCGGGGCCAGTCAGTTCGGCAGTGCTACATCCGGCGGCACGATGACGGTCAACGCCGGCAGCCTAACCGCCGGTTCGCTCGCGTCCACCGGTGCGATGACGGTAACAGCCGGAACCATGACGGTTACCGGTGCGACGACCTCGGCCAGTTCGATCGGCATCGTGACCACCGGCGCAACCGTGCTCGATAGCCTGGCGTCGACCGGCGCAACCACGATCAATGCGGCAACGCTGACCGTCGCAGGCGCAACCGCCACCGGCGGCAATCTTGGCGTGACGACCAGCGGGGGCAGCCAATTTGGCAGCCTCTCGGTGGGCGGCGACATGACCGCCAGTTCCGCGCAAATCGTCGTCACCGGCGCAACGTCGGTCACCGGAACCGCGAACCTCACGGCTACCACCGGTACGATTGCGCTCGATACCGTGACAGCCGGGAAGCTGATCGCCAGCGCCCAGACCGGCTTCAACGCGACGGGTGCCATCGTCGGCGGCACGGCAAGCCTGCCGGCCGATGCCCTGGCTGGCCCGGCGACGGTAGATATCGTCGTCGCCAATGGCGGCATTACAACCGCGACGATTACCACCAACGGCGCGGGCCATGACATCCATCTGGGTGCCAGCGGGGCCATTGACAGTCAGGCACTGGTTGCCGCGCAGTCGATCCGCATCGATGGCGGCACTCCGGCAACGGCAGCAACCTCGTTCACCGCGCCTTCGGTTACAGCGACTGCGGGTTCGCTGACGGTCAAGACCGGTTCGATGACCGTGTCGGGCGCGGCAAGCAGCGGTACCGATACCACCATCGTCACGCACGGCGCGACCACGCTTGGCAGCGGCACCAGCGGCGGAGCGACAACAGTGAACGCTGGTTCGCTCAATGCCGGAACGCTGGCCTCGACCGGGGCGCTGGGCGTCACGGCAGGTACCATGACGGTCACTGGACCGACCACATCGGGAAGCAACGCGACGATCACCACGACCGGCGCGACCAAGCTTGCCAGCCTGACCACCACTGGCACGGCAACGATCAATGCGGCGACGCTTGACGTCACCGGCGCGGCGGATGCCGGCGGCAACCTGCTGATCACCACCTCGGGGGCGACTAACCTCGGTAGTGGCAAGTCGGGTGGAGCGACGACGGTGAATGCCGGTTCGCTCAACGCCGGTTCGCTGGCCTCGACCGGGGCGCTGGGCGTCACGGCGGGCACCATGACGGTCACTGGACCGACCACATCGGGCAACACCGCGACAATCAACACGACCGGCGCAACCCAACTCGCCAGCCTGACCACGGCCGGTGCGGCAACGATCAATGCAGCAACGTTGAACGTCACCGGCGCAGCCAATGCCGGCGGCAACCTGACGGCGACGACCACCGGAGCGACTACTCTGGGCAGCGCGAGCTCGGGCGGCGTGCTCTCGCTGACGGCGTCGAACGTGACGGTAGCCGGTGCGGCCAACTCGACCGGTGCGACCACTATCGCCGCCGGTACCGGCGCGGTGCAACTTGGCAGTTCCAATGCCGGCGGCGCGCTGACGGTCAACGCCGGCAAGATCACCGTTACCGGTGCCACGGTGAGCGGCGGAGCCATGGCGCTCAACGCCGGAACCGGGGCGATCCAGCTGGGCAGTGCCAATGCGGGCACTACGTTGAACGCCACCGCCGGGACTATCGCGGTAACCGGCGAGGCTCGGTCTGGCGCGGCGATGACGCTCGATGCCACCACCGGCACGCTCGATCTCGGCAGCGTGACGGCGGGTGGCGACGCCAGCCTGGCAGCCAAGACCAAGGTCACGCTAGGCCCGGTCAATGCGGGCGGACGCAGCGTGACGATCACCGCAGCCGACGCCGACATCAACGGTGCAGTGACGGCAGCAACGGTGAACGTGGTCGATCGCGGCGCGGCAGGCAACGACCTGCGGCTTGGCGATGCGGCAGCGGGCACTGGCGGATTTGCGCTGACCACGGCGGAACTGAACCGTCTGGGCGCTGCTACCGTGGTGCTCGATGCCGGAACTGGCACTGGTGCCACCCGGCAGGACGTGGCCATCGGCAACCTCGGTCTGACCAACACAGCGCTCAGGAACCTGACGGTCTATGCGCTGCAGCGGATCGATCTGACCGGCAACCTGACCAAGGGATCGAGCGGACTGGACACGCTGCGCCTTGGCGGCACGGCGGCTGCGGCAGACCTTGCGGGCACGATCCGCATCGCTGCCAAGGTCGATGGCAGCGGCGGGCTGATCGATGTCGGCGCCGGGAAGCTGGAACTGCGCTCCGCGATCATCGGGGCAGGGCTGGACACCGGGTTCCTTGACCAGCTGGGCGTTATCAAGGGAGGCGTGCCTTCGGGCGTCACTGCCTGGACGGCGGCGGACATGGTCAGCAACGGGGCCAGTTCGCTGTACAATTCGGCGGTGTTCAGCGGGCTGATCTACCAGCCCAAGGCCGATGGCACTTCGCAGGTGCTGGTCAGCGCCGGATCGATGACGGTGCGCTATTCGAACTTCGCCCTTTTCCAGAACACCGGCCTGTTCGGCGGTAATGAGGGTGTCTATCTGGCTTCGGCTGCGGCCCCCGCGATCCCGGCGCTGACGGTCTCCGGGCCGAACCCGCCAGATGGCGGGCCATTGGCCATATTCGGCAAGATCAACGGGATCGGCAGCACCGGCGCGGCGCTGCTGGGCCCCTCGGTGATCTCTGTCGCCGCAGTTGATCGCACCACGGCGCGGGTCAATGGCTGCCTGATCGGATCGGGCGCGGGTTGCCTTTCGACCCTCGCCCTCACGCCGATCATCAGCAACGTCGATCCGGTCCGTGCGAACATCTTCTTCCCGAACGCCGATTTCATCCTGCCGTTCGACCCACTGGTGGGCACCAACAACGATTCGCTGTTCGGGGATGTCGGCACCTTCGGCCTGGGTGATATCCCGATGGCTCCGATCGAATGCGCCGAAAGCGACAAGAATGCCTGCGGTCAGCAGAAGGAAGGCGGACAGTGAAGAGTCTCAACATGAAGCGCCGTTTGGCTTCCTCGCTTTCGATCATCGCACTTGCGGCGCTGCCGTCCCCGGCCCAGGCCGGACGGCCAACCCCGCCCGATCAGGCGGAACTGGGCCGCGATGGCAAGGGCGATCCCTGCGCGATTTCGCGCTTCTGGGAAGATCCGGGCGCGACGGATCCGTTCTCGGTCAGCTATTCGATGACGTGTCGCGGCGCGACGGCCACGCGCCACCTTGGCGTCGCGCGGTTCGTCAAGGCCAGCCAGACCGGGGCAATCGATGCGCTGCTCGATTGCGGGGCGGCCTCGGACGTGACCATCGCCGCGCTGGGTGCTGGTCGCAGCCGCCGCTGCTTCGACAAGCTGCTGGGGCTGGAGACGGTGGAAACTTCTGTCGATCTCAACGGCTACCAGGTTTCCGTCAGCGCCATCGCGACGGCGCAGGGTCCGGCTGAGGAAGCGCTGCGCATGCTCGCGGGCAAGCACATCGATACGGGTGATCGCGGCCGCACCGTGGCCCCGGCGGTCGATGTGTCGAAGCTGGCCGCAGCGCCGGCTGCTTCCGGCGCACTGGGGGCCGATGCCGGCACCGAAGTGGCGCTGGAACAGGGGCTGCGCTTCATCCGCCAGGGCCTGCACATGGAAGCCAGCCGCGTGTTCAACGATGCGCTCAGCCGCCTGCCGGCCAATGCTGCGCCGGATACCAGGGTGGAACTGTTGCTGGCGGCGGGCCTCGCCGATTCCAACCTGCGTTTCTTCGATTCGGCGCAGACCTATTTCCAGCGCGCCGATCAGCAGCTTGCCGCCAATTCCGGTATGCCTAACGCTGCGGTGCTGGCGCGCAAGCGGCGGACATATGGCGCGCTCGATCTGCTCAACCGGCGTGAATTCAACAGCGCCGTCGGTGCGTTCGATCAGCTTGCCTCCGCCCAGGCCGAAGCGGGGCAGCCCTTGCTCGATCCCACCACGGTGCGCGCGCTCAACCAGCCTTCGGGCGAAACCCGCAATGGCATGAACGGACTGGTGGAAACGCCTGACGTTGGTTCGCTGTCACAGCTGGTGATCGATGCCCAGTCGCACTGGGCGCGCAGCGTCGCGCTGCTGGCGCAGAACAAGCCGAGCGAAGCCGCTGCCGAGCTGGCCGAGGCGGATCGCAACTTCGATGTGTTCCAGCGGGAAAAGGTCGATCAGCAGCAGGTCCGCTGGCTGGAAGCACGGATCGAGCGCCAGCGGGCGCGGCTGCTGCTGCGTACCGGCAATCGCACCGGTGCCATCGCCGCGCTCGACAAGGCAGTAGGCGCCTTGCGCGCGGCCGAAGCCAATGGCGCGGTTGGTCCGGCGCTGGCCGAAACGGAGCTGGAACGTGCCGGCACGATCGCACGCGGCGGCGGTGATACCCCGACGCTGCTCGCCAACTTTGAAGGCGCAGTGGACAGCCTGATTTCCGCCGATGCGCAGGGCGCTGTGATGCCGCCTTCGATGGAACAATACCTTGACCTGCTGGTGCGCGACGCCAACGAGCATCCGGACGGACGCTCGCCCGAGCGGTTCTTCCGCGCGTTGCAGGCGGTGGGCGATCCGGCGATTGCCCGCCAGTTCGTCGAATTGCAATCGGTGATCACCGCCGACCCGCGCCTTGCCGCCCGGGTACAGGACGAGCAGGATCTGGTGCGTGAGATCACCCGGCTGCGCTTTGAAGTCACTGCGGCCCAGGCGGCCGGGGACAATGGCAAGGCTACCACGCTCGACACGCAGAAGCAGAAGCTGGAAGGCGATCTGGTCAATCTGCAGACCGAACTCAACGGCAACAAGGCTTACAACTCGGTCAACGATGCCCCGGTAACGATCGACGAATTGCGCCATGTGCTGCAGCCGGGTGAGGCCTATTTCAAGCTGACCAAGGTGCGCAACTATGCTTTCGGCATCCTGATCGATGCCCAGGGCGCGGTGATCTACCGGGTCAAGAACCCGATGGTGGAAGTGGAGCCCATCGCCGATCAGCTGCGCGATTCGATTGACGGGGGCGGGGCCAAACTGCCGGTGTTCAAGGTTGGCTATGCCAATGCCTTGTACAACCTGCTGATCGGCCCGGTGGGCGATCGGATGCTCGCCGCAAAGGCGCTGATCGTTGATGCCAACGGGCCGCTGCAGAAGCTTCCCGTCGGCGTGCTGGTGGCAGACCGCGACAGCGTGACACGGTTCGCGCAGTCGTCGAAGACCAACCAGTATGACTATTCGCAAGTCAACTTCCTGGCACGGCGGCTTTCGATTTCGACGGCGCTGTCGCCGCGTTCGCTGATGGTCGGCCGCAGCCTTGGCCCATCGGGTGCGCCGCTGCCGTTCATGGGCTTTGCGCAGCACATGCCGACGCCGGCGAGCGCCGCGTTCGGCAACACGATGGTCAGCGTCGGCACGGGCTGCGAGGCGGAAGAACGGGCGATTGCCGAACTGACCCGCGAACTCAAGCCGATTGACGCGCGCGAACTGACCCGCGCTGGCGCGGCGCTGGGGCTGAGCAACGTGCCTGAACTGACCGGCGCGGCTTTCACCGATACGGCGGTGAAGGCGCGCAGCGATCTTGACCAGTTCCAGGTGCTGCATTTCGCCACCCATGGCCTGACCGAGGGTCAGTGGGGCTGCGCCAAGTCGCCGCCCGCGCTGGTCACCAGCATGGACGGCAAGGGTTCGGATTCGATCCTCTCTTTCGACGAAATCGCCAAGCTGAGGCTTGATGCCAATCTGGTGGTGCTTTCAGCCTGCGATACGGCTGCCGGTATCAGCGCGGCGCAAGGGCGTTCCGCCGGGCAGGAAGAGGCCGGGGCAACGCTGGAAGGGCTGGTCCGCGCCTTCCTTGCCGCCAATGCGCGCGCGGTTCTGTCAACCTACTGGCCGATTTCCGACGCCGGGGAGAGCGAACTGCTGATCGAGGATTTCTATCGCTCGGCGCGTTCCGGCACCATCGGCGATGCTCTGCGCAGCGCTCAGGATGAACTGATCGCCAACCCGAAGAGCTCGCACCCGCTCTATTGGGCACCGTTCTTCATCGTCGGCGATGCGCAGAAGCCGTTGCTCACCGGGGCGGCGAAAGCGCAGATAGTCATCGTGCCGGCTGCCGCGACGGTGCTGGCAGGGGTTTCCCCGCAGGCCTTGCGGCGCTAGGCTCTGCTGTCAGGAGGCGATCATGGGAATGCCTGCAGCACGTCTGGGTGACTTTCACGTCTGCCCGATGGTGACCGGAACGGTGCCGCATGTCGGCGGGCCGTTGATGCCGCCGACGCAGGCAACCGTGATAACCGGCAAGAAGCCGCAGGCACGGGTCGGCGACATGGCTAGCTGTGCTGGCCCTACCGACATGATTGCGCTTGGAGCTTTCACCGTCATGGTGGTCGGCAGTTTCGCAGCGCGGTTGGGCGACACGTGCGCGCATGGCGGCAAGATAGTTCTCGGCGAGTTCACCGTGCTGATCGGTGACAATGGGGCTTCCGCCGGGAGCATGGGCAAGATGGGCTTCGTGCCGCCCAAGATGAAGCTGGAAGCACCGCACTCCGATGCCAAGGCGCAGGTCGAAGCGATGACCTATGCCGCGAAGTACGGCAAGCCGTTCTGCGAACAATGCGCCCGGGCCGCGGCCGCTGCCGGGCAGGGCTGACGGGCCATGCACGGTCCCGGCGCGCATTGGTATGCCATCATCGATGGCGCGCAGGACCCGCGCCTGACTGCGCTGGTGCAGCAGTGTCGCACGCGGCTGTGCCTGTTCAAGGGCAAGCTTGACCCCGCATTGGAAGCTGCCGCCCCATGGCTGGTGCTGATCGATCAGAACGAGCCGCTGCTGCCCACCTGGCAGCAGCACGGGCGCGGCGCGAACTGGGGCATCATGGTGCTTTCGCCACTCGATATCGAAGACTTGCGCCGCCACTTCCGCAAGTTCCTGCAAGCCATGCTGCCCGATGGCCTAGTGGCACTGTTCCGCTTCTACGATCCGCGCGTGTTCAACACCTACCTGCGCAGCGCTACTCCTGAAGAGCGGGTTCCATGGTTCGAAGGCGTGTTGCAATATGGTGTTGAAACGGAAGGCGGGCAGGCGATGCACCAGTACCGCTGCGACAACGGGAGGCTGATCGATGGTGACCGCTACATCGGATAAGGCCGCACCGTCGCCGCTGCTGGGGTGGCTTGCCGTGGTCGCCGGAACCGGGCTGTCCATCGGCTGGGTGATAGTGGGTCAGCGAATCGGCGCGGCGATTACCATCGAAGCGATCGGCCAGGCGATGAGCGTCTACTATGCCGTGCTGTTCCTGCCGCTGATCGGCATGGCGCTGCTGTTCGGCTGGTTCGGCAAGCTGCGCGTGCTGCGCTGGGGCGATGCTCCGGCGCGCTGGCTGGCGGTGGGTCTGGCGCTGGGAGCTGGCGGATTTCTGGTTACGCTGGGCTATGCCTGGCTCAACGGCGGGCTGGTGCCGGGTGAAGTGGCGCGCGGCTCGTTCGGGCTGATCGCGCTCGGCGCGGCGCTCACACTGCTGCAGGTCGGCACCGAGGAGGTGCTGTTTCGCGGCTGGTTGCAACCGGCGCTGATCGCGCGGGTCGGCGTGCCGGCCGCCGTGGTGCTGGGCGCGGTGGTTTTCGCGGTGTTTCACATACCCGCCGGGGCGGTTTCACCGATGAGCCTGGTCAACCTGGTTCTGGGCGGGGTGTTCTTTGGCCTGCTCGCGCTGCGCAGCGGCGGCCTCGTCGCGCCGCTCGCCGCCCACTACGCCTGGAACGCGATCGAGGACCTGGGTTTCGGGCTGGTGCCGAACCCCGGCAACGGACCGCTCGGTTCGCTGTCCGACTGGGACTTGCTAGGCCCACCACTGTGGGGCGGAACGCCGGACGGGCTCAACGATTCCATCGGAACCACCGTGGCGCTGGTCGCACTGATCGTGCCGCTGTTGCTGTCGCGGCGCAGCGCGGTTGCTGCCGCGCCGGCAGCAGTCTCCACCGCCTGACCCTACATCGCCTGCTTGGCGCGGGCGACATCGACCCGGTCACGCTGGTGCATGAAGGCCTGGATAGAGGTGCCATCCAGCTTCTTGCGCTCGCTGTCGTCAGTCTTGACGCTGAGCGGGTCGACTGGTTCGCCGCCGATGCGCAGTTCGAAATGCAGGTGCGGGCCGGTGGTGCAGCTGCCGGTCGTGCCGCTGAGGCCAACCGTATAGCCCTGGCTTACCCGCTGTCCTTCGTGCAGGCCCTCGGCATAGTGGCTGAGGTGGAAATAGCGCGTGACCCAGCCATTGTCGTGCTGGATCACCACCATGTTGCCGCCGCAGCCGGTGGGCGTTGCCCCGATCACCACGCCGGCCGCCGCCGCATAGACCGGGGTGCCGACCGGAACCCCGAAATCGACGCCGGCATGCAGGCGGGTGTAATGCAGCACCGGGTGGAAGCGCATGCCGAATTTCGACGTGATGCGGGCACCGTCCACCGGAGTGCGCATCAGCCCGCGCTGGGTGCTGGCACCGTTGCCATCATACCACGCCACCTTGCCGTCCGGCGAAACGAAGCGGTAGAGCGCAAGGCTCTTCTGCGGCGTGGTCAATGATGCAAACAGCAATTGCGGCTGCCCGACCGCGCCGCCCTGCGCGTTGACCGATTGCGCCCAGGCCACCTCGAAAGTGTCCCCCGGATTGATTTCCGATGCCAGGTTGAAATCGTAGGTGAAGGCGTTGATGAATTCGGGGATCAGCGTGTCGATCACCCCGGCGGAAACGGCCGAGGTATAGAAGCTCTCGCTGTCGATCTCGCCGCGCAGCACCTTGATCTGCTGGGTGAGTTCGGCGGCGACTGCCGCACCGCTGAAGGCACCGGCGGAATCGCGGGTAACCACCGCGCCCGAACCGTCTGCATAGGAAGCCTTGAGGCCCTGCAGCAGAAACGCCTTGCCCTGTGGCATGAGCGAGAGGGTGGCGTGGATTTCGCCCGGCTTGGCGAGGACCTGCGCGGCGGCCTTCGCTGCGGCTTGCGCTTCCTGCGGCGATACGCCGGCTGCGGTCAGCGCTCCGACGATGTCACTGACCCCGGCCAGCACGAGCGAACGCTCCACCTCGCCGGGAGAGGGCGGGACTTCGGGGGCAGCGGGGGCTTCTGCCACGGCCTGTTGCGGTGCGGCGGGGCGCTTCACTTCGTGCCGCGTCATCCACGCGGCAAGGCCGCCGCCGATCAGCAAGGCGAGTGACAGCAAGAGCGGCAATAGAGGCGACATACCGCTCGCCGTGCGGGTGGGTTTCGAGGTTGCGGCAACGGCTGGTTTCGCGGCGGAATGGGTTGCGGCGTCAGGCTTGGGCGCGAAGGCGGTGCCGATGTCGCGCCAGGCCTCAGGCAAGCTACTGGCAGCACTGCCCGATTCGCTGGCTGGCGGGGGTGATTCGGCAGGTTGCGCCGCCGCAGGAATCGCCGCTGGCGCGGTATCTTGCTGCGGTTTTGCTGCGCCTTGCTGCGGCTTGGCCCAGCTTCGCGGATCGAATGAGTCGTCGTCCATGCCTGTTCCGCGAAAAATTGCCCCAAAACGCGGCCAAAGCGCGCTTCTGTCCTATAACCTCGCTTTCGCATCGGGTGAAGCTGTGCTTAAACAATCGTCGATCATCCAGCGGGGGTTTGAATGGCAGGAAGCAATCGCGTTGCCTGGCGGGAAGGTCAGTTTTTGCGGCCGCAGCATTTTCAGCAAGCGGACCGTTCGTTTGACTCACGCCTCAAGGCGCGCGCCGATCTGTTGCGGCCCTATCCATGGGGCTTGAGCGAGATCGTCATCGATGAAGACATGGCCACGCTGGGCAAGTTCACCGTGATCCGCGCGCGCGGGGTGATGCCGGATGGCACCGCTTTCGCCATCCCGGACGAGCTGCCGCCGCCGCCGCCCCTCGATCTGCCCGAAGATACCCGCGATGCCATCATCTACCTGACGCTGCCTGCCTCGCAGATGGGGGCGCAGGAGTATGAGGAAGTGGAAGAAGCCGGGCCGGAAACCCGCTTCATTGTCGCCGAGCATGACGTGGCGGACAATTTTTCAGATGATCGCAGCGCCGAGCCGATCGAGCTCGCCCGGCCCAACCTGCTGTTCGGCGTGACGCGCGACCAGACCTATGGCCGCGTGCTGTGCGGGCTGGCGCAGGTGCGCGAGCTGCAGGGCAAGAAGGCGATGTTCGATGATCGCTACATACCGCCCTGCCAGGACATCGTTGCCACCCGGCCGCTCAAGCACGGACTGATCGATATTCTGGGCCGCTGCGAGCAGCGTTCCGACGAACTGGCGCTGCGTGCGGTGGAAGCGACCGATGGCGGGGCGGAGACTTTCGCCTCGTTCCTGCTGCTGCAAGCGCTCAATCGCTGGATTCCGGTGCTCCGTCATCTCGACAAGCTGCCGGTGGTCCATCCCGAACGGCTTTACGAGCAACTCGCCAGCCTGGCCGGGGAGATCGCGACGCTGATCAAGCCGGAGCGCAAGGCGCCCGAGCTGCCAGCCTACGACCACGAGAACCTGCGCGGTACGTTCGAGCCGCTGTTTGACCTGCTGCAATCGATGCTTTCGGCGGTGTTTGACCGCTCGGCGGTGCAACTGCCGCTTGAACAGGCGGGGCCGGGCGCCTGGGTCTCCACGATAACTGATCGCAACCTCTACCAGCACGGCTATTTCTACCTTGCCGTGCGCGCCGCCGCTTCGGGTGACGAGGTGCGGCAGATGTTCCCGGCGGTCGCCAAGCTCGGCGCGGTCGAGAAGATGCGGCAGATTGTCGATTCGGCGCTGCCCGGGGTGCCCCTGCGGCACACGCCCACGCCGCCGCCGCAATTGCGGGTGCTGCCGGGCTTCGTTTACTTCGAGCTGGATCGGGGCGCACCCGACTGGCGCGATTTCTCCTCCGCGACGGCGCTTGGCCTCCATGTCGCGGGCGATTGGCCGCAGCTTCGCATGGAGCTGTGGTGCGTTAAGAGGGCAGCGCGATGAGCGGCGACGGTTCTTCGGACAACGGCAACCGCACGGTATTCCGTCCCAGTCCGCTGGCAGGGATGAAGCAGGGGCAACCGCCCGCGCCAGGGGCTGCGCCGCCGGCACCGCCCGCTTCCGGCTTTCCGCCCGCGCCCGGCTTCGGCGCGGCACCGCCGCCCCCGCCGGTGGGCTTTGGCGCGCCGCCGCCAGCCGGTTTCGGCGCGCCGCCCGCATCGGGCTTTGGCGCAGCGCCCGATCCGTTCGGGGCACCGGCGGCCGACCCCTTCGGTACGCCCGCCTATCAGGCCCCGCCGGCGGGTTATGCGCCGCAGCCGCAGTACGGCGCGCCCGCAGGCGGCGGTCGATTGAGCGATGATGACATTCCCGTACCCTCGCTACCGCGCGACGGGCGTAGCCTGCTGGTGACGGAGGCAGGGCCGGTGTTGGCCATCGCCGCTTCGGTCCGCTCGGGCAGGGCGCGTATCTCGATGCCCGATTTCCACCGCGAGGCGAGCGAGGCCATTGCTGCCTATGACAGGGCCATGGCTTCGGTATATCCGGAAGAAGTGCGCACCCGCGCCCGCTATGCGCTTTGCGCCACGGTAGACGACATCGCGCAGAACCTGCCCAATATCGGCCAGGATGGCGCGGAATGGGCGCGGCGCAGTCTGGTGGTACAGTTCTTCCGCGAGAACATCGGCGGGGACCGTTTCTGGCAGCTGGTGGACGATCTGCTCGCCCGCCCGGCGCAGAACGCCGAACTGATCGAACTGTTCGCCGCCTGCCTTGCCGCCGGTTTCGAGGGCCGCTTCCGCGTGATGCCCGATGGGCGAGCGCGATTGCAGCAGATCATGTCGAGCCTCTATGGCG
This sequence comes from Sphingomonadales bacterium, assembly GCA_028869175.1. GTDB lineage: Bacteria > Pseudomonadota > Alphaproteobacteria > Sphingomonadales > Sphingomonadaceae > Novosphingobium. Next base: position 61,523 of record JAGWTB010000002.1, read on the forward strand.
CGCTTGAGCATCCGCGCGGGCAATCGCAACTGGAGGTTGCACCCCACTGGCAGGGTGCCGATGCGCCCCTGCAGAAGGTCTCGATCTGGAGCACCGTCGCGCTTGCTGCCGCCGCTGCGCTCGTTGCCCTGCTGGCAATCTATATCGTGCTGCGGTTGTTGCTGATGTCTTCAGGCACGGACAGCTGGAAGCTGGTGCGCAGCCTTTCGCCCGATCAGCCGCTGCGACTTTCGCGCGTGGGTGCCGCGCCGCCGCCGGCTGCGGAAAGCGGCCAGCTTTCCAAGCTGCGCCAATTTCTGGAACCGGAAATCCGCCAGAAACTGGTGGTGGTGGAGGAAGACGCCTCGACCGTGCGCGTGCGCACCACGGTAGGCCAGCTGTTCCAGTCGGGTTCCGATCAGCTTGAACCCGGCCGTGCGCCACTGTTCGAGCGGATCGGTCGCGCCGTGGAGGGTGAGCCGGGACAGGTGACCATCGAAGGCCATTCGGACTCCGATCAGATTTCCAGCCTGACCTTCCCGGACAACGCCGCGCTGTCGAAGGCGCGGGCACAGACCATTTCGGGCATCATTTCGGGCACGATCAGCAATCCGGGGCGGATAAGCGTGGAAGGTTTCGGTGACAGTCGCCCGATCGCCTCGAACGATACGGCGGAGGGCAAATCGCTCAACCGCCGGGTCGAAATCGTCATCCCGCGCCACCAGTAACTCCCAGAAGCAAGGGCCAGGACCGTGAAGAAGATACTCGGCAATTGGTGGGTCCTGACGGGACTGATCGTGCTGTTCCTGCTGCTGGTGTTCTGCCTGGGGCTGCCGTATTTCGTCGGTATGCTGCGCCCCTGGTGGGTGCGGCTGCTGATCGGTGGGCTGGTAACGGGCACATGGGTTCTGCTGGGCTTCCTGCGGGCACGCAAGGCGCGCAAGGCGGCAGAAGCCATCGCGGCGGAACTGGCCACCCCCAGCGCTGCCGATCAGGAAAGCGCCGCCGTGGCCGCGCGGATGAGCGAGGCGCTGGCATCGCTGAAGACCACCTCCAGCGGCAAGCGGGACTATCTCTACAGCCGCCCGTGGTATGTCATCATCGGCCCGCCGGGCGCCGGCAAGACCACGGCGCTGCTCAATTCGGGCCTGCGTTTCCCGTTTGCCGACCAGTCCTTCAAAGGCGTCGGCGGCACCCGCAACCTCGATTTCTGGTTCGCTGACGAGGCGGCGATGGTCGATACCGCCGGGCGCTATACCACCCAGGATTCGGACGCGAATGCCGATACACAGGGGTGGAAGAGCTTCCTGTCACTGCTCAAGCGGCATCGGCCGCTCTCGCCGATCAACGGCGTGATCGTTGCCATCGGGGTGGACGAACTGCTGCGCGCGGATCGTGCCGGGCTTGATCGCCACGCCTCGTTGGTGCGCCGCCGGCTGGTTGAACTGCGCCAGACGCTTGAAGTGGCGGTGCCGGTCTACCTGCTGTTCACCAAGGCCGATCTGCTTGCGGGCTTCGTCGAGTATTACGACGATCTGGATGTCGAAGGCCGCCGCGCGGTGCTGGGGGCGACCCTGCCGGTCGAGAACGTCAAGCCGAGCGTCGACAATCTTGTCGCCGAATTTGACAAGCTGGTCGCCGCGCAGGGGGACCGGCAGGCGAAGCGGCTGTTCGAGGAAGTCGATCAGACGCGCCGCAGCCTGATACTGGGGTTCCCGGCGCAGCTCGGTTCGCTGCGTAGCCGCTTTGCCC
>JAGWTB010000059.1 GCA_028869175.1 Sphingomonadales bacterium
GCCTCGCCGGGCTGCTTCAGCCACTGGCCGATGGTGGCTTCCGAAACGCTTTCACCCAGTACGGGGACTTTGACATCAGTGGACATGTCCAACCTACCTCAATCCTGAAATTCGTCAGCCCCGCGAAGGCGGGGATCCATCTGCGGCCTCACGCCAGGCGCGATGTCCGCAGATGGGTTCCCGCCTGCGCGGAAATGACGAGGTTTACGTGTTGCATCAGTTCTTTTTCAGCCGCCGGATTTCCGTACGGACCGACAGGTTCAGCGCATCGGCCACCAGCGCGCCCTGCTCGGAAGCATGGCGTTTGGCGAGGCCGGTGGCGGGCGAGGCCGAAGCCGCGCGGCCGGCGTAGCGCGGCCGGTGGGCCTTGCTCTTGGCGGCGGTGAGCGCCTGTTCGATCAGTTCGTTGACGAAGAACCACGCGCCGTTGTTGCGCGGTTCTTCCTGGCACCACACCACTTCTTCCAGCCTGGGCATGCGCGAAAGGCGCAGCGCCAGCGGTTCGCCGGGGAAGGGGTAAAGCTGTTCGAGCCGGATGATCTGGGTATCCTCGATCCCGGCGGCGTTGCGTGCCTCGATCAGGTCATAGGCGACCTTGCCCGAACAGAGCACCACGCGGCGGGTCTTGGCATCGTCCGCGCCGTTGGTGTCCGACAGGATGCGCTGGAAGTGCCCTTCGCCGATGAAGTCCGACGCCTGCGACTTGGCCAGCGGGTGGCGCAGCAGCGACTTGGGCGTCATGATGATCAGTGGCTTGCGGAACGGGCGGTGCATCTGCCGGCGCAGCACGTGGAAGTAATTGGCCGGGGTGGTGATGTTGCATACCTGCAGGTTGTCCTGCGCGCAGAGCTGCAGATAGCGTTCCAGCCGCGCGGAAGAGTGCTCCGGGCCCTGGCCTTCATAGCCATGCGGCAGCAGCAGGACGAGGCCGTTGGCCCGCAGCCATTTCGATTCCGAAGAAGCGATGTACTGATCGATCATGATCTGCGCGCCATTGGCGAAATCGCCGAATTGCGCTTCCCACAGCACCAGCGTCTTGGGATCGGCGCTGGCGAAGCCGTATTCGAAGCCGAGCACGCCATATTCGGACAGCGGGCTGTCATGCACTTCAAAGCGGCCATGCGGCACGGTGGTCAGCGGCACGTATTTGTGCTCGTCGGTCTGGTCGACCCACACCGCGTGACGCTGACTGAAGGTGCCGCGCCCGGAATCCTGCCCGGACAGGCGCACCGAATAGCCTTCGGACACCAGGCTGCCATAGGCGAGCGCCTCGCCGGTGGCCCAGTCGAAGCCCTGGCCGGTCTTGAACATCTCGCGCTTGGCGTCGAGCACGCGCGCCAGCGTCTTGTGGATGGTCAGGTCTGCGGGCACCGTGGTCAGGGTGCGGCCCAGGCTGTCGAACAGCTTGGCCTCGATCCCGGTGGGCACGTTGCGGCGCGCGGATTCCGGGTCGGCGGGCTTGTTGAAGCCGCTCCAGCGCCCGCCGAACCAGTCGGCCTCGTTGGGCTTGTAGCTCTTCGCCGCCTCGAACTGGTCTTCCAGGTGGGCGATGTAGCGGTCGGTAACGTCCGTAAGGAAGCCATCGTCGATCACGCCTTCGGACTTGAGCCGCGCGGCGTAGAGCTCGCTCACCAGCGGGTGCTGGCGGATGCGCTGGTACATCAGCGGCTGGGTGAAGCCCGGCTCGTCGCCCTCGTTGTGGCCGAAGCGGCGATAGCACCACATGTCCACCACCACGTCGCGCCCGAAGGTCTGGCGATAGTCTGTCGCAAGCTTGCAGGCGAAGGTCACCGCCTCGGGATCGTCACCGTTGACGTGGATGATCGGGGCCTGCACGCCCTTGGCCACGTCGGAAGGATAGGGCGACCCACGGCTGAACTGCGGGCTGGTGGTGAAGCCGATCTGGTTGTTGACGATGAAATGGATGCAGCCGCCGGTGTTGTAGCCCTTCACGCCGGAGAAGCCGAAGCATTCCCAGACGATGCCCTGGCCGGCAAATGCCGCGTCGCCGTGGATCAGCACCGGCAGCACCTGCTTGTGCTTGCCGGGGCCGATGTCGTCATGGAACACCTGATAGGCGCGGACCTTGCCCAGCACCACCGGGTCCACCGTTTCGAGGTGGCTGGGGTTGGGCGTCAGGCTCATGTGAACTTTGATGCCGTTGAAATCCCGGTCGTTCGACGAGCCGAGGTGATACTTGACGTCGCCCGAACCGCCGACGTCCTCGGGGTTGGCGGTGCCGCCCGAGAATTCGTGGAAGATCACCTTGTAGGGCTTGCCCATGACGTTCGCGAGCACGTTCAGCCGGCCGCGATGCGACATGCCGTAGACGATTTCCTTCACGCCGCGCTCGCCGCCGTACTTGATCACGGCTTCCAGCGCCGGGATCATCGATTCGCCGCCGTCCAGACCGAAGCGCTTGGTGCCGACGTACTTGCGGCCGAGGAACTTCTCGTACTGTTCGCCGCGCACGACGGCGGTGAGGATCGCCTTCTTGCCTTCAGGGGTGAAGTCGATCGACTTGTCGCCGCCCTCGATCCGGTCCTGCAGGAAGCGGCGTTCCTCCACGTCGGCGATGTGCATGTATTCCAGGCCGATCTTGCCGCAATAGTTGCGCTTCAGGATCTCCACGATCTCGCGCACGGTGGCCCATTGCACGCCCAGGTAGCCGCCGATGAACACCTTGCGGTCCTGCGCGTCGCCGGTGAAGCCGTGGTATTCGGGGGTGAGGTCTGCCGGCAGGTCGCGCTTGACCAGGCCCAGCGGATCGAGATTGGCGGCAAGGTGCCCGCGCACTCGGTAGGTGCGGATCAGCATCAGCGCGCGGATCGAATCGCCCGCCGCAGCTTCCACCGCCGCTTCGCTCAGCGGCGCTTCGCCCTTGGGCGCCGCGGCCTTGATCGCTGCCTTGAGTGCAAGCGGATCGAGCGCCTGGGTAAGATCGTCTTCGCCATCGGCCAGCGGCCAGCCCTTGCGTGCCCAACTTGGGCCGGGTTGGGGCAGGTCATCGGCGGTTGCGTAAGCTTCAAGCGTCACGCGCTGGTTCCTTTGTCGTTAGTGCGGCGTCCGCAGGCCACCCAATAGGGCACGTCTTCGCGGAAACGGATGTCATCAAGCCCGCAGCGGCGCATCATCGCGCCGATTTCGCTGCGGGTGAAACGGTGTTCAAGGCGCGTGCCGAACCGGTCGAGAGCATCGGTGCGCATCGAATAGAAGGTAAGGTGGCGATAGGGGCTCAGCGGCAGGTTCGAAACGTTGGCCCCCAACCTCTCCGCCAGCGCCGCACCGCGTGCCAGCGGCCAGTAGACCAGCCCGGCCAGCACGCCGGTGACCAGCTTGCGCGCGGCGAAGGGCAGCTGGCTGACCATCCGGCGCGCGAGATCGCTCACCTTCCACACGGCGCGGAACCACATCGGCTTGTTGTCGAACGCATAGTAGAGATAGAGCAGAAAGGGCGCGCCGAACTTGAGCTTGGCAACGCAGGCACGCAGCCCCGCCTCGGTATCCGGCACATGGTGAAGCACGCCGAGCGAGTAGCCGAAGTCCTGGCTGCCATCGGGCAGCGGGATGGCATCGACGGCGGCGGTGGCGAAGGACACCTGCGGGCAGTTCGCCAGCGCGCGGCGGGCAACGTCCAGCGCCTTGGCCGAAGGATCGATGCAGTGCAGCTTGCCGACCCGGCCCGCCACCCCGCGTGCCCAGCGCCCGGAACCGCAGCCCAGATCGAACCCTTCGGCATGGGCAGGCAGTGAGTCCCAGGGAAAAATCGAAAAATAGCGATCGAACAATGTCCGCCACTCGGCATCATCAAGCCGGGACTGGTCGAAGGCATGCCATTCGTCGCCGAAACCATCGACGGTACGGGAATCGATGTTGCGGGCCCGCTCCGCAACCGGAACGGGCCCCGCATCATGATTCCCTGCAGGCGTCACGCAAGTTCCTTGAGCAGCGCGGCGAGCGTGGTGCCAAGTTCGCTGGGCGAGGGGGAGACGCGGATGCCCGCTGCTTCCATTGCCGCGATCTTGTCTTCCGCGCCGCCCTGGCCGCCCGAGACGATGGCACCCGCGTGGCCCATGCGGCGACCCGGAGGGGCGGTGCGGCCCGCGATGAAGCCGACCATCGGCTTCTTGCGCCCGCGCTTCGCCTCGTCCCGCAGGAACTGCGCGGCTTCTTCTTCGGCGCTGCCGCCGATTTCGCCGATCATGATCATCGACTTGGTCGCGTCATCGGCCAGGAACAGTTCCAGCACGTCGATGAAATTGGTGCCGTTGACCGGATCGCCGCCGATGCCGACTGCGGTGGTCTGGCCCAGCCCGACCATGGTGGTCTGGTGCACCGCTTCATAGGTCAGTGTGCCCGAACGGCTGACCACGCCGACGGTGCCAGCCTGGAAGATCGAGCCGGGCATGATGCCGATCTTGCATTCGTTGGGGGTGAGAACGCCGGGGCAGTTCGGCCCGATCAGCCGGCTCTTCGAACCATCGAGCGCGCGCTTGACGCGGACCATGTCGAGCACCGGAATGCCTTCGGTGATGCAGACGATCAGCTCGATCCCGGCATCGATCGCCTCAAGGATGGCGTCGGCCGCGCCCGGAGGCGGCACGTAGATGCACGAAGCGGTGGCGCCGGTGGCCGCCTTGGCTTCGGCAACGCTGTCAAACTGCGGCAGGCCCAGCGTCTCGGTACCGCCCTTGCCGGGGGTCACGCCCGCGACCATCTGCGTGCCATAGGCCAGCGCCGCTTCGGTGTGGAAAGCACCGGTCTTGCCGGTCATCCCCTGGGTGATGACCTTGGTGTTCTTGTTGACGAGAATGGACATCCTGTTTCCTCTGGTCGGCCATGTCGGCCGCATTGGCGTGTATGGAAGGCGAAGCGAACCCGGCTAGTGCCAGTCGCTCCACGAATTGCGGGTTTCAACGGCCAACTGAAAACGTTCCGGCGCGGCCAGACCGTTGTTGCCGGCGCAGGTGGTGAAGGTCGTCGTCGCTGCTGCCTGTGCCGGGCCTGTTTCGGGCTGGTTGACCTGGCTGGCAGCCGCAGCCGCCAGTCTGCCGCAGCTTTCGGCCAGAGCCTTTTCAGGCTTGGGCAGATCTTTCGGCCCGCGCAGGTTCAGCGTTGCATAGACTTCCATCACCCGCACATTGGTCTGCCATTCCTTGCAGGCCTGCCACTTGCCGCCCCAGGGCCAGACGCCCTTGCTGGTACCCCGGCAACGCGTGCGCGTTTCGGGCGCGGTGCGCGGATCGGCCCACTGACCGACCTGCTGTTCAAGCAGCGTCTTGAGCTCTGGCTGGTCGGCCAATGCCGGGCTGGCCGGGAGCGCGAAGGCTCCCAGTACCAGCGCCGGAATCAACAAGCATTTGTGCATGGCGGGTTCCCGGCGTCAGGCGTCAGGCAAGGCTGCCGTCGATCGCCTTGCAGGCCACCAGCAGTTCCTTGACCGCATCGATGCTGACCTGCAGGCCGGCCTTGGCCTTGTCGTCGAGGGCGATCTCGATCACCTGCTCGACGCCGTCCTTGCCGATGATCACCGGCACGCCGACGTAGAGGTTGTCCACCCCGTACTGGCCGGTGAGATGCGCGGCGCAGGGCAGCATGCGCTTCTGGTCGCCCAGATAGCTTTCCGCCATCGAGATGGCCGAAGCGGCGGGGGCATAGAAGGCCGAACCGGTGCCGAGCAGGGCAACGATCTCGCCGCCGCCGTTGGCGGTGCGCTTGACGATGGCGTCGATACGCTCCTGCGTGGACTTGCCCATCTTGATCAGGTCGGGAACCGGGATGCCCTTGACGGTTGAATATTCGACCACCGGTACCATGGTGTCACCATGGCCACCCAGCACGAAGGAGGTGACGTCGCGCACCGAAACGCCGAATTCCTCGGCAAGGAAGGTGGAGAAGCGCGCCGAATCGAGCACGCCGGCCATGCCAACCACCTTGTTGTGCGGCAGGCCTGAGAATTCGCGCAGCGCCCAGACCATCGCGTCGAGCGGGTTGGTGATGCAGATCACGAAAGCGTCGGGGGCGTTGTTCTTGATGCCTTCGCCAACCGCCTTCATCACCTTCAGGTTGATGCCCAGCAGATCGTCGCGGCTCATGCCCGGCTTGCGGGGAACGCCGGCGGTGACGATGATCACGTCCGCGCCCGCGATGTCCTTGTAGTCGCTGGTGCCGGTCAGCTTGGCGTCGAAGCCTTCGACCGGGCCGCACTGCGACAGGTCAAGCGCTTTGCCCTGCGGAACGCCGTCAACGATGTCGAACAGGACGATGTCGCCCAGTTCCTTCTGCGCGGCGAGGTGAGCGAGCGTGCCGCCGATATTGCCGGCACCGATAAGGGCAATCTTCTTGCGAGCCATGGTCTGACGGTTTCCTTCCCTGATTGCGGGATCGCGTCTGGCTTCAAAGGCTGACAGCATTGTCCCGCAAGCACGCAGGCAGCCCGGTGGATGTCGCCCGCCCTAAGCCTGTAGATGGTGCATTGCAATGAACAAAATCATAGGTGAAACAACTATCTTTGCAATTGCGAATGAATTGCAAGAAGGCAGAACGATGCCTCGCGTGGACCCGGTTTTGGCTGATTTGCAGTGTGGTTGAGTGATGGCCAGCAGCGGTTGAGGCGCATGCCACAAGGTTGAAATCCAACCTGGGCTAGGCAGAATTTCCCACCTCCTTTCGTGTCGAGCCCTTCGACTGCCCGCCGGGCGGGCGCTCAGGATAAACTTCCGCCATGGGCGGAAGTCGAGACACGTGGGCGTAAACGTGTCTCGACTTCGCTCGACACGAACGGAGGCTTTCTGCAGCCTCTAATGCGGCTTAGCGCCGGGTCCTGCCGCTCGGGCGCGGTTTGCGGGCGGTTAGCGTGGCGGCCATGCGGCGGTCGAGCGCGCGGCATATTTCCAGCCAGTGCTGGTAGCCTTCGCGGTCGTCGACGCGGCGGGCCTGCACGGCGTTGTCGCGCGCCTGCCCGGCGGCGGCCATGCCATGTTCGGCAAAGTGACGGAGCGCCGCGCGCAGCAGGGCGTCGCGGCACAGACCATCCACATTGTCGTTGGCCGCATCGCGGACGCGCGGGACAGTCAGCGCACGAGCGATCGTGGCGCTTTCTCCCCGGCAGGCGGCGGCAAATCGGATCGGCATCGCGGGGTCTTGCTCCGGCAGGTGTCGTTGGCGTGACACCCATCTAGGCCCGGAGCGGCTAAGCCTTTGTCATCCGCCATGGTTGCCGGCGGGTTTACCATTATTTTGCCGGGCGGCCTGGCCGCTACTGCGGCGCACCCGGCTGGGCGATCCAGCGGCCGCTGTTCTGGTATTCGGGGCGGATGCCGGTGGCTTCGGGCAATTTCTCGCCGCGATAGACCGCATCGCCGCCGCGCTGCTGCTGTTCGGAGGTATAGGTCGGGGCAGGGGCGGCGTGGACCGGGGCGAGCCCGGCGGTGGTCGGTGCCAGCGCGGTGCCGCCATTGGCCTGCGCCGCCTTGAGTCCGGCCTCGTAGGCGCGCTGGATCGCCAGTGGATCGAGCGCGAGTGCGGCGTCGATCACCGGCGCGTTGCTGTGCGGATGCGGCGCGGCGACGGGTTCCCCGCCCAGGTAGGCGAAGCGGTAGGCACCTGGCTCGCCAGCGGGTCCGGGCATGCGGAAGAACCGGTGCGCGCCGATGTTGGTGACGTTGATCATCTTCGCGTCCCACGCGGGGTGGACGGCAAAGGTGTGGTAATGCGTCGCAAGGCCGACAGGCGCGTAGACGTAGCCGGCCAAAGCCGCCGAGGCGACCTGCCGCGCGCGTTCCCAGAAGAAGGCCGAAGGGCGGCGCGCCAGCGATCCGTCGCAGGTGAAGCTGAACTGGCAGCCGGTGCTGCGTTCCGATCCCTGATAGACCACGCCGCAGACGGTGTTGGGGAAACTGGCGTGGGCCACCCGGTTGAGGATCACCTGCGCCACGGCGCGCTGGCCGCCATCGGGTTCGCTCGCCGCTTCGTAATAGATCGCCGCAGTCAGGCATTCGAGCGCGCGGCTGCGGTCGACTCCCGAATTGTCCACCCGCAGGGCGCGTGCCACCGGGCCGGCGACGGGATCGATCACGGTCGGCGCGTCGGCGGAATCCCATTGCGCGCCGTCGGCCAGCACGGGGGCTGCCACCGGCTCGTCGGGCGCGAGGTAGTAGAAGGCCGAGCCGGGGAACGAATCGCCCGGCTTTTCGAACGGCATCGGCTGCAGCACCAGTTCGGCGCGTCCGGCATTGCCGATGTCGAACCCGCGCCATTCCTCGGGCGCGGCAAAGGCGGGTACGGCCACGGCTGCCAGCAGCACCATGGCGCGGCGGCCCCGGTGCTTGCGCCGACCGCGCATACCGATGGTTTTCACGCGCCGACGCGAGAACCGCGCCCCGAAATCGCGCGGTCTTTGTTCATAGGTCGAGGCGGAAAACGGCTTCATCTGCATCCCATGTGGCTACGCGCTTTCGCGCGTAAACCCGGCCAGCCCGCGCCGCATCCGCGCATTTCGCGGCGTGCCGGAACGGGACAGGAAAGCGCATAGCCTTAATGGGTTAAGGTTTTGGGTGGGTGGCGCTGGCGGAAGCGCGGGGCGGACCGCATCTGCCCTTTGCCACCCCTGCGGGGCACCTACTGACGTCCGCGCACACCCTTCGTCATCGCGGCCCCCTTCGTTGTCCCTCCCTTCGTCATCCCCGCGAAGGCGGGGATCCATCTCCCGAGGTCGCACATCTCCCTTACGCCTGTTTGCGCTGCCACGGCAGGAGATGGATCCCCGCCTGCGCGGGGATGACGAAGGGATTGGGGGCTTCGAATCCTCCCCGTGTCCCGCCCACGCCCCCTTCGTCATTCCCGCGCCGCCCTTCGTCATCGCGGCCCCCTTCGTTATCCCTCCCTTCGTCATCCCCGCGCAGGCGGGGATCCATCTCCCGAGGTTGCACATTTCCCTTACGCTTGTGTGCGTTGCCACGGCAGGAGATGGATCCCCGCCTTCGCGGGGATGACGAGGGATTGGGGGCTTCGGAACCGTCCGGTGCCCTCCACCTGTCCGCGCGCCACAGTGTCCGATGTTGCACTTGCGAAGCGACTGGCGTAACGAGCGCTCACGTCATCGGTTGTCCGGGTTGCACCGGGCCTAAGAGGGAAGCGGGTTGAATGCCCGCGCTGCCCCCGCAACTGTGACCGGGGAGTGCCGCTCCCACATGCCACTGGATTTCCCCGCAAGGGGGCCGGGAAGGCGGGGCGGCATGGCGATCCGGGAGCCAGGAGACCTGCCTGTGACGGTCGTTCCGCAGCCGGGCGGGGTGTACCGGAATGCAGCGTGGAGCCGCGAATGCGTGCGGCTCCTCTCGCCATGAACGGCGTTCGTTCGTGACGGGAGTATTGTACGTGAAATATCTGTTCTTGCTGGGTTGTTCGTTGGCCGTCGTGTCCCCTGCCTGGGCGCAGGAAAAGCCAGACGAAATCATCATCGCCGATTTGCGCATTACGCCTCCAACCGAAATCACCGTTATTGCGACGGGCTCCAGCCAGCGAATCGACCAGACCGGCCAATCCATCGCCATCATCGGCGCAGGCGAAATCGCCTCGCTGCAAGGCCCGGACATCACCCGCGTGCTGGAGCGCGCGCCCGGTGTCACGTTCACCCGCAATGGCGGGCTGGGCGGCTTTACCGGCGTGCGGCTGCGCGGGTCGGAGGCCGAGCAGGTTCTGGTGCTGGTCGATGGCGTGCGCGTGGCCGATGTCGCCTCGCCGGGCGGGGGCACGGATTTCGGCAACCTCCTCGCGGGCGGCCTCGGCAAAGTGGAAGTGCTGCGCGGTTCCAACTCGGTGGTCTGGGGCAGCCAGGCGATGGGCGGGGTGATCGCGCTGACCAGCCGCGAGGTGCAGGGCGTGGAAGCCAGCGCCGAATATGGCGCGCATGACAGCTTTGACGGCAGCGCCGTGGCGGGCCTTGCGGGTGATCACTATGCCCTGTCGCTGAACGGCGGCTATAGCCGCAGCGACGGCATCTCGCAGGCCGCCACCGGCACCGAGGCAGACGGGTTCCGCCAGTGGCGCATCGGCGGGCGCGGCCGGCTCGATCTGGCAGAGGGCCTCTCCGCCAGCGTGACCGGACGCTATGCCGACAGCCGGCTGGAGATCGACGGCTTCCCCGCGCCCAACTTCAGCTTTGCCGACACCCCCGAATACCAGACCACGCGCGACATTTCGGGCCGCGCCGGGCTGCGCTATGCCTCGGACAGCCTGACGCTCGACGGCGGCTTCGCCCTTTCGGACACGCGCCGCACCTATTACGATCCCACTTTCGGCCCCGCCGCCAACTACGCCACCTATGGCCGCAGCGAGCGGGCGGACCTGACCGGGCATCTTGCGCTTCCGTCCAGCCTCGCGCTCGATTTCGGGGCGGACAGCGAATGGTCGCGGTTCTCGACGCTGTTCGATCCCGAAGTGACGGCGCGCCTGTCCAGCGGCCATGCGCTGCTGGGCTACTACGGTGACGGCGTGACCCTTGCCGGCGGGGTGCGGGTGGACGATCATTCGCGCTTCGGCACGCACTGGACCTTCGGCGCGAACGGCTCGGTCGCCATTGCCGAGGGCTGGCGGGTTCGGGCCAGCTTCGGGCAGGGCTTCAAGGCTCCGACGCTGTTTCAGCTGCTGTCCAACTATGGCAACACCAGGCTCGTCCCCGAACAGTCGGACAGCTATGACATCGGCATCGAGAAGGGCGACCGCAACGGCGCGCTGCACTTTGCCGTCACTGCCTTCCGCCGCGACAGCCGCAACCTGATCGACTTCGTATCCTGCTTCGGCGTGACGACCGGCATCTGCACGGGCCGTCCCTTCGGCACCTATGACAATGTCGGCAAGGCGCGGGCCGAGGGGGTGGAAGTGGAGGCCGATGCGAAGCCTTCGGAGCGCTTCGCCGTCCATGCCGCCTACAGCTTCACCAAGGCGGTCAACCGGCTGACCGGCAAGGACCTTGCCCGCCGCCCGCGCCATGCGCTGACGCTGGCGGCGGACTGGCGCTCGCCGCTGCATGACCTGACCCTGGGCGCGGACCTGCTGCTGGTGGGCGACAGCTTCGACAGCACGAAGCGCATCGACGGCCACGCCCTCGTCACCCTGCGCGCCAGCCTGCCGGTTACCGAACAGTTCGACCTGTTCGGCCGGATCGAGAACGTGGCGAACAGCCGCTACGAAAGCGTGGCCGGCTACGGCACCGAAGGCCGCGCCGGCTACGTCGGCGTGCGGGCGCGGTTCTGAGCACGGGCGGCCCATGGAGGCGGCGGGCCGCGGTGCACCCGGGGCCTGCCGCCGCTCCTCCCCTGCAAGGGGAGGTGGCAGCGCGGAGCGCTGACGGAGGGGTGTTGCGCTATCGGGAGGGTGATACCCCTCCGCCCCTGCGGGGCACCTCCCCTTCCAGGGGAGGAGCGGGGCGGGTGCGGCTGGAGCGCGTTGGGAGCCGTGGCGCTTGCTTTGCGGCCAGCGTCGCCCTGATCCTCGCCGCCTGCGCCCCGGCCCGGCGCGCCGAAGCGCCGCGTCCCCATCCCACCATCGTCAGCCTCAATCCCTGCACCGATGCGATCCTGGCCGAGGTGGCCGATCCGGCGCAGGTGCTGGCGCTGTCGCACTACAGCCGCGATCCGGCGTCGAGTTCGATGGACGTGGGCCTGGCCCGCCGCTTTGCCTCGGTCGGTGACGGCGTGGAGGAAGTGGCGGCGCTGCGGCCCGACGTGGTGGTATCGGGCACCTTCGTCGCCCCGGCCACCGCGCAGGCCTTTGCCCGGCTGGGGTTCCGGCAGGAGGCGGTGCCGATGGCGAATACGGTAGAACAGAGCGAAGTACAGGTGCGGCAGCTTGCCGCGCTCACCGGTCACCCCGCGCGTGGTGAGGCGCTGGTGGCGCGGATGCGGGCCGCGCTGGCCGCTGCCGGCCCGCCGCCGGGCTCCCACCCGGTCTCCGCCGTGGTCTGGCAATCGGGCGGCATGGTGCCGGGGCAGGGAACGCTGATCGCTGACCTGCTGAGGCGCACCGGCTTCGTCAGCCTGTCTGCGGCGCGCGGGCTGCAACAGGCGGATATTCTGCCGCTGGAGCGCATGCTCGCCGATCCGCCGCAGGTCATCCTCGCCGCCGGCAATCCCCGCGCGGAGGAAGACCGACTGCTGGCCCATCCCGCGCTCGCGGCGCTGAAAGGCACCCGGCGCGAGCGGCTGGATTCTTCGCTGCTGTGGTGCGGCGGCCCGACCGTGATCCGCGCCGCGCAGCGGCTGGGGCAGGTGCGGCGGGGGTTGCGTGACGAAAAGCCCCTCCCGCTTGCAGGAGGGGTCTGGGGCGTGCCCCACCTTTCGGCCCGCTCAGCCATGGCTGGCCCACCCCCGGCCCCTCCCGCAAGCGGGAGGGACGTATTGTGACCCGCCCCGTCGCCATCCTCCTCGCCCTGCTTGCCGTGGCTTTCCCGGCCTCGCTGCTGGCGGGCAAGGTGTGGATCGATCCGCTGCACCCCGTGGTGGCCAACGCGGGTGTGATTCTGATGCAATTGCGGCTGCCGCGTGCCTGCCTGGCACTGGTGGTCGGGGCAGGGCTGGGGAGTGCGGGGGCGGCGATGCAGGGGTATCTGCGCAATCCGCTGGCCGATCCCGGGCTGTTCGGCATTGCGCCTTCCGCCGCGCTGGGAGCGGTGCTGAGCCTGTGGCTGGGCGTCGCCGCCGGCTGGGCCCTGCCGCTGTTCGCGCTGATCGGCGCGGGCAGCGCCATGGCCTTGCTCGGCCTGATCGCCGGGCGGCAGGGCGGGGTGGCACTGTTCACGCTCGCGGGCATGATGATCGCCAGCCTGGCCGGTGCCTTGATGAGCCTGGCGATCAGCCTTGCCCCGTCACCCTTCGCGATGAGCGAGATCGTCACCTGGCTGATGGGCGCGCTGGCGGACCGGGGCTGGCGCGAGGTGTGGATCGCCGCGCCGCTGACGCTGGGCGGCGTGCTGTGCCTGTTCGCCGCCGGGCGCGGGCTCGATGCGCTGAGCCTCGGAGATATGGCCGCGCGCTCGCTGGGGCTTGATCCACGCCGCCTGCAGGCGCTGATCATCGCCGGGGTTGGGCTGACGGTAGGGGCCAGCGTTGCCGTGGCGGGGATTATCGGCTTCGTCGGGCTGATGGTGCCGCATTTCGTCCGCCCCTTTACCGATCGCCGCCCATCCTCGCTGCTGCTGCCGAGCGCGCTGGCCGGGGCGCTGCTGCTGCTGCTGGCCGACGTGCTGTGCCGGGTACTGCCGCTGACCGGGGGTGAATTGCGGCTGGGCATTGCGCTCAGCCTGCTGGGCGCGCCGTTCTTCCTCCACCTGCTGCTGCGCATGCGGGAGGGGCGGGCATGAGCGAGATCCGCAACGAAAAACCCCTCCCCTTCAGGGGAGGGGTTGGGGTGGGGGATGTTCCTACATGCACCGTCGGAGCCGGCGGACAGGCCCCACCCCCACCCCCAACCCCTCCCCTGAAGGGGAGGGGAGCTTTGGGCGTGCAGAATCTGGCGATTGCCCGCCGCCTCCAGCCGCTCACCGCCGAATTGCACCCGGGCGAGGTCACGGCGATCTGCGGGCCCAACGGTGCGGGCAAGTCCTCGCTGCTGGCCGCGCTTGCCGGCCTGCTGGTGCCCGATGCCGGCACGGTGACGCTGGGTGACGCCCCCTTGGCTGGAATGCCGCCGCGCGAGCGGGCGCGGGCGATCGGCTATCTGCCGCAAGCGCCCGAGGTTGCCTGGGACATGACGGTGGAAGTGCTCGTCCGCCTCGGCCGGCTGCCGTGGCAAGGCGCGCCGCTGCACCGGGCCCATGCATCACCGGCGGAAGACGCGGCGGCGGTGGAGGCAGCGCTCGCCACCATGGACCTTTCCGCTTTTCGTCAGCGCGCCGTTTCGCACCTGTCGGGCGGCGAGGCCGCGCGGGCGCAGGTCGCGCGGGTGCTGGCCGGCGCGCCGCGCTGGCTGCTGGCGGACGAACCGCTCGCCAACCTCGATCTCGCCCACGCCGCCGCGCTGGTCGGCACCCTGCGCGCAGAGGCGCGGGCCGGGCGCGGGGTGGTGCTGGTGCTGCATGACCTGGCCATGGCGATGAACCACGCCGACCGCGTGCTGGTGCTGAGGCAAGGCGCGCTGATCGCCGACGGCCCGCCGCAGCAAGCGCTGTCAGCGGACACCGTGGCGCAGGTCTGGGGCGTCAAGGCGCGCTGGCTGGGCGAGCCGGGCTCCATGGCGCTGGCGCTGGAGGGGTAGGCTCAAAGCTTGATCCTGGGGTTTTTCCGGTTCACATCGAAGTACCCCTAAACCCCCGTTCGTGTCGAGCCCTTCGACTGCCCGCAGGGCGGGCGCTCAGGATAAACTTCCGCTTTAAGCGGAAGTCGAGACACGGCGCGCGGTGTCTCGACTACGCTCGACACGAACGGGGGTGGGGTGATGCCATCTGAAACAGATCGACGCTAAATGCGCGCTTTCGCAAACCGCGATCAGAGCCTCAACGCGCGCAGTATTCGGTGCGGCCCGAGCGGCAGGCGGAGACGGCGTGGCGCCATTCGGCCATGCGGCGCGCGTTTTCCTCGCGGATTTCCGCGTTGCGCCGGTCGACCTCGGCGAGCTGCGCGGGATAATCGCGATAGGCCTGCCAGCCGCGCGCATAGGCGGCGTCGCGAGCGCGGACATGGGCAAGCTGGTTGCGGTTGAGCTGGCGGATGATCGCCCGGTCGCGCGCCCGCGCGGCGGCGCTGCGCATCGCCGGATCGTTGGGGTCGTCGGCCAGTGCCGGTGCAGATGCCAGCATGATGCACAGCGCAAGCGCTGCCAGGGGCTTCCTCATGGTATTCCCTCCCACATTCACCGCCCCCGGTTGCGCTTCCTTGGTAAAGGATGGATTGCCGCGATAGCGCCCCTGCGACGGAGCGGGGGATTTGCCCGATGGACGGGAGGCGCTAGGTTTATGCCATGACCCAGCCCGCGCCCCACGCTCTCGCCCGAGCCTATTTCGCCGCCGTCGAGGCGGGCGACTTGCCCGACAGTCTGCTGACCGAAGACTTCACTGCCTGGACCACCACCCAGGGTGACCTCGGCAAGGCGCAATACCAGGCCGCGATCCGCCTGCTGGCGCGGCTGTGCCGCGAGCCGATCCGCTTCACCATCGATGCCATCACCGCCGAAGCCGACCGCGTCGTTGCCGAAGCACGCAGCCGGGCCGTGCTGATCGATGGCAGCATCTATGAGAACACCTATGTCTTCCCGATGCGCTTGCGCGATGGCCGGATCGCCTGGATCGGCGAGCACTTCAACGCACTGGTAGTGGCAGAGAAGCTGGTGCCGCTGATCGATCGCGGAGAAGACTGATCCGAAACGGAGTAAATGGTTATTTTTGTTGGACTTTGTTAACCACGCGTGGCTAGGCCTGCGAGAAGATGAAGCGACAGGCAATTCGGATTGGCACCATTGGTTATGTCGCGGCGCTGGTTGCGGCAGTACCGGCCATGGCGCAGGAAGCGCAGCCAACTGCGCCAGGTCAGGAACAGCCTCAGGCACAGCCTCAGCCACCGGCACTATCGCTGTCCGCCGCCGACCTGTTCCTCTTTGCCGACCGCGCGCGGGACGCGGGTGATCTTGCCACGGCAGAAACCGCCTATCGCGCGCTGTCCACCAATCCCGATATCGAACTGCGCACCGAGGCGCGCTTCCGTCTGGCGATGATGCTGGCGGACCGGCAGCACAAGTACCGCGAGGCGGCGGTGCAGTTGCGTGCCATCCTCGATGAGAAGCCGCGTGCCTCTCGGGTGCGGCTGGAACTGGCGCGGATGCAGGCGCTCATGGGCAATCTCGGTTCGGCCGAACGCGAACTGCGCGCTGCCGAGGCGGCGGGCCTGCCGCCCGATGTGCAGCGCATGGTGCGCTTCTATGCCAATGCGCTGGGCGCGGCGAAGTCCTTCGGCGGATCGATCGAAGTGTCGCTCGCGCCGGACAGCAACATCAACCGCGCCACCCGGTCTGACACGCTGGGCACGGTGATCGGCGATTTCACGCTTGATCCCAATGCCAGGGCGAAGTCCGGAGTCGGCCTGGACCTGCGCGGGCAGGCCTGGCTGCGCCACGGGATCGACAAGCGCTCCAGCCTGATGGTGCGGCTTTCGGGCAGCGCCGATCTCTACCGCGATCACGCTTTCGACGACTACGTCCTGGGGCTGCAGGCCGGCCCGGAATATGCCTCTGGCCGCGACCGGATATCGCTTTCCGCCGGTCCGGCGTGGCGCTGGTACGGCACCGATCCCTATACATTCACGTTTGGCGTCAACGGCGCGTGGCAGCACCCGATGGGCGGCAAGACGCAACTGCGGCTCGATGGCGGCGCGGCGCGAGTGAACAACCTGCGCAACGATCTGCAGGACGCGGTGCTGTGGACCGCCTCCGCCGCGCTGGACCGTGCCTTTTCCGCGCGCAGCGGCGGCGGGGTGCAGGCGTTCGCCAGCCGCGAGGCTGCGCGTGATCCGGGCTATGCCACGGCCAGCGGCGGGGCGAACGTCTATGCCTTCCGCGAACTGGGCAAGACCACGGCGGTGCTTTCCGCCGGCTACAGCCATCTGGAGGCGGATGCGCGGTTGTTCCTCTATCCCCGGCGGCGGGTGGAGGATCGCTTCACCGCCAGCCTGGCGGGCACCTTCCGCGCCCTGCAAGTTGCGGGCTTCGCGCCGGTCGTGCGCCTGCGCTGGGAGCGCAACCGCTCGACCATCGAAATCTACGATTACCACCGCGTCGCGGGCGAACTGGGCCTGACGGCGGCGTTCTAGGCGGTGTTTACATTCAGGATTCCCAATGAGGTAGAAGTCTGATTCAAGCTTCTGGCTGGATGGAGGTCAGCATGGATGGATCGACAGGAACTGAGTGACGCGGTTTGGGAGCGCATGGCGCCGCATTTGCCGGG
>JAGWTB010000060.1 GCA_028869175.1 Sphingomonadales bacterium
ACGGACAGACCCCACCCCAACCCCTCCCCTGAAGGGGAGGGGCTTGAACCGAAGGAACCCGAACCATGACCATAGCCCTCCCCAACGTCGTCGCCGTCGTCACCGGCGCGGGCGGCGGCATTGGCCGCGAAGTCGTCAAGGCGATGAAGGCGGCCGGGGCGACAGTGATCGCCACCGACATGGCCCCCAGTGCCGAGATCGAAGGCGCGGATCATTACCTGCAGCACGATGTCACCAGCGAGGCGGACTGGCAGAGGCTCGAAGCCTATGTGCGCGAGCAGCACGGGCGGCTCGATGCACTGGTGAACAACGCGGGCATCTCGATTGTCGGCAAGATGGAGGAAACTCCGCTGTCCGAATGGCACCGGGTCAACGCGGTCAATGTCGACAGCGTGATCATCGGTACGCAGGTGATGCTCGGCCTGCTGAAGGAAGGCGGCAAGGCGCGCGCTGGCGGCGCCTCGATCATCAACTTCTCCAGCGTCGGCGGGCTGCGCGGCTCGGCGTTCAACGCGGCCTACTGCACCAGCAAGGCGGCGGTGAAGATGCTGACCAAGTGCCAGGGCGCGGAATATGCCGCGCTGGGCTACAACATCCGCGCCAATTCGGTGCATCCGGGTGGGGTCCACACCAACATGATGCACTCGATCATGCAGCGCTACGTCGATCTGGGCGCGGTGTTGGACGTCCAGACCTCTGAAATCGCGCTCAACCAGCGCCACCCGATCGGCCGCATGGGCCGCCCTGACGAGATGGGCGGGATCGTGGTGTTCCTCGCCTCGGAAGCCTCCAGCTTCGCCACCTGCGACGAATTCGCCATCGATGGCGGCTTCAGCCAGGTGTGAGGCGACCAGCGGCGATCCCGACTGCCGAGTTCGGGATCGCCGCCAGGACACATTTCGCGAAACCTGAAACGCGCTCCGGTGGATGCCGGAGCGCGCTTTCGTCAGTGGTTGGGCAGATGCGTGCCCAGGTGGCATCCGGCGATATAGCCGAAGGTCAGGCCCGGCCCCAGCGTGCCGCCGGCACCGCCATAAGCCTCGCCCAGCACCGCACAGGTGGCGTTGCCTGCGGCATAGAGGCCAGGAATGGCGTTGCCGTTCCAGTCCAGCACCTGCGCGTCTTCATTGATCCGAGGGCCGCCGGCAGTGCCCAGCGCGCCCGATTCCATCTTCACCGCATAGAACGGCCCCTGATCGATCAGCCCCAGCGTGCGGAACGGCGCTTCGAAGGCTGGATCGCCCCACATGTAGAAATTGTCATAGGTGTTGTCGCCGCGGTTGAAGTCATCGTCGTGACCCTTGCGGACCAGTTCGTTGAACCGCGCCACCGTGGCGGTCAGACCCTCGGCATCGATCCCCGCCTTGGCGGCGAGTTCTTCCAGCGTTTCGGCCTGCATCATGTATGAAGGGATCGGCGATCCCGGCGGCGAGGTGAAGGTCGGGTACTTGTCCTTGTAGCGCTGGTCGATGATCAGCCAGTAGGGCAGGTTGGCATAGGTATGGGTGCCGGCATCGAAGGCGACCACGGCCTTGCCCATCGCGTTGTAGTTCGCTGCTTCATTGACGAAGCGCTTGCCCGCGCGGTTGACCAGGATCGCGCCGGGCCGCGCGCGCTCGTCCGAGCCGAGCAGGTAGTTGGGCTTGGCGTTGCGGTGCTGCGGCTTCATCTCCAGCACGCTCTGCTGCCACCACGCGTTCTGCATGTTGCCCAGCTGCGCCCCGGCGTCGATTGCCATCAGCAGACCATCGCCTTCGTTTTCCGGCACGCTGACCGGACCGGTGAGCGGGCCGCGCAGGAAGGCCTTGACCAGCGTCTCGTTCCACTCGAACCCGCCGGTGGCGATAACCACCCCGCGCCGCGCACGCACGCGGAAATCGCGGCCATTGGCGTCTTCGGCGACAACGCCGGTCACCCGGTCACCATCCTTGACCAGCTTGCGGGCACGCTTTTCGAACTCGACCGGGATGCCGCGTTCCAGCACTGCCTCGAACAGCGCACCGACCAGTGCCTGGCCCAGCCCGCGATAATCGCCCTTCTCGCGCTCGGCGAGGGTCGCCTCGTCGAGCGAGCCGCTGACCGCCTCCATCAGGCTGCCGCGCATCGGGTAGGCCATCTTGGTGGGATTGACCCGGGTTGCCCACTTCCCCAGCCGCTCGAACGAATAGGCGTCGTTATCCAGCGAGCGGCCGCCGTCGGGCTTGGCCCCCGGCATGTAGGGCTGGTAATCGGGGAAATCGGCATAGGCATGCAGGCGGACGGGGGTCTTGTCAGCCAGATAGCGGATCATCTCCGGCCCGCGTTCCATGAACGCGCCCAGGGTATCGGGATCGAGCTGACCCGGCGCGAGCGAATCGAGATAGGCAACGATGTCGTCATCGGAGTCCGAAATGCCGGCTTCGATCTGGTGATGATTTCCGGGAATCCACAGCATGCCGCCGGACATGGCGGTGGTGCCGCCGACCATGCCCGAACGCTCCAGGATGACCACGTCCTTCGCACCGAAATCGTGCGCGGAAATCGCCGCCGTCAACGCCGCGCCGCCCGAACCCAGCACGACAACGTCTGCCTCAAGGTCCCACTTCACATCATCAGCCATGTTTTCTCTCCGGTATATCGTCGTGTTACCGGGGCGTATCGCGCCCGGTGCATTGTCAGGTCAGCGTGTCAGGTAGCCCGCTTCAACCGCCAAGCTGTGTCCGGTGACATAGCTCGACGCGTCAGAGCACAGCCAGGCGCTCGCCTCGCCCACTTCCTCGGGCCGGCCAAAGCGGCCCAGCAGGCTGAGTGCGGGGGCGAAGTCTTCTTCGGTGAAGTTGTTGTGCTCAAGCGCCGCGCGCAGCATCGGGGTATCAATCGCACCGGGCAGCACCGCGTTCACCCGGATGCCCTGCGGCGCATATTCGAGGCTGCCGGTCTTGGTCAGCCCGATCACCCCATGCTTGGCCGCGACATAGGCCGAATTGTTCGGCTGCGGCCGGAAGGCGCTGACCGAACCGACGTTGACGATGGCCCCGCCTTGCCCCTGCGCCAGCAACTGGCGAATCTCGTATTTCATGCACAGCATGACCGAGCGCAGATCGACATCGATCACCCGGTCCCACGCCGCCATGTCGGCATCGGCGATCGGCAGCACGTCGGGGGTGATAGCCGCGTTGTTCACCGCGCAGTCGAGCTTGCCGTATGTCGCCACCGTTTCGGCAACCAGCGCCTTGACCTGTTCCTCATCCGCGACGTTGCAGGCGACGAAATGCGCCTTGCCGCCGGCGGCGAGGATGCTGGCGACGGTTTCCTCACCGGCAGCGACGTTGATGTCGGAAACGATCACGTTGGCCCCGTAGCCTGCCATCACCCGCGCGGTGGCTGCGCCCATGCCCATCCCCGCCCCGGTAACGATGCCGACCTTGCCGTCCAGACGGTTGCGCGCACTGCTCATGACTTATCCTTCTCCCGGACTTTTCCGTTGGAGGAAGGTCCTAAGCCCCTGCCGCCCTACGTCCACTCGACTAAGTAACAGGCAGCATTGCCGGTTGCAGGACAGGCGGTGGGACAAGCCCCGTCCACCATAGAGGACGGAGCTTGCCCGGCACCTCAGCGGCGGTCTTCGAGGTAGTCGTTGATTACCTCATGGAAGCGACGGATGCGGGTTTCCTGCTCGGCGAGGTAGGCATCATCGTGGCCTTTCGAGCGCAGGCCCAGTTGCTGCGACACCGCCACGGCAAGGTCCTGGCTGAGGAAATCGCCTTGCGCGATCTTGGCCTCGGCCAGCCCGAACAGCGCGGTTTCGTGCTGGGCCTCGACCCAGGGGCGCATGCCATAGAGCGTTGGCACTTCGGCCTGCCCTTCGATCTCGGGCGAGAGATACCAGTAATCGAAAGTGGACCAGTTGGGATCGTCGAGGTCCGGCTCGGTGCGGAACACGTGGAGCCCCTCGGGCGTACCAGTGATGGTGAAGTTGGGAAAGCAGGTGTGATGGAACTGGTCGGTCAGTTCCTCGTCGCTGAAGCCGGCGAAGTGGTTCCAGCCGCGTTCCGGCCCCAGCTTGCGCCGCGCCTGCTGCAAGGCGATCCGCGCCTCCTGCGCACGACCTTCGTAGGCGGCGGGGTCGACGTCCCATTCCTTCAGCACGTCGGCCCACAAGGGCTTCATTTCATTCATGTTCTGATAGCGGCTTGATGGCTGCAGCTTTTCGATCATGCGGTTGTGGCCGCTGGGGTACATCTCGAAGATCGTGGTCGAATAGTGATCGTCGATCATCGGCTCGAACTGCGGATGGACCGCAGGCAAATGATAGCTTTCGTTGAAATTGTCTGAAGCAAACTTCCAGTTGGTGTTGACCCGCACGGTCAGCCACACCACGCGCTTCCAGTTCTTCAGATCACGGTTGGCGAGCAGCTTGGGGATGGGATCGAGGTATTCCATCAGCGGCACGGCGTTGGGATCGAACGAATAGAACACGAAACCGCCCCAGGTTTCGCAAGGCACTTCCTTCATCCGCAGCTTGCCGCAGGGGTTGCCCTGCGGAAAATCCTCCGGGTCCTGCACCCAGTCGAGCGCGCCATCGATGTTCCACTTCCAGCCGTGGTAAGGGCAGGTCAGGTGCTGGTCGACCCCGCCTTCCTCGCTCATCACCAGCCGGTTACCGCGGTGGCGGCACACGTTGTAGAAGGCACGGACGCCGCCGTCCTTCTGGCGGATCATCACTACCGATTCATGCAGGAAATTGTGAACGACAAAATCGCCCGCTTCCTCAAGCTGGCTTTCACGCGCGCCGACATGCCACACGCGGGTCCACATCTTCTGCCATTCGCGCTCGGCGAATTCCTTTGAACAATAGCGGTCACCCGTAATGGCATCGCCGCGTGCACGCGGAAACTCGGCGGATTCGTCACGCGGAAACGTCCCTTCCGTGGGTGGGACTGCAAGATAGGTAGCCATGTCAACTCTCCGGTAGGCCGGGCTTCTCCCCACGGTCCCGACCGGGTTATGGTCGTCTTGTTATTGTCTCGTTGCCATCATGCCGCTCCGGCGGGAGGGATGAGGAAATCCATGGTGTAGCGGGCAAAGCGCCAGCCTTCGGCAGTGCGCAGGGCATCGAAGTAGTAGCGCCCGTGGACGCAGATTTCGGAGCCGTCCTTGCCGCGCCCCATGCCGATCACATAGGTCCGTACCGACGCGGTATCACCGGCATAGGCGGTCACCGCGAAATTGCTCAGGTAGTGGGCGTGGTGGGCATTGCCCGCGAGAATACCGGCAAACAGCGCACGGATGCCAGCGCGGCCTTCCACCTTGGGAAAGCCGATGCCGGTAAGGTCATAGTCTGCATCCTCGGTGAAGCACTGGGCGATGCCTTCCACGTCGGTCATCGAATCGACCGCATGGGCATAGGCAATCGTCAGGTCTTGCAGGGCAAGGCGGTCTTCGATCGGGCAGGCTGTCATCGGTTGACCTTTCAGGAGGGGAAGCCGGGGCGGACGGGATCGGTCACCCCGTCCCAGCCCGCCGCGGCGGCGGCGATGCGCTGGAAGAACTCGGTCTGGCTTTGGTGCTCTTCGACCAGTTCGACCATGCAGCCGATCACCGCGCTGGTATCGATATAGGAAAAGCGCAGCGGCCCGAACATGCCGTCGACCGAGGCGGCGAAACCCTGCCGGCGGTAATGTTCGTAGGCCGCGTCATAGTCCTCGCAGTAGATCGCCAGGTGGTGGAAGCCCTGCGTGCCCTTGGCAATCGTGTCGCGGTAGGCGGAAGGACTGTCGCAGTGCTGCTGGATCAGTTCGATCTGCACGCCGCCCGACTGGGCCAGCGCCACCGAGAAATCGAGGCCGGCGCGCCGCTCGCCGCGATAGGAATATTCGACCAGCTCGATATGCGGCACCAGCAGGAACGGGCCAATCCCGGTGGTTTGCACCCAGCGCCTGGCGGCGGCCTCCGCGTCATCGACGATGAAGGCCGCCTGCATGAAATGCTTGCCGGGAATGCCGGGGGCGAACACGGGCTCAGTCCTTGCCCAGAACCATGTCGTTCAGTAGTTCGTGGAACCGCTGCACGCGCTTTTCCTGTCCCGGCAACAGGCAGCCCTTGAAGCCGCGGCTGTTGAGGCCCTGCTGCTGGGTGGTGCCGATCGACAGGTCCTGATCGGCGACGAAGCCCAGCGACACGCCGTCGCCATAGGTTGAATGGCGGTGGATCGCGTCATGCTCGAACGGGGCCATGCCCACGGGCGTGTAGATTTCCTTCATCCTCTCGATCGGCGGATAGAGGCACCAATGCTGGAAAATGCACTTTTCCGGGTCGGTCGGGTGCGGCTCGGTGCGCAGGATCTGGCACTGTTCGGGCGACATGGTCAGCGTCAGGTTGGGGAACATGGTGCAGTGGAAATAATCGACCAGCTGCTGGTCGGTCATGTCGTCATAGTTCGTGTAGCCGCGCCCCGGGCCAAGCCGCCGCTTCGCCTCGATCACCGCCGCGCGGATTTCGTTGGTGCGGCCATTGTAGTCGGCAGGGTTGATCCCCCAGGCCTCGGCCGCGCCGGCGAGATCGGGCGAAACGTCGCCGCTGGCCATGTCGGTGCGGGTGGTCGCCTGATGACCGATCATCCACATCGCGTTGTGGCCCGAAGGGTACATCTCGAACAGGGTGGTCGGCAGGCCGTCGTTGATGAAGGTCGACAGTTCCGGGTGGATCGTCGGCAGATGGTAGCTCTCGTTGAAGTTGTCGCGGATGATCTTCCAGTTGAACTCGCAGTCCGCCGAAACGTTGAATACCCGCACCCAGTTTTCCAGGCCATAGCCCTTGAGCTTTTCGGGATAGGGGGCGAGCCATTCGTGCAGCGGCTTGACGTCGTCGTCCATGCACCACCAGACGAACGGCCCCCAGGTGTCGCAGCGCAGCTCTGCCAGATGGACCTTGCCGCAAGGATTGCCGCCGGCGAAATCGTCCGGGTCCTGCACGTTGCTCAGCGTACCGTCGAGGTCGAACTGCCAGTTGTGATAGCCGCAGGTAATGCGCGGGACCGAGGTGGCATCGCCCAGGATCAGCCGGTTACCGCGATGCGGGCACGTGTTGTAGAAGGCGCGGATCGATCCGTCCTCCTGGCGGACCATGATCACCGATTCCTTGCCGAAGTTGTGGCGGATCACGTCGCCCGGCTCTTCCAGCTCGGCCAGCACCCCGCCCAGATGCCAGACCTTGGGCCACAGGTGCTTGTTCTCCAGTTCCATCCACTCGCGGGTGATGTAACGGTCAGCGGTGATCGTATCGCCGCGCACATCCACGTCATGATCGGGGGAGTAGCGGGAAACGTTGCTCTCGGCGTTCATTGCGGCATCCTTCGTTTGTGCGTTCGGCTCAGCGCGGCCAGGTGCGGCGCTGGCTGAAGTCTTCGCCACGGCGTCCGGCGCGATTGGTGGTGGGGTTCGCGGCATAGAATCCGTGATCGGCCGGATCGTCCTTCACCCAGTCGGTGATAAGGTGGCGGCGGCTGATCCTCCACTCGCCATTGTTACAGGCATATTCGTCGACATAGCGCCCGGAAATGAACAGGTCGCGCGGATTGCCCGCTTCGTCGCGGGTGCCGTGCCAGGCCTGGAAATAGCATTCGCCGCTGGCCGACGCGGCATCGTGCAGTTCGATCCGCACCTGTCCCAGCAGGTGCTGGGTTCCCTCCATCGAGGCAAGCAGACCCTGTGCGAAGGTGACGAATTCGTCCGCCCCGCCAGCCATCAGCCCGCAATCGATGAAGGCATCATCGGCGAAGGCCGAGCGCTGCAGATCGGCATCGAGCCGGTCCAGCCCGCGCATATAGCGGTGGACGGCATCGGTGATGTCCCGCCGTGCCGCATAGTCGCGCAGTTCGGCTTCGAGGTCGAAGGGCTTGGGCACTAAACGGCTCCTATTGTTTTTCAAGGCAGGTCACGCCTGCGGGCAAGGCAAACCAGCGCTGGGCACTCTGCGTCCAGTAATGGACGGTAGGCGCAAGGTCGGCGGTATCGTCGAGCGTGCCAGCCTTGAAGAACACGATACCCTGTTCCCGCGCGGCGGCCGTATCGGTGAGTACCGGCGAGCCGCAGTGCGGGCAGAACTTGCGGTTCACGTCCTGCCCGCTCGATCCGGGGTGGGTGAACGTCGCCAGTTCCCCGCGCACGGCGAAGGCATCGCGCTTCGCCACCCCGACCACCGAAAAGGCGGTGCCCGCCTGCTTCTGGCAATCGCGGCAATGGCACACCACCATCGCCTTGGCCGGCCAGTCCAGTTCATAGCGCACCGCGCCGCACAGGCAGCCGCCGCTGCGTTTTCCGGTCATGCCTGCCACTCCAGTATCACGCGGTTGACCTGCCCGACGAGGCCGCCCGAACAGCGGGCATCGGCATCGTCGGCCAGATGGAAATCGGGGATGCGCTTCAGCCATTCCTCGATGGTGATCGCCACTTCGGCGCGCGCCAGTTCCTGTCCCGGGCACATGTGCACGCCCGATCCGAAGGCAGAGTGCCGCGCAGCGCGGCGGGCAAAATCGACCTTCATCGGATCGGGGTTGAGCCGCTCGTCCAGCCCATGGACCTGCGTCGGGATGCAGACCATGTCGCCGGCTTTGAGCGCAACGCCGTGGAAATCGATGTCATGCCGCACGATGCGGGCGATGGTGACCAGGCCATAGCGACGGAACAGCTCGTGCGTCGCCGCCATCACCGCATTGCTGTCCTTGCCCGCCAGTTCGGCGCGGGCCTGCGGATTGCGGGCGAGAAACAGCATGGCAAAGCCAAGGAAGTTCACCACCGTATCGACCCCGGCGATAAGGATCTGCGTGGCGAGCGACAGCGATTCCTCATGGCTGAGCCGGCGTCCGCCCATGTCGGCGGTGACCACTTCGCTCAGCAGGTCTTCGGCCGGCACGGCGCGGCGCGCGGTGAGGACGGGATCGAGATAGGCAAAGAACGCCGCGCGCGCCTCTTCGAAGGGCATCGGCGGATGGGGCCGGGTCATCGACTCGGCCCAGAGCCGGATGCGCCCCGAATCGGCCATCGGCAGATCGACCAGTGCCATGAAGATGCGGATCGGCAGCACCTGGGCAAAGTCCCCGGTGAAATCGCAGCGACCGGTCGGCACCACCGCCTCGATCAGCTCCGCCGCCACGGCGCGGATCGCATCGTGCAGCCGCCGCATCTTGGCCAGCGCCATGCCATCGTTGAGCAGCTTGCGATAGGGCCGGTGCTCGGGCGGATCGATGGTGGTGGGAATCAGCCGGTGCAATTCGCCCACCGATTTCGGCAACACGATCACCTGGTTGGAAAAGCGTTCATGGCCAGCCTGCACTTCGGCCAGGACATCGCCGCGCAAGGCGATCCAGTGGCCTTCGTTGCGCGGCGTCCAGACGATGTCGGGCGAGCCGTCCTGCAACGCCTTCCACGCGGCGTGGAAATCGTCCGCCTGCCCCGGCAAGGCATAGATATCGACATCCACCACCCGTTCGGGCGGAACGTGGTCGGGAACGGGTGCGGACAGGGTGGCGGTCACAGGCTCTCCCAGTGTTTGTACACCGGGTCACTGGTGCCGTAGCAACCGCGCGTAGTCAGCCCCTCATAAAAGCCAGCCGGCTCGTAAGTGGTGGGGTGGGTCTGGGTCCAGTCGAGCACGAAAGCGCGGCTGGCGATCCGCCATTCGCCGCCGCGCCGCTCGTAGCGATCCACATAGCGCCCGCCGGTCATGGTGTCGGTCTGCCCGCCGCGGTTGTGGGCGATGACATAGTGTTCGCCCACCGCATGGTTGCCCTGCACTTCGATCCATTCGTTGGCGATGGAGTGGAAGCACGAAGCGAATGTTGCCGTGATGTGGGCGATGACGTCACGGGCGAAATCCGCCGCGCTGCCGTTGACCACGCCGGAGATCACCTCGGCATCGTCCCAGAACATGGCGGCCATCAGCGCCGCGTCCGCCCTGTCGGCGGCGCGGCAGTAGCCGGTCAGGAGGCGGCGGATGGCATCGCGCGAAAGCGCGGCGTCGATCGCGGCGGCGTCTGCGGTCATGGGACTGGCCTTCTGCTGTGCGCCTGAAGCGGCGTGATGGAGCGCGAGCAGCGCGCGGCCCGGATCGGCGGCACCCTTGCCGCCTTCGGGGACGAAATGGGCGTCAGACAGCGGCGGGTCGGCACGGCTCGCGGTGGTGGCGCGGTTGGTGTTGCCATCGAGCACATAGGTGCGATGCGTCAGCCGCCAGACCCCGCCGCGCCGTGCGTGCCGGTCAAGATAGCGGCCGAACACCATGCGCTGGATATCCGCCTCTTCGGCATAGGCGATGACATAGCTTTCCGAGACGGCACGATCACCGCTGATGCGGACTTCACAATTGGCGGTGCGGTGCAGCGTCGGCAGGGCCGCCTTCTGCGCTCCGGCAAGGATGGCGACCAGCGTCTCCGCCGCGCCGGCATAGAACCCGTAATCGACCGTTGCATCCGCATGATAGGCCGAGCCGAGCAGGTTCGCATCCGCCCGGTCCACCCCCCGGCTGTGCATGGCAAGCGTGTTGAGAATCGCGTGGCGGGCAACGAGGTCTGCACTGGTCATCTTCGTCTGCCCCTGCAAAAAAGTGCCCCGGCCAGGGAGGACAGGCCGGGGCCAGGGAGGGTTCAGTATTCGGCCTTCAGCGACACACCGAACATGCGCGGCGGTGCGTAGTTGGTCAGGCCAAGCGTTCCCGGCGCATCGAACACCGAGTTGATGTAGCGCTGGTCGAACAGGTTGGTCGCCCAGACTCCCACCGTGAAGCGGTCATGCAGCTTGATGTCGAAGTTGGCGTTGACCAGATGCTGCGGCTGCACCCGCGCGCGGGCGACATCGAGGATCGAGGTCAGCAACTTTTCCGAGGTGAACGAATAGTTCACCGCAAAGCGCGCGGCGATCCCTTCTGCCAGCGGCGTTTCATAGCTGGCCCCCAGCGAACCGCTCCACTTCGGGGCATTCTGCAGGCGCTCGCCCGTCAGGCTGCGGATCGCGCCGCTGGGCAGAAGGTAGTTGAACTGGCGGTACTTGGCGTCAAGATAGGCCAGCGATGCGGTGAACTGCAGCCCCGCCACCGGCGCAAGGGTCAGCTCCGATTCAAACCCGCGAATGCGCGATTTGGCCGCGTTGAGGATGGTGTTGCCCTGCACCAGCGAGGCACCCGATCCAACGAAGTAGATCTGCGCCAGCTGCATGTTGCGGTAATTGGTCTGGAACACCGACAGGTTGAGCCGCACCCGGCGATCCGCCCAGTCGCTCTTGAAGCCGGCCTCGAACGTATCGACCCCTTCCGGGTTGTAAGGCCCCAGATCCTGCGGGATGCCGATACGCCCGGTGAAACCGCCCGACTTGAAGCCGCGCGCCCAGTAGCCATAGAGCATCAGGTTGTCGTTGGCCTTGTAGTCCAGGCCGATCTTCCAGCCGACATTGTTCCAGCTCTTGACCCCCAGCGGCGGTGCCACCGTGCCGAGATCGATGTTGGGCACGCCTGTGGGCGAAGTCCCGTCAAAGGTGGTCACCCCGCCCGCTGCCAGCGACGTGGCGGTGGAGGCAAGCATCTGGGTCTTTTCATGGGCATAGCGGATACCGGCCTGCAGCCGCAGCTTGTCGGTCAGATCGATGTAGCTCTGCGCGAACAGGCTGACCGAATGGTTGTCCTGATCCTGCAGGTTGCGCTGGAACAGCCCGGTCAGGCCCTTGGTATAGGTGTTGTTGGCCAGATTGTAGGTTGCCCCGCCGGCGAAATCGATGCGCAGGTGCTGATAGTGATCGTAGTGGTCGGTCATGTAGAAACCGCCCATGGTGACATTGATCCTGTCACCCAGCGAAAAATCGGTCCGCAGTTCCTGGCTGAACTGCCAGGCCCTGGTCTGGCGGCGCGTGTCGATGAGGAATGCGGGGGTGCCGTCCTGGTCGGTGAATTCGAACAGCTTGAACTGCTTGTATCCCGAAATCGCCGTAATGTCGCCGATCGGCGTATCCTTGACCGACAGGGTGAAGCCGGCCCGGTAGGTGTCCATGTTGCTCTTGTCGGGCGTATCGCCCAGCACGCCGCCGTCCTGCGCGGAGAAGTACTTGGCCGGCGCGGTGCACGGCGATCCGGCGGGCAGGCAGGGCGAGGCATACATGCCGCGCCAGCCGGCAGGGACGAATTCGGCATCGGTAGGCAGGTCGCCCGCGACGACGATGGGCGAACCGTTGCGCGCACGGTCATACTCGCCGGTCAGCGAGGCTTCGACATTGCCCGATTCATAGCGCAGCGTTCCGCGAAAGATGGTGACGTTGCGCCGACCCATGTCCTTGCCGGTGACGACATTGGTGACATAGCCGTGGCGCTCGTCATGGTTGACCGCAAAGCGGGCGGACAGCCCCTCTCCCAGCGGCGCGTTGAGTACGCCGCCGATGGTCAGGTGATGATAGTTGCCATAAGACAGGTCGAACTTGCCGCCCAGCCGGTCTTCGGGGGCCTTGTTGACCACGTTGACCACGCCGCCGGTGGTGTTCGCGCCGAACAGCGTGCCTTGCGGCCCGCGCAGCACTTCGATCCGGTCGACATCATAGAGATCGAGCAACGCGCCCATCGAGAAATACTGCGGCACGCCATCGACGACGATGCCCACCGTGTTGCCGGCATAGGGGTCTGGTTCGATCACGCCGATACCGCGAATGGTGAAGACCGCGGTGTTGGGCGTGTTGGCGAAGTTGCCGATTTCGACATTGGGCACCGAGCCCTGCAGGCCTTGCAAGGTCACCGCATGGAGGTTCTCCACCGCCTCGCTGGAGACGGCGGCAACCGAGATCGGCACCGACTGCAGGTTTTCCGCCTTCTTCTGCGCGGTGACGACGATGTCGGCGATGCCGCCGCTGTTCTCCTCGGCCGCCTGGGCCATGGCCGGCGTGGTCGTGAGCGCCAGCAGCGAAAGGCTGCCCATCAGATATGCGTGAATCGGCTTCATCGCGCCATTCCCCCTCTCGTCATGCGGTCGGTTGGCACCGTCTTCGATGCCCCGCCGTTGTCTTTTCCCACAGCCTCGACCGACAAGAACCGGCGATGCTGCCGGTTTTATGCGCTCGCCTCGCCAGCCGCGTAACTGAAACTTTGGACAGGTGCCGCGCCGGGTGCATTTTCCGCCAATCGCCGTTATGATGGCCGCATGACCGTAGAAGCTCTGCAGGACCGGATGCTCAGCGCGATGCGTCCCGATCACAAGTCGGCGCCGCCGGCCCGCTGGCAACAGCGCAAGAGCGCGCAGACCCGGTTGCGGCTGGTGGAGGCGGGAATCGATTGCCTGGTGGAAGGCGGTTATGCCGGGCTCACCACCTCCGCCGTGGCCGAACGCTGCGCGGTTTCGCGCGGGGCCATGCATCACCACTTCGCCACCCGGCTCGATCTGGTCGCCGCCGTGGTGGAGCACGTGTTCTACCAGCGCATGCGCCACTTTCTGGCCGACTACTTCGCCGCCATGGCCGACCGCGGCGAGGAACTGCTGGTGGAGGTCGCCTGCGAGGCGCATTGGCGCTCGGTGCAGACCCGCGAATATGCCGCCTACGTCGAACTGGCCGTCGCCGCGCGCACCGACGCCGAACTGGAGGCCCGCTTCACCCCCGCCGCCCGCCAGTATGACGAGGTGTGGACCCGCGAGATGATCGAGGCCTTTCCGCAGTGGCAGCGGCACTGGGAAGACTTCAAGGTGGCCAGCGACTTCACCCTGGCCGCGCACATGGGCCTGCTGCTGCACCGACCCGTGTTCGGCGACGGCGAACGGCTGGAACGCATACGGCGACTGACGACGCGGGTGGTACAGAAGCTCTACGAGATCGGGTGACAAGACGCGGCAGATCCTCCCCATCGACTTGCGATGGGGAGGTGGATTGCCCGCAGGGCAAGACGGAGGGGCAAGCCGCGCAGCGGCGCTGATCGCGCCGGCCCCTCCATCGCAAGTCGATGGGGAGGATGCACCATAAAAACCGGCACATCTGCCGCTTTCCTGCCCTAAGTGCCAGTTCTCGCGCGCGCGTCGCTGCGCCAGTCTGCGGCCTTATCCTGCCAGCGAGTCGGGAGAGGACAACGATGAACCAGCATACCCCGTCGCCGCCACTCAGCGGCCGCGATCCGGCCAACCTGCGCGGCGACGCCATAACCGGTGAGCGCTATTACAGCCCCGATTTCGCGCAGAAGGAATGGGACCAGCTCTGGACAAAGATCTGGCACGTCGCCGGCCGCACTGCCGAACTGCAGGAGCCGGGCGACTACGTAGTCCACAGCTTCATGAAGGAATCGGTGATCTGCGTGAAGCAGGCAGACGGCTCGGTCCGCGCCTTCTACAACAGCTGCGCCCATCGCGGCATGCGGCTGACGCGCGGCGCGTCGTCGGTCGAGAGCTTCACCTGCCCCTACCACGGTTGGCGCTTCGGCATCGACGGGGTGCTGCAGCACGTTCAGGACCGGCACGATTTCCCGCAGGGCGATCCTTGCGGCAAGCTCAGCCTCAAGGAACTGCGCTGCGATACATGGGGCGGCTTCGTCTGGTACACCATGGCGAAGGACGGCCACTCGCTCGCCGAATTCCTTGATCCGATGCCGCAGGTCTACCGCAATTACCCGATGGACACGGCGGTGCGCGTTGCCTGGTATCGCATCGAGATAAACGCCAACTGGAAGTTCGTGACCGACAACTTCTCCGAAAGCTACCACACCCGCACCGCGCATCCGCAGGTGCCGCCGTGGATCGATCAGGACGTCGATACCGCCCGGCACGAGATGTGGCCAAAGGGCCATGGCCGCACCGTGCAGCCCATGCGCCCCTCGCTGTCAGACCGCCCGGCAAGCGGACGCAACGCGATGTTCGAGGGTATCCTGCGCCAGTGGGACATCGATCCTGACAGCTACGCCACCTATGAAGACTT
This sequence comes from Sphingomonadales bacterium, assembly GCA_028869175.1. Lineage (GTDB taxonomy): Bacteria > Pseudomonadota > Alphaproteobacteria > Sphingomonadales > Sphingomonadaceae > Novosphingobium. Next base: position 14,901 of record JAGWTB010000060.1, read on the forward strand.
CGTCATGCAGGGCTGGCTGGACCTCAAGGCCGCGAAGAAGCGCCTGTGGCGGGAGCGCGGCTATCTCCACTACGCCGCCATGAGCGACGAGGAGATCACCGACAGCCCGCACACGGTGATGTTCCCCAACGTCACCATCAGCTTCCTGCCGGACAACCTGATCTTCTTCCGCTCCGAACCGCACGCCACCGATCCGGAAAAGTGCTATTTCGACCTGTGGTGCATGGCATTTCCGGTGGCAGGGCAGGAAACGGTCGAATCGATCATGGCCGGGCCAAAGCCGCTGCGCGAGGTTGAGGAATGCGAACACCGCGTGTTCGATGGTGGCCGCGGCATTCCCGAACTGGCCGGACAGATAGTTTACCAGGACATGGAACTGGCCGAAGACATGCAGGCGGGGATGCATTCGCGCGGCTATACCGACGCCTGCCTGGCCGCACAGGAAACCCGCGTGCGCTTCTTTCATGAAGTGCTGAACGACTGGCTCGAAGGGAGAAGGCCGTAATGGTAAATGTAGCGATCACCGGCGCGGCGCGGGGCATTGCCCTTGAACTGGCCCGGCAGCACGTGGCGCAGGGTGACCGGGTCTATGCCCTCGCCCGCAACCCGGCAGGTGCCGACAAGCTGAACGCACTGGCGGCGGCATCGGGCGGCAAGCTGACGGTCCACGCGATGGACGTCGGCGATGACGCATCGGTCAAGGCCGGTGCGGCCGCCACCGGCGGCGAAGCCATCGACATTCTCTACAACGTCGCCGGCATGACCGGCACCACGGCCCCCGAGTTCGAGGAGGTGGACTGGAAGACCTTCGACGAGACCTTCAACGTCCACGTCAAGGGTCCGCTGCGCGTGCTCAACGCCTTCCTGCCGCGTCTGGGTGCGGGCTCCAAGGTGATCAACTTCTCCAGCCAGCTCGCCGCCTCGACCTGGCCCTACGGCGGCTTCCACGCCTATGCCGCGTCCAAGGCGGCGCTGGGCCGGTTGATGCGCTCTGCGGCAGCCGACCTCAAGGACAAGGGCGTGATCATCGGGCTGGTCCACCCCGGCTATGTCCAGACCGACATGGGCGGCCCGGACGCTGACATCACGCCGGAGGAAAGCGCCACCGGCGTTCGCACGCTGGCCCAGGCTTGGACGCTCGAAAAGTCCGGCGATTTCTACAAGTGGAATGGCGAAGAACACGCCTGGTAAGGAGATCGCGATGCCATTCACCGGCCCGCTGGAGGATCGCATCGCGATCCGCGAACTGATGAACACCCACGCCCACGGCGTGATGACCCGCGACGCCGCCGTCTGGGCGACGATCTGGGCAGACGATGCCTATTGGGAACTGCCCGAATATCCCGACCTTGGCGGCTTTTCCGGCAAGGACGTGATCGTATCGGGCTGGATCGAATCGATGAAGGTCTATGGGCTGAACAAGATGGACAAGCCCATGGTCTACTTCATGGAACCCGGTTCCATCGAAGTGGAAGGCAACAAGGCCAGGGCCGTTGCCTATACCCACGAACTCTATGAAGACCCGGCCAACGGTGAACTCGTGCGTGGCCATGGCCGCTATGACGACGAACTGGAAAAGCGCGGCGGCAACTGGGTCTTCACCCGCCGCGAATACCGCATCCTGCACGAACAGCGGGGGTAAGCGCCCGTCGTCGCGGGCTCGACCCGCGACCGCTGGCCTCATCGACGCAACCTTGTATCTGCGCAACCTTGCATCGATGAGGCCAGCGGTCCCGGCCTTCGCCGGGACGACGGCACTTGACATGTTGTACCATATCGGTTATATGCCCGCCCGTGACGGGAGCGGTGGCGCAAGCGCTTCGCCCAGGCCCCGTACACGGCCGGCGTCGCCACGGAGGCGATGCTCCGACCAAGGATGCGAGGAGCGGTTCCTTCGGGAACCCAAAACCCTGGGGTATGCCCCACCGCCCGGCGGTCAGGACGCGAGCCCGTCCCGCCAGCGCCATCGCACCACAGGGCCGAGCCGGAAGTTACG
>JAGWTB010000003.1 GCA_028869175.1 Sphingomonadales bacterium
GGAGCGAACCGCAGACGGTCGGCACCTGGGCCAGTTCGGCCGGCGGCAGATCGTAGAGGTTCTTGTCCATGGCTTCGCCCGGGTGGATCTTGTTCTTGATCCCGTCGAGACCGGCCATCAGCAGCGCGGCGTAGCACAGGTAGGGGTTGGCCATCGCGTCGGGGAAGCGGAATTCCACGCGCTTTGCCTTGTCACCCGCACCGTAGGGGATGCGGCACGAGGCCGAGCGGTTGCGCGCCGAATAGGCCAGCAGCACCGGGGCTTCATAGCCCGGCACCAGACGCTTGTAGCTGTTGGTGGTCGGGTTGGTGAAGGCGTTCAGCGACTTGGCGTGCTTGATGACGCCGCCGATGAAGTACAGGCACATGTCCGACAGGCCAGCATAGCCGTTACCGGCGAACAGCGGCTTGCCGCCATCCCAGATCGAGATGTGGGTGTGCATGCCCGAGCCGTTGTCACCCTTGATCGGCTTCGGCATGAAGGTGGCCGACTTGCCATAGGCATGGGCAACCTGCTGCACGACGTACTTGTAGACCTGCATGCGGTCGGCGGTCTGCACTAGGGTACCGAAGGTCAGCCCCAGTTCGTGCTGCGCGGCGGCCACTTCGTGGTGATGCTTGTCGCAGGGCAGGCCCATTTCGATCATGGTCGAAACCATCTCGCCGCGGATGTCGACGCAGCTGTCGATCGGCGCGACGGGGAAGTAGCCGCCCTTGACGCCGGGGCGGTAGCCCATGTTGCCGCCTTCGTATTCCTTGTTGGTGTTGGTCGGCAGTTCCACGTCGTCGATACGGAAGCCGTTGCCATCGTAGCCGTCATAGAACTTGACGTCGTCGAAGAGGAAGAACTCGGCTTCGGGGCCGACGTAGACGGTATCGCCGATGCCGGTGGACTTGACGAAGGCTTCGGCGCGCTTGGCGGTGGAGCGGGGATCGCGGCTGTAGAGTTCGCCGGTCGAAGGCTCGACGATGTCGCAGACCAGGATCATCATCGGGGTGGCGCTGAACGGATCGATGTAGACCGCGTCAAGATCGGGCTTGAGGATCATGTCCGATTCGTTGATCGCCTTCCAGCCTTCGATCGACGAGCCGTCGAACATCAGACCGTCTTCCAGCTCATCCTCGCCGAGGACCGAAGCGACCATGGTCAGGTGCTGCCACTTTCCCTTGGGATCGGTGAAACGCAGGTCGACCCACTCGATCTCCTCGTCCTTGATGCGTGCGATGATGTCCTTTGCCTTGGCCATTTCGTATTTTCTCCAAAATCCCCCTTCCGCTTCCGGAAGGGGCTGGGGGGTGGGTTTTGCTTATTCGGATGGAGCCAGGGCCGTCCTAGCCAGGACCGCCCCAACCCCGCCCCCTTCCGCAAGCGGAAGGGGTGAATTCAATCAGACCGCGTCGTCGTCACGCTCGCCAGTACGGATGCGTACGGCGGTCTCGATGGGGATGACGAAGATCTTGCCATCGCCGATGCGCCCGGTCTGGGCGGCGTTGGCAATGGCTTCGACGGTGCGCTCGGCCAGGGCATCGGCCACGACCACCTCAAGCTTCACCTTGGGCAGGAAGTCGACGACGTATTCGGCGCCGCGATAGAGTTCGGTGTGGCCCTTCTGGCGACCGAAGCCCTTGGCCTCGGTAACGGTGATGCCCGAAACCCCCACTTCGTGGAGCGCTTCCTTCACCTCGTCCAGCTTGAACGGCTTGATGATCGCTTCGATCTTCTTCACGTGCCTGTGACCCCTGCGCAGAGAGCCGGTGCCGCCTTCCATGCCTGATGAGGGACGGCCCGGGGTTCCAATGTGTCTCGACAACCATCTATCAAGAATCGTGCCAGAGACGGAGTTACGCCCCTAGGCTATCCGGGGCCGGCGATAAAGAGCGGAATCGCAAGATTCGCATTGTTCGGCGGGTGGTTGCTGGTGAAATGATGCGCGGGCGGAAAGAGTGCGGTGCTTAAATTTCGGGCAGGGTATGCCTGAAAAATAAGCAGCGCAATCGGCAAGTGGCTGGTTGCAGCACGGCAGGATTGGCCCGGCAGCTTTCCCCGCGCGCCTCGAACGAGGACAGGGTTCTTGCTGCCCTTAAAGCCGCAGGCCCGCCGTCTCGTCCAGCCCGGCCATCAGGTTCAGGCTCTGCACCGCCGCCCCGCTCGCCCCCTTGCCGAGGTTGTCGAGCACCGCGACGAGCCGCGCCTGGCTGCCATCGCGCGCGCCGTAGACGTAAAGGTCCAGCCGGTCGCTTGGGGCCATCGAACGGCGCAGCAGCAGCTCTTCGGGATTCTCGTCACTCACCCGCACCACGGCGCTGTCGGCGTAGAAATCACCGAGGCAATCACGCAGGCCGTCGGTCGGCGCGGCGCGCTCCATCTGCGCCAGCGCCAGCGGCACTTCCACCACCATGCCGCGATGCGCCGGTACCACGGCCGGGCAGAACAGCGGCGGGTGTTTCAGGCCGACACGTGCCTGCATTTCGGGCACATGCTTGTGGCCAAGCGCCATGGCATAGTCGCGGAAAGCGATGTCGGCACCGTCCTCGAACCGCGCGATCAGTGCCTTGCCTCCACCCGAATAGCCCGAGACGGCATGGCAGGTATAGGGCCAGTCCGAGGGCAGCAGGGCATTGCGCACCAGCGGTGCGAGCAGGGCGATGAAGCCAGTGGAATAGCAGCCGGGATTGCTCACCCGCTGCGCTTCGGCCACCTTGTCGCGGCCGATCACTTCGGGAAAGCCATAGACCCAGCCCGGCGTTACCCGGTGCGCGGTGGAAGCATCGATGATCCGCACCTTGCTGCCTTCAGCCAGCGCGACCGCTTCGATCGCTGCATCGTCGGGCAGGCAGAGCACGGCGAAGTCAGCCGCGTGAAAGGCATCGCGGCGGGCACCAGCCTGCTTGCGCTGCGCATCGTCCAGCACGATCAGTTCGAACTCGGCACGCGGGGCAAGCCGTTCGACGATCTCCAGGCCGGTGGTGCCGACCGCACCGTCGATGAAAACCTTGTGGGTCATGCCGACGCCAGCGCGGCCATCGGCACGTAGCCGACGAACCCGTCATCGCCCACCTGGCCCCAGGCCCAGCCACTGGCCAGGTCAAGCACGTTGAACGTGGTGCCGCCGGCAAGCGATTCGACCGCCGCAGCATCATCTCGCCCGGCACTACGCAAGGTGGTGCCGCCGGCAGCGATGGCGCGCGGCATCGGCACGGCATAGTGCGGCACGAAGCAGCGCCCGGCGAGGCGGATATGCGCAAGATCGCCGCGCACCGGCCAGTGGCCGGCATCGAGCTTCTCGGCCGGTCCGGCCAGGATCAACTGTCCGGTGGGGATGGCAATCGCGTTCAAATCCGTTCACACCCTCAAACCACGAAGCGGCGCGCTTACCGCGCGCGCGCCTGTCAGTAAAGCGTGCTTGCGCGGGGTGTTCCGCCGCGGCGCAGGCTGAACATGCTCAGCGATGGGCGATGGCGAGCATTCCGGCGTTGAAGTTGCTGTTGCCGGTGCGGAAGCCGCGAATGGTATAGGCTTCGTAGCAGCCGCCATAGATTGCACCACGCCGGGGCGGCCAGGGATCATGGATGCGCAGCGCGGTGCCGCCTGATTGCAGATCGCCCGATGACCACAGCGCGCTGACAACCACGACGTGGGCACCGGCGTGCGAGCCCTGACGCCACCGCCCGGCCACCCACAGCGGGCTGTGCCGGATCATGCCGATCAACTCGCTGATTTCCCAGCGGCGCGGTTCGTGGAAGGTCAGCCCTGCGCCGGTCAGGAAGGTGCGGATATTGTCGGGATCCTGATCGAGCCCGAAAGTGCGCGGATTGATCTCCGCCTCGCCTGGGCCGACCGAGCGATCGCCGAACAGCATGGTCGCCGCCGCTGACCAGCAGGTCATGTCGGAGGGCTGCGGAAACAGCTCTACCTCATGCTCGATCTCGTTGACGTGGCCGAGCGACATCCAGGTGTGGCGGTTGGTCGTTTCGGACGGGGTGATGCCCTGCAGCGTCTGATAGGCGTTGAGCGCCGCGAGTGTGCGCGGACCGAAGGCGCAGTCCTCCGTCAGCTCGTTTTCCACCCGGCCTTCCCAGAAATTCTGGTAGTTGATCAGGCGCTGGAGGTAGCCCACCTCCGGGCAGCGATCGCCCAAACCGACATCACGCATTTGCACGTCCTCCACCCGTTGCGGGAAAACGCGACCGTTCGTTTTTCGTTATTCCCCGGCCTTCTACAGACTTGCACGGTCGGGGAGAAGGGGCAAGGTCAAGCGAATCGCGCGCGCAGCATGTGCCAGGCCGCGCGCAGGCCCAGTGCGTCGCCACCCTTGGGCCGGCCGGGCTTGGCCGCAGGCCGCCAGGCAAAGGTGTCGAAGTGCGCCCAGTCAATGCCTTCGGGGACAAAGCGATCCAGGAACAGCCCGGCGACCGAGGCCCCGGCGAAACCGTTCGAGCTGTTGTTGTTGATGTCGGCGATGTCGCTCTTCAGGTATTCGCGGTAGCCGTCGAACAGTGGCAGGCACCAGCACTGGTCGTCGTTGTCGCGGCCAGCAGCGAGCAGCGCTTCGGCGGTTTCGTCGCGCCGGGTCATCAGCGCAGGCAGGTCGGGACCCACCGCTACCCGCGCCGCGCCGGTGAGCGTGGCGAAATCGATCACCAGTTCTGGGTTCTCCTCACCCGCGCGGGTGAGCGCGTCGGCCAGGATCAGGCGGCCTTCTGCGTCGGTATTGCCGATTTCCACGCTGAGCCCGGCGCGGCTGCGCAGCACGTCGCCGGGGCGAAAGGCGTTGCCCGAGACGGCATTTTCCACCGCCGGCACCAGCAGGTGCAGCCGAACCTTGAGCCCGCCCGCCATGACCAGCCGCGCCAGCGCCAGCGCATGGGCCGCGCCGCCCATGTCCTTCTTCATCAGCAACATGCCCGACGAAGGCTTGATGTCCAGCCCGCCCGAATCGAAGCAGACCCCCTTGCCGACAATGGCGAGCCGCGGGTGCTTGGGATCACCCCACTGCAGTTCGATCATGCGCGGCGCGTGCCCGCGCGAGGCGGCGCGGCCAACCATGTGGACCATGGGGAAGCCGCGCTCCAGCGCATCGCCCCGGGTCACGTGAAATTCGGCGTGGTAGGCCTTGGCGAGCAATTCCGCCTCATGCTCCAGCTGGGCCGGCCCCATGTCTTCCGCCGGGGTGTTGACCAGATCGCGGACCAGGGCGTTCGCCTCGGCCTCGGCCAGCACGGCGTCGATCGCCTTGACCTCGGTCGTCAGCAAAACCCGCGGGCCTTCGGTCGAGGGTTCGGAGCGATAGCGATCAAACCGGTACTGGCCGGTGACCCAGCCGTACATCGCCTTGCCAGGATCGCCCCCCGCCCGGCGATAGATGCCCGCGGGCAGGACTTCCGCCAGCTTGGCCATGCACCATGACGAGAGGTTGTTGACGTTGGCCACGCCCGAGGCAACGAACCAGTGATCGCCATCGGGCACGAAGACATGGCTGTAGCCATCCGCCTCGAACTTTTGCGCGGCAACGGCGGCGCGCTGCGGCGCGGACAGGGTCTTGAGCCAGGCTTCAAGGCCGGCCTTGTCAACGAGGTGGATGGGAGTGGCGGGCTGGCCCCGGTCAGGCTGAAGCAATCCGGGCTGGAGCAATGCGGGTTTGTCGGTCATCGCCGATTATCCTAGACCCGGCCCCGTCCGATGCGCGAGAGGAAAGTGCCATGCGCCTGCAAATGCCTGCCCTGCTGATCCCGCTGCTGCTGCTGTCCGCCTGCGGCAAGCAGGAAGATCAGGCGCAGCCGGCCAAGCCCGATGCGCGCGCGACGGCGCAGGCGCTGGCAACCTCGCAGGCCACCCCGCCCGCCGGCAGCGCCAGCGCCTCTGCCGAAGCTGGCGGGGCGCGCAAGGTTTCGGTGTCCAACGCGTTCTACGAATATGACTACGCCTATCCGGCAGCGGTTGGCGCGATACCGGCGCTGAAAGCGCAGCTCGATGCCGAGGCTGCGACCAGCCAGCATGAACTTGACCAGCAATCGCGCGAGGCCAGCAAGGACGCCAAGGGCGACGGCTATCCGTTCAACCCGTGGTCCTCTGGCACCGACTGGCAAGTGGTGACCGACCTGCCCGGGTGGCTGAGCCTGTCCGCGCAGGTCTACAGCTATGAAGGCGGCGCGCATCCCAACCACGGCTACAGCGCCCTGCTGTGGGACAAGCACGCCAACCAGCGCCGCAGCGTGATCGATCTATTCACTTCCAAGGCCGCACTGACAAAGGTGTTGTCTGAACCGTTCTGCGCCCAGCTTGACACCGAGCGTGCCAAACGGCGCGACACGCCGGTGCAGCGCGGCAGCGGGGACCAGTTCGACGAATGCATCGATCCCACCGAATCGACCCTGATCCTGGGATCGACCGACAAGGCCCACTTCAACCGCATCGGCGTGCTCATCGGCCCCTACGAAGCCGGCCCCTATGCCGAGGGGGACTATGACATCACCCTGCCCGTGACCGACGCCGTGCTGGCGCTGGTCAAGCCGGAATACCGGCAGTATTTCGCAGTAAAGCGGTAGGGGCTGGGCCAGAACGACCATGAGCAGCCCCATTCCCCGCCTGCGCTGAGATAGTCTGGCCGAAGGCCGACCATCGCACATTTTTTCGTGCCGCTCGCCTGACGGCTTCAAGGAAAAAGCAGTCCTTCGACAGGCTGCGGACGGTCGAGTCCTTTGGCGCGGCGGGGCTTGCCGCCTGCAAGATGGCTGTGCTGAGCGTGCGAACGGCTACGCCGCTTGGCGGGCCTTCTCAGCCCAGCATGCCGCCCAGCCGTTGTTTCACGATGGCTTCGGCATCGCCGATGATCCGGTCCATCAGTTCCTGGCAGGTGGGGATGTCATGGATCAGCGCCTGGATCATGCCGGCCCAGAACACGCCGTGTTCGGTGTCGCCCGACTTGAGCATTTCCGCGCCCTTCTTGCCCATCACCAGTTCGCGCACGTCTGCGAAAGTCGCGCCCGGTTCTTGCAAGCGGCGGACCACTTCGTCCGAGACGCCGTTCTTGCCGACGCGGGCGGTGTTGTGCAGGTTGCGGAAGATCAGGTTGGTGCCACGTTCATCATTTTCGACGTACTTGGCCTTGATGTTCGGGTGGATCGGCGCTTCCTGGGTGGCGCAGAAGCGGGTGCCCATGTTGATGCCTTCCGCCCCCAGCGCGAGCGCCGCGACCAGCCCGCGCCCGTCACCGATCCCGCCCGAGGCGAGCATCGGAATCTTCACCTTGTCCGCCGCTGCCGGGATCAGGATCAGGCCGGGAATGTCATCTTCGCCGGGGTGGCCGGCACATTCGAAGCCATCGATCGAAATAATGTCGCAGCCGTTGCGCTCGGCCGAGAGCGCATGGCGCACGGCGGTGCACTTGTGCAGGATGGTGATGCCGTGCGGCTTCATCATCGCCCACAGCTCGCGCACTTCGGCTGTTCCGGCAGTCTCGACGATCTTGACCCCCGAATCGATCACCACCTGCGCATAGGCCTTGTAATCGGGGGGCGTGATCGATGGCAGCACGGTGATGTTCACCGCGAAGGGCTTGGCGGTCATCGAGCGGCAGCGCTCGATCTCCGCGTGCAGCGCCTCGGGACTGGGCTGGGTGAGCGCGGTCAGCGTGCCGAGCCCCCCGGCGTTCGACACCGCGCTGGCGAGTTCGGCATAGCCGACATACATCATGCCGCCCTGAACCACGGGATGTTCGATGCCGAGCATTTCGGTGACGCGCGTCTTGAAAGCCATGTGCTGCCCCTTCCGGCGATTGCTGCAATCCAATGGTCTTTGTCCGCAGCCGCGCCCGGCGGCAAGCCCCCTTGCTTCGCCATGGCGGAGATTGGCCCTGCCCTCTGCGGTCAAACCGCGCGATTCAGCGATGTCCGCGCGACACGGCGGCGAGGTCTGCCATGATGGCGCGGGCGGCATCGCCCTGCGGGGCACGGCCATCCGGAGCGCGATCAGCCGCCTTGCCGGCGTTGCCGTGTTGCTCCAGCAGTCCGGCCAGCGTGGCCCGGGCGCGGGCAACGCGGCTTTTCATCGTGCCGACCGCGCAACCGGCAATCGCCGCTGCCTCTTCATAGCTGAAGCCCCCGGCCCCGACGAGCAGCAGCGCCTCGCGCCGTTCGGGCGGAAGACGCAGCAGCGCGGCGTGCATGTCGGCCAGGTGAATCGGGGCTTCCTGCCCCGGCTGGCTCACCAGAACCCGCTCAGCCTGCTGTTCGTCATATTCGCCGGTGAAGCGGTTGCGGCGCATCTGGGTGAGATAGACGTTGCGCAGGATAACGAAGGTCCAGGCCTTGATACTGGTGCCCGGCTGGAACCGCTCGCGCGCGGCCCAAGCCTTGACCATGGTTTCCTGCACCAGATCATCGGCCATATCTGGCCTGCCACACAGTCCCCGCGCAAAAGCGCGCAGGTGCGGAAGTGCGCCGACCAATTCGTGCTTGAAATCGCCGGGTTTTCCTGCCTCTGGTCGCCGGTCAGTCATCGCCCGCCTGGTCCAGCTTCCTGAGCAAGTCGTCAAAGCTGTCGGGCAGGGGTTCGCTTACGACAGAATCATAGAGCTGGCGCAGGCCCTTGGCCCAACCGGGGTTTTTCCCGTCACGGGCGGCGATAGGCACGGGCACCTTGCGCCCCCCTCCACCGTTATCCCCGTTTCCTACCATCTGTGACTCCATCACACAGGACCTTCTCTTGCGTTCCGCAGCGCCGTCGTCAAGGCGACTGGCGACAATTGTCTTGCTAGGGAACGTTGTGTCGGGCGAATGGTTCCCCGCCCATGGCCCGGCGATAAAGCCGGTCATGACCGGGACGGAACTGGCGGATGGACAAGGCAATTCTCAGCCGGGTGGGCAAGCAGGCGTGGTTCCACCGCTATCCCCGTATCGTGCCGTTGGGCATCTTCGCGCTGGTCGCCCTGTTCACCCTGCTGGCGGTGATGCAGATCGAGCGGGCCCAGGCGGATCGCCGCCGTCTGGAACTGGATCGCAACGCCACCGAGGTCTCAGCCGCGCTGCAGCGTCGCGCCGCCGAAAACATGGCCTATCTGCGCGCCGCCGCATCGCTGTTCGCCGCGCGCGACGATGTTGGCCTGGCCGAGTTCGAAAAGCTGTCGACCGGCGTACTGCCCGATCCTGATCGCCAGGGCTCGCTGGGCATGGGCTGGACGCCGCGCGTACTTCCGGCCGGCCTTGCCGCGTTCGAAGCGCGGATGAGGGCGCGGGGCAACCCCTCCTTCGCGGTGCGGCCGCGTCCGGCCGGCGACGGGCATGATCTGTTTCCGATCACTTACCTGGTGCCTGCCGACGCCCCCAACACTGCCGCGCTGGGCTTCGACATGGCCTCGGAAACGACCCGCTGGCAGGCGATGCAGAAGGCGGCGCGGCTGGATCGCCCCACCGTATCCGGACGCGTGCTGCTGGTGCAGAACACGGCCTCGGACCACCGCCCCGGCTTCCTGATCTACATGCCGGTCAACGCCGCGCGCGATGGCAAGGATGCGCTGCGCGGCTTTGTCTACAGCCCGTTCCGCGCCGAGGATTTCCTCACCGCCGCCAGCGAGCTCTACGTGGCACGCGGTGTAAACGTGGCGCTCTATGATGAATACCGCGCGCCGGACCGCCTGCTGGCCGCGCGTTCGGGGGCCGGCTCCGGCGGCGTTTCGCTGGAAAAGAGCATGACCGTCGGCGGGCGTCGCTGGGTGCTGGTGGTGTCGGATGCAGCGCCATCCTCGTTTTCGCAACTGTCGCTGGCGGTGCTGCTCGCCGGGCTGGTGATCGCCTTGCTGCTGACCTACATCGCCCGCCTGATCGTCCGCCGCGCGGCAGAGGACCGGGCGGTACTGGAATGGCTCACCCGCCAGTCCGAGATCCGCACCACGCTGACCCGCGAGCTCAACCACCGGGTAAAGAACACGCTGGCGACGGTGCTGTCGATCGTCGCGCTGACCCGGCGAAGATCGGACACGCTCGACGATTTCGTCGAAAGCCTGACCGGTCGCGTCCGCGCACTGTCCGCCACGCACGATCTTCTCACCCGGGTGGAATGGGGGGCCACACCGATCCGCGAGGTGGTGGCGAGCGAGCTTTCACCCTACATGGAGGACGTCGAAAACCACGTCGATGCGCAAGGCCCGGACATCGAACTGGCCCCGAACGATGCGCTGTCACTGGGCCTCGCACTGCATGAACTGGCAACCAACGCGGCCAAGTATGGCGCTCTGTCGACGCTGGAGGGCAAGGTGCTGGTGCAATGGCGACTGGTCACCCCGGCGCTGGCCGAACTATCATGGGAAGAACGCGGCGGGCCCACGGTGAACCAGCCGACCAAGCGCGGCTTCGGCCGTGAACTGATCGAGCGCATCGTTGCCCACGAGATGAAAACCGACGTCGACCTGAGCTTCCCCCCTGCCGGCGTCCGCTGCACCCTGCGCATCCCCGTCCGCGCCGCCCGCAGCGAGTTCGCGCTGCGAGAGAGGAAGTGACGGAGGCACCTGCGACGCATCAGCAATATTGAGAGTGCGGCGCGCGCTCAGTCAGCCGGTTTCAGCACGGCAGGCGCGGCTTGCTGGCGGACCAGCACGATCAGCGCGGCGATGGCTCCGGCCAGCACCAGCGATGCGCCTACCCGGCTGAGTTCCAGCCCGCCCTTGGCCAGCGGCTTGTCGAGGAAATCGCCCACGACCGCGCCGAGCGGGCGGGTGAGGATGAAAGCCGCCCAGAACAGCGCGACATGGTTGATCGCCGTGCGGTAGTAAGCCAGCGCGATCAGCGCCAGCAGGCCACCGAAGATCAGCGCCGAACCCAGATAGCCCAGCGGCCCGTCGGCGATCCAGTCCCCCAGCGCGGTGCCCAGCGTCTGGGAGAAGGTGATCGTCAGCCAGTAGTACATTTCGGCCCGGGGTTCGTGCAGCGAAGTGATCGAAACCGTGCCCAGCGCGCGGTGCCAGACCAGCAGCGAGAGCAGCACCATGCCCAGCAGCAGCAGCGATCCGCCGGGGTAGCCAATTCCCAGCGAACGCGTGGCGAAATCGGCCATGGTCGTCCCCGCCGTGGTCGAGGCGATGATCGTTGCCCAGTAGAGCCACGGATTGAACCGCCGCGCACGAACCTGCACCAGCACCAGCACCGCCAGCACCGACGCGAAGATCGCGGTGCCGATCAGATAGCCGCCCTGCCAGAACGAACTGGGTGCATCGGCAGTGGTTTCACCCAGCCATGACATTGAAACCGCGTCTCCGGCGGTTTCGCCAAAGGTGGTCGCCAGGATCTTGATGATCCAGAATCCCAGCGTCACCGCCGGGACCTTGGTCAAGGCCGATTGCATGTTGTCAGTCATGGGGGGAGCACCTCGTCCCCGGCATCATGCGCGATGACAGGCAGGTCGTAAACCCCCGAGCGGCACGACTATCGCGTGCGACCCTGCTTTCCGCTGGCTTTTCAGCCCAGCGGCCGGCTCGAACCGAAGAACAGCGCCTGGCTGATCGCGGCGCGGACGGTGGCTTCCTGGAAGGGCTTGGTGACGAGGTAGGTCGGTTCGGGACGGTCGCCGGTCAGCAGGCGTTCGGGGTAGGCGGTGATGAAGATCACCGGCACATCGCCGAAGCGCAGGATGTCCTCCACTGCATCGATGCCCGAACTGCCGTCAGCCAGCTGGATGTCGGCGAGCACCAGCCCCGGACGGGTGGCGGCATAGGCTTCGCGGGCCTGATCGCGCGTCGCGGCGGTGGCGACGACCTTGTGACCGAGATCGGCGGCAATGTCCTCAAGCTGCATGGCAATCAGCGGTTCGTCCTCGATCACCAGCACTTCCGTGGCGGTTTCACGATCGATCTCTGCCACGGCTTCGGAAGCGAGGCGCGCCACCTCGTCAGCGCTGCACTGAAGGATCAGGCCCGCTTCTCCGGGGGTAAAGTCTTCCAGCGTGGTGAGCAGCAACGCCTGCCGCGACAACGGCGTTATGCTCGCCAGCCGGGACTGTGCCGCGCGTTCGTGCAGGCTGGCGCTGCCCGCAACCGGTTCGACATGCGCAGCGGTCCACAGCTTGGTGAAAGCAGCATAGAGCGCCGCGCGCCCCTGCGAGACTTCAGCCAGCAGCGCACGGTCGGCCAGTGCGGCCTCCAGCGTCGCGCGAACGAAGGCGTCGCCTGACTGCTGCGATCCGGTGAGCGCCCGGGCATAACGCCTGAGATAGGGCAAATGACGTCCGACCTGTTCCGCTACCGACATGATATTCCCTTCCTTGCAGCATCAGTGTCTACCTGCGGCTGCGCCAGACCGCTGTCATAGCACCGTGCCGCCATGCACAACACTGCAGACGGGCGCTGGTTCCCATGTTCCGGGGGAAGCTTGCGACGGGGGCTTCGTAGCGGACGCAAAAAAATTCTGTCCGTCCGATTTTTTCGGGAACCCGGCGACAACACCTGCGTTTTTCCCATGTCATCGTCCGATCCCTCCCCCCCTCCCGTCGATCGGCGATGACTCGACCTTGAGGCCTCCGCGTGATCCCATTCCTTCGCGGAGGCCTCATTAGTTTCGGGGGGATCACGTTCAGCATCACGATCAACGCACGCAGGTGCGCGACGGACTGCGACAAACTTTGCCTTGATCGATCCTTCAACTTTTGTACTATTCCCGGCGAGACCCGTGGTGACGGGCTTGAAGACCTATCCGGGGAGATGCCATGTTTCGTCCACTCGCGCTTGTTCTGGGCGGCGCTGCCATGCTCGCCTCTGCGCCATTGCTGGCAAGCGGGGCGGACGCGGTGCGGTCCCGCATCGCCGCCTACCGGGAGCTGGGTGCATCCTTCAAGACGGTGAATGACGGCCTGCGCGGGCCGGAACCGCAGGCGATGCTGATCCAGATCGCCGCGCGCCAGATCGTCAACGCCTCGCGCGCGCAGTACGGCCTGTTCCCCGCCGGCAGCGGCGCTGAATCAGGTGCACGCACCAGAGCCAAGCCGGAAGTCTGGGCGCAGGCCGCTCGCTTCAAGGCAGCGCAGGATGCATTCTCGGTAGAGGCGCTGGCGTTCCAGCGCGCGGCCATGGCCAACAACGTGCCCGCCATCCGCACCGAAGCCCGCAAGCTGGGCGCGACCTGCAAGGGCTGCCACGACACGTTCCGCGTACCGGGGGATTGATCGCATGACGGGGGTTTCCTTCCGCCTCGCGCTGGCCGCGCTGGCGTTGCACTTGCTGCCCGCTGGCGCGGCCCTGGCCCAGCCGGTCGATCTGCCGATCCCGGCAGCCCGGGCCGAACCGCTGCCTGCCGAGGTGAAGATCGCCCGCGCGGGCAACACCCGCGTCTATGCCAACCGCCACGGCGTCACGCTCTATGGCATGGATATGCGCACGCTGATCCGCTTCACTGCCGATCCCGCGCGATTCTGCACCGGGGACTGCGCCGCCCAGTGGGAGCCGCTGCTTACCCCGCCGGGCATGGCGGTGAACATCCGGTTTCCGCAAGGCTTCGGCGGCCCGCGCCAGCCGCTGCCCGCCGGCTTCGTCAACCCGCAGTCCGCACCTGACTGGACGGTGATCGACGGGCCTGCCGGGCCGCAATGGGTCTACAAGGGCTGGCACATGGTCTTCACCCGCAAGGATGATCGGCCCGGCAGCGCCGCGTTCGACGGCGCGGACAAGTTCACCTGGAACACCCTGAAATATGTGCCCCCCACGCCCGACATCGTCGCACCGCCGGGCGTCCGTGCGGTGCTCGCGGGGGAAAGCCATGCCTTCGCCGATCCCGAGGGCCGCGTGCTCTACACCGGCAAATGCGGCAAGGACTGCGCCGGCTGGACGCCCTTCACCGCCGCGCTTGCCGGCAGGGGGCTTGGCCCGTGGACCATATCCACCGCCGGTGATCGTCCGCAGTGGCTCTATCGCGGCAAGCCGGTCTACGTCAGCCGCGAGGACGATCCGCTGACCGCCCCCGCCGGCACCGAAGTGCTGCGCCCCGCCGCAGGAAAGGACCGGCCATGACCGACACCCTACGCCGCCGCTTCCGCCGTCTGGCCGCGCTGCTGCCGCTGGGCGGCGCACTGTTCGCGATCGGCCCGGCCACCGACGCGCAGCAAAGCGCCATCCGGCTGCCCGATCCGCCGGCAAACGGAGTGATGGGCTTTGTCATCAGCGAGGCCATCCCGCCGGTAGTGCAGGAGCCGACCGCCTGCCCGCAAGGCACCGTGCTCAAGATGCGCGACCAGTTCCTGGCCGATCAGCCCGCTGAAGAGCGCGCGCGGCTGAGCAAGCCGGAAAACGAGGCGGAACTGGTGCGCAAGTGGCAGGCGACCGCCTTCGGCCCCAACGGCACGAACATCTGCTCACAGCCCGATCTGTTCAGCCGCCCCGCGATGCGCACGGTGCAAAGCCGCATGGCCTGGGGCCTCGACCTCGACAAGCCCGGTGCCGACGACACCTGCGAGCACGCCGAATTCACTTCGCCCCATGGCGAGAGCGGGATCGACAACCAGGAATACCGCGTCATGGGCTGCACGCTCGAATGGCGCGGAACCGACGGGATCAAGGGCGACCAGGCGGTAGGCCTGCGCCAGTTCTTTGCCTCGGGCGAATGGACCCAGGTGCTGCTGCTGCGCGGGGTCGACAGCCTGCAGCACGACGAGGATGTGGAGGTAATCTACGCCAACACTCCCGACCGACCGGTGATCGATACCACAGGGCGCTTCCTGCCAGGGGCCAGCTTCACCATATCGGACAAGCCGCCGCGCGAGCGCAACGTGCTGCACGGGCGGATCGACAACGGCGTGCTGACCACTACCCCTGCCGACATCAAGCTGGCGCAGACCTGGGGCCAGGGCGGCGCGCGCGACATTCGCGGCAACCGCACCCGCTATGATTACCGACACGGCAGGCTGCGGCTGCAGTTCCAGAGCGACGGCACGCTGACCGGAATGCTCGGCGGCTACAAGCCGGTGTTCGACGTGATCCAGAGCCCCGGTATCGGCGGTGTCGGCTCGGCGCTCGTTGCCGGGATCGACTGTGCGCAATACCTCCAGACCCTGCGGCAATATGCCGATGGGGTGCGCGATCCGAAAACCGGCAAGTGCACCGCCATTTCCTCTGCCGTGCAGCTCGCCGCCGTACCGGCCTTCGTCAACGACATTCCCGCAGCTTCAGCCCCTGCGGGCGGGAGGGCATCGCGATGAAGCGTTCCGCCAAACTTGCCGCCGCGCTGGCACTGCTGGCGCTGCCCGCCGCCATGGCCTTCGCCCCGGTCGGTCCGGCGGCGGGCGCGGACACCGCCGCTGCCCCCGCACCGGCGCAGGCCGGCCAGATCGTCGCCATGCGGCGGCTGACCGAGGCGCAATACCGCAACTCCATCGCCGACATCTTCGGCCCTGACATCCGCGTTTCAGGCCGATTCGAGCCGATCGTCCGCCCGGTGCACGAAATGATCGCCAGCGGCGCGCGGCGTGCGTCCATTTCGCCCACCGGCCTGGAAAACTTCGATGCCATGGCCCGCGTGATTGCGGCGCAGGTGTTCGACGCCCAGCACCGCGCCCTGTTCGCACCCTGCGCCCCGGCGGACGCCAAGACGGCGGACGACCGCTGCGCTGCGCAGGTGCTTGCCCCGCTGGGGCGCTACCTGTTCCGCCGGCCACTGACGCTGGACGAGCAGGCTTTCTACGTCCGCATGGCGGGCGCGGCGGCGGGCAAGGCAGGGTCGTTCGACAAGGGGCTGGAACTGGCGCTGTCTGCCATGCTGGTTTCGCCCAATTTCCTCTATGTCATCGAACGGGCGGAACCCGATCCGGCGAATCCGGGCCAACTGCGGCTGGACAACGGCACGCGCGCCACGCGCCTGGCGATGATGCTGTGGAACTCGGCACCCAACGAAGCGCTGCTGAAAGCCGCTGCCGAAGGGCGGCTGACCGACCAGAAGCAGCTTGAAGCAGCCGCTGCAGCAATGGTTTCCTCGCCGCGCTTCGAACAGGGGCTGCGTGCCTTCTTTGCCGACATGCTGCTGTTCGAAAAGTTCGACGAGCTGGCCAAGGACCCGGTGGTCTACCCCTATTTCAACCAGGACGTTGCCCAGGCGCTGCCTGAACAGACACTGCGCACCATCACCGACCACCTGCTGACTCGCAATGGCGATTATCGCCAGCTGTTCACCACCAGCCACACCTTCATGACCCGCGCGCTCGGCCCGGTCTATCAGGTGCCGGTGCACCGCGCGAAGGGTTGGGAGCCTTACGAGTTCGGCCCAAGGGATGATCGTGCCGGGTTGATCGGCCAGGCGGGCTTCCTCTCGCTCTATTCGCATTCGGGCCGCAGCTCACCCACCCTGCGCGGGCGCGCGATCCGCGAGGTGCTGATGTGCCAGCCGGTGCCCAACCCGCCCGGCAACGTCAACTTCACCGCCGTGCAGGATGTACACAACAAGGCCATGCCCACCGCGCGCATCCGGCTGACCGCGCACAATACCGATCCGGTCTGCGCCGGCTGCCACAAGATCACCGATCCGGTGGGCCTCAGCCTGGAGAGGTTCGACGGCATCGGTGCCTGGCGCGCCAGCGAGAACGACGCGCCGATCGATGCCGGGGGCATGATGGACGGGGTGAAGTTCGAAGGCGGGGCCGGGCTGGGCAAGGCCCTGTCCGAAAGCCCCGACACGCCGATCTGCGTCGCCAGCCGCGCGCTGGAATATGCCGTCGGCAAGCCGCCCGAGGATGAGGCACTGGTCGAGCGGCTGGTGGGAGACTTCGCCGGCAGCGGCTACGCCATTCGCGCGCTGTTCCTCAAGGTAGCGACGATGCCCGAAACCTGGCGCGTCACCGCGCCTGTGCTGGATAATGCCACCCACGTCAGTTTTGCCGCGCCGGCTACCATGGCCGGGCGCACCGGGAGATAGACCATGGCCTATGACCTTTCCCGCCGCACCGCGCTGCGCGGCATGCTCAACGGTGCCGGCGTCGTTGTCGGCGTGCCGCTGCTCAATGCCTTCCTTGACGGCAATGGCGAGGCGCTGGCGGCAACCGGGGCAGCAGTACCGGTGCGCTTTGGCACATGGTTCTGGGGGTTGGGAGTCAACCCCAACCGCTGGTTCCCGACCAAGCCGGGCAAGGACTTTGATCTGCCCCCCGAGCTGGAGCCGATCCGGCCATTCAAGGACAAGATCAACGTCTTCGGCAACTTCAACGTGCCGCTGGACGGTGCGCCCAACCTGCCGCACACCAGCGGCGGCGTCGCCGTGCGCACCGGCATCGCGCTGACCGCAGACCGCGGCCTGCCGGGGCAAAGCTTTGACGTGACCATCGGCGATCAGATCGGCACCCGCAGCCGCTTCCGCAGTCTGGACGTCTCGGCCATCGGCGATGCCCGCAATTCGCTTTCGGGGCGCGGCGGCGGCAACCTCAATCCGTCCGAGGGCTCTGCCGTGGCGCTGTACCAGCGCATCTTCGGTACCGGCTTCCAGGACCCCAACAGCGCCAGCTTCACCCCCGATCCGGTGACGATGGCGCGTCGTTCGGTGCTGTCGGGCGTGGCCGAGCAACGTCAGGCGTTGCAGGCCGCCGTGGGGGCGGAAGACCGCCAGAAGCTGGACCAGTACTACACCTCGGTGCGTCAGCTTGAAAACCAGCTCGACGTGCAGCTTACCAGGCCGGAGCCGCTCCAGGCCTGCGCCGTACCGCACGGCGCGCCCGCCGAACTCACCGCCAGCGGCGAGATCGAGACGGTGATGAAGAACCACAAACTGATGACCGACCTGCTGGTCATGGCGCTGGCCTGCGACCAGACGCGGGTGTTCAACATGATGTTCAACAACGGTGCCTCCACCCTCACCCGCATCGGCTCGACCATCACCCACCACCAGCTCACCCACGAGGAAGTGCTGGACAACCGGCTGGGCTACCAGCCCAACGCCACCTACTTCCTCACCCGGATCATGGAGGCTTGGACCAGCTTCGTCGCGGCGCTGGATGCCGTGAAGGAAGGCAGCCGCACGCTGCTCGACAACACGGTGGTCTTTGCCCATTCGGAAACCGAATTCGCCAAGTTCCACACCATCGACAACATGCCGATGATGACGGCGGGCAGCGGCGGCGGACGGATCGCCACCGGACACTACGTCGATGGCATCGGCACCCCGGTCACCCGTGTCGGGCTGACGCTGCAACAGGCGCTGGGGGTTCCGGTGGACCGCTGGGGCAGCAAATCGATGGAGACCAGCAAGCCGATTGCGGAGATCGTCGCGGGGTAGTGCGGGTATCCTGGAGTTCGCTCACCGCCCACAACCGCCCCCAACCGCTCGTGTCGAGCGGGGGGTGGATTCGGGGCCGGGATCCATCATCTCCGGGATACAAGACCCGCAGGCCGCATCCACGGCGCGCAGCAAAAAACCCTCGTCCCGGGGGCAATGGGACGAGGGTTCCTTTGTGCGTTCGTCACGCTCGACAGCGCAGCCATTTTGCGAGGTCAGGGCAACAGGGGGGAAACCCACCTCATGGCCGCGTTGTCGAAGATCAATTTAGGGGTGATCGGCTGACTGGCAAGTGAACGGGAATGGCAGGATTGTCGCGGTTTGTCGCATGTCTGGCACAAAGCGCGGCGACGCGTTGCCAGCTATCGACGAGCCGGGCGACGCGGATCGTTGTAGCTGAACGCGCTATCGGCGACAGCCATGCCGTACTGCTGATTCGACAGCCGGATGGTGGTGCGCTTGTTCTGCGAGTCGAGCGCCACCCAGGCGACCAGTTCCAGTCCGCCGGGGGCGGAGGCCTTGCGCACGAAGATCAGGGTGATCACCCCATATTCGGCATGCGAGCGATCACGCACTTCGATGCTGACCACGTTCGGATCGGTGGTGGGCTGCAGCGTCCCGAAGCGTTTCACGTCGCGATTGGGATCGAGCAGCGCGCCTAGCGGGCTGTTGCCGATCGGCCAGCGCTGAACCTGCCGCACTTCATAGTCCACCAGCGTCAACGCCCGGCCGTCAGACACGATCAGCATCGGCACGCCGGGGGCATACTGGAAGCGGATCTTGCCGGGCCGCTTGATCGTCAGCACGCCATTGACGTGCTGGCCATTGCGATCGGTCTGGTTGAAATCGGCGCGCATCGTGGTGATGCCGCGCAGGGCGGTCACCGCGCGGTCAAGATCGGTGACGGCAGCGGCGGGTGCTGGCGACGGCGCAGCGGCTGCCGGGGCCTGCGCCAGGGTTGCGCCAGGCGCGGAAACGACAAGCGCCGCACAAAGCGCGGCGCCTGCAAGCTTGCGGATCAGGGAAGGTTTGCGGTTCATATGCGGGCCTTTAGAGCCACGCCGTTGAACTCGCAATGAACCTTACTTGATCTTGGCTTCCTTGAATTCCACGTGCTTGCGCACGACTGGATCGTACTTCTTGAAGCTGAACTTCTCGGTCGAGTTGCGCGGGTTCTTCTTCGTGACGTAGAAGAAGCCGGTGTCGGCGGTGGAGACCAGCCGGATCTTGACGGTTGCGGGCTTCGCCATGGCGCTTGTCCTGTACTCTCGATTCGGCCCTGACGGCCCCTGGAAAACGGCAAGAGCGGCGCTGGCACGCCGCCCTTCAAGGTTGCGGCCCTTGGCTTAGCCTTGGGGCAAAGTCAAGGCTTGGCGTGCGCTTTGCCGTGCGTTGCAAAGGCGGGAATCGGCTTCAACGCGCCGAAATGCTCTTTCTCCGGGTCGTGGTCCAGCGGCGGAAACTCCACCGGCTCGGGATCGACCGTCGTATCGGGCAGCCGGTCAAGCAAGTCGCGAATCAGGGTCAGGCGGCCCCGGCGCTGGTCGTTGAAGTCTACCAGGGTCCACGGCGCATGCTTGGTGTGCGTTGCCTTCAGCATCGCCTCGCGCGCCCGGGTATAGGCGACATAGCTCTCCCGTGCCTTGAGATCGATGGGGGACAGCTTCCAGCGCTTCAGCGGGTCGGCCAGCCGTTCGGCAAAGCGCTTCTCCTGCTGCTCCTGATCGCAGCACAGCCAGTACTTGAACAGCAGGATACCCTCATCGACCAGCATCTTCTCGAAGGCGGGGGTCTGCTTGAGGAAGGCATCGACCTGCGCGGGTGTGGCGAAGCCCATCACCTGCTCCACCCCGGCGCGGTTGTACCATGACCGGTCGAACAGCACGACCTCGCCCGCTGTCGGCAAGTGTTCCACATAGCGCTGGAAATACCACTGCCCCTTCTCGCGCTCATCCGGTTTGCCGAGCGCGACGACGCGGCACTGGCGCGGGTTGAGCGGGTGGGAGACCGCCTGGATCGCGCCGCCCTTGCCGGCGGTATCTCGCCCTTCGAACAGCACCAGCACCCGCGCGCCCGTCGCCGCAGCCCAGCGCGCCATGGCGACCAGCTCTTCCTCCAGCGGAACATAGAGCTTTTCGAATTTCTTGCGCTTGAGCTTGGCCAATGTCGGGACTCCTTGATCGATCCATATGCGCCGGAGCGGGCCGGTGCCGTACCTGCTTCACGGCACCTGTAGCAGAACTGTGATACAAGCCTGCGCCCAACCGGGGACGGGCGCAAGGTGGATGAATTGCCCTGCGTGTCGCAAGCTGGTACAAGTTGCAATTGCAACCATGTCTGACACGATCGCCCCCGAATTCGACTACGCCCGCCTGCCGGAGGCAGGTGGCCATGTGTTCACCGCGCCGCTGCGCCGCCCGGACCTTGTCGGGGCGGACTGGCTGGAGCCAGCACAGCGGGCATATGGGGCAGATGAACATGCAGTGTGGGACGAACTGTTTGCCCGCCAGATGCAGGTCCTGCCCGGCCGCGCCGCCAGCGCTTTCATGACCGGGCTGGAGCGGCTCGATCTCGGGCGCGGCGGCGTACCCGATTTCGCCCGCCTCTCCGCCGAACTCGGCGCGCTGACCGGGTGGAGCGTGGTGCCGGTGCCCTCGCTGATCCCCGATCACATATTCTTCTGGCATCTGGCCAACCGGCGCTTTCCCGCGGGCAATTTCATTCGCAGCCGCCAGTGCTTTGACTACATCCAGGAACCCGACGTGTTCCATGACGTGTTCGGCCACGTGCCGATGCTTACCGATCCCATGTTCGCCGATTACATGCAGGAATATGGCCGCGCCGGGTGGAAGGCGATGAAGTACAACCGGCTGAAAGCGCTGGGGGCGCTGTACTGGTACACGGTGGAATTCGGCCTGCTGCTGGAGCACGGCGAGGTCAGGGCCTATGGCGCGGGCATCCTTTCCGGGCCGACCGAGACGGTCTATTCGGTCAGCGCCGCCTCGCCGAACCGGATCATGCTGCACGTCGACCGGGTGATGCGCACCGACTATGTGATCGACGACCTGCAGCCCACCTATTTCGTCATCGAAAGCTTCGCCGACCTCTACCACCAGACAGTGGAGCGCGATTTTGACCGGCTCTACCGCAGCCTCGGCCCCGGCTTCACTTATGCCAATACGGCGGTGATCGACGTGGACGATGTGCTCCAGCGCGGCACGCAGGAATACTGGCTGCGCGGCGGCCGGGGGTCAGGCGCGGAGCCGGTCTGACCGCTTTACGCGGAAAGGCCGGCGAATCCGCAGATCCGCCGGCCTCCCGCTGTTCACCTGTTTGGCTGCACCGTTATTGCGGTGCCTTGTCCATCTTGTCAGCCTTGTTTTCCATCGCATCGGCCTTGGCGTCACCGGTCGCGCGGACGGTATCGGCCTTGTCTTCCATGGCGTCAGCCTTGGCCTCGGACGTGGCACGGACAGCGTCGGCGGAATTCTCCATGGCGTCCGCTGCGCTTTCCGAAGCCTCGCGCACTTGCTGCGCCTGATCTTCGGCCTTGTTTTCCTTCGCACTGTCGCAGGCAGACAGCGCGAGGCCCATGGCGGCGACGGAGGCAAGAGCGGCGAACTTGATAACGGTCTTCATATGCAGGCTTCCTTCCTTCGTGAAACGGGGCGGCTTTCCACCGCCCCGCGTTCAATATTCATCGCTTGATGGCGTTCAGCGCACGCTGCCGCGACGCACCAGGTTGACGATCCCCAGCAGCACCACCGCACCCAGGAAGGTGACCAGCAGCGAACTGGCGGAATAGTCGCCGGCCATGATGTTGCCGCCGCCGACCAGCGGATTGATGACGAACCCGGCGAGCAAGGCACCGACGATGCCGACCACCACGTTGAGCAGGATGCCCTGCTGTCCGTCGGTGCGCATCATGATCGAGGCGAGCCAGCCGAGCACACCGCCGATGACCAGTAGAATGATGATACCCATGGTATTGGAACTCCCTTCGCAAGCTATGCGAGGAGAACGCGCGGCTGGGCGGGAGGTTCCGTGAAACAAGACGAAGCGATTGCGCTCCGCCCGGTCAACGCAGGGAGAGGTAGGCGATTGCGGCGATGCCGGCAGCGATGCGATACCAGGCGAAAGGGGCGAAGCCAGAGCGGCTGACATAGGCGACGAAGGCCTTGATCACCGCCAGCGCCACCACGAACGACACGGCGAAGCCCACCGCGATCTCGCTCCAGCCGACCGGGCCGGTGCCGGCCATCAGCGCATGGCGATTGTCCAGCAGTTCAAGCGTCGATGCCCCCAGCATGGTCGGCACGGCCAGGAAGAAGCTGAACTCGGCCGCCGTGCGCCGCTCTATGCCCATGGCCAGCGCGCCCATGATCGTCGCGCCGGAGCGGCTGACCCCGGGGATCATCGCCAGGCATTGCATCAGCCCCACACCAAAGGCTTGCCGCATCGGTAATTGCGCCACGCCGCTGGCCGGACCGGGCCGGGCCTTGCGCTCGATCACCAGGATCGCGATGCCGCCTACCAGCAGCGCCCAGCCGACCACCATCGGCGTTTCCAGCAGGACATCGATCTGCTTCTTGAGCAGCAGACCCAGCACCGCGGAAGGCAGGAAGGCAACCAGCACGTTGCGGACGAAGGCGATGGAGACCTTTTCCATGCGCAGCAGGCCCCAGCCCACCGCCCAGAAGGTCCGCCAGTACTGCACCACCACGGCCAGGATCGCGCCCAGCTGGATCACCACGTTGAACACCTTCCACTGCTCGGCATCATAGCCGAACAGTTCGGTAGCGAGCATCAGGTGACCGGTGGAGGAAACCGGGATGAACTCGGTCAGCCCTTCGACAATACCCAGCAGGACAGCGGTGACGGTCAGCGACATCAGATCAAGTTCCCGGTTGCAGGGGTTGTATGGGCCGTCTGTTCAGGCGAGGTCAGCCCTCGGCCTCGGCAAAGGCGCGCTCGTCGAACTGCAGGCTGGCAAGGCGCGCATAGAGGCCGCCGGCGCGGGTCAGCGTGTCATGGGTACCTTGCTCGACGATCCGGCCCGCATCCATCACGACGATGCGATCCGCCTGCCGCACGGTGGCGAGGCGGTGGGCGATGACCAGCGTGGTGCGGGTGGCCATCAGCCGGTCGAGCGCTTCCTGCACCAGCCGTTCGCTTTCGGCGTCGAGCGCGGACGTCGCCTCGTCCAGCAGCAGGATCGGCGCGTCGCGCAGCAAGGCGCGGGCGATGGCAATGCGCTGGCGCTGGCCGCCGGAAAGGCGCGCGCCATCTTCCCCCAGGAAGGTATCGAGGCCCTCGGGCAATTCGCGCAGGAAGCCCTCCGCGTTGGCCAGGCGCGCGGCCTGGCAGATCATCTCGTCATCCGCTTCCCAGTTGCCGTAGCGCAGATTGTCGCGCGCAGAGGCGGCGAAGAGCACGCCTTCCTGCGGCACCAGCGCCATGCGGCGGCGCACTTCGGAAGGGTCAGCCTCGGTCAATGGAATGCCGTCAAGCTTGATCGTGCCCGCCTGCGGATCATAGAATCGCTCGGCCAGCTGGAACAGCGTGGACTTGCCCGCGCCCGAGGGCCCGACGATCGCCACCGTTTCGCCCGGCTCCACCGTCAGGGTGAAATCGAGCAGCGCCGCCGGTTCGGGGCGGGTTGGATAGCGGAAGGTCACCCCGGCGAAGGCGATTTGCCCGCGCGGAGGCGATGGCAGGATCAGCGGCCGTTCGGGCATGGCGATGGTCGGCTTTTCGTGCAGCAGTTCGTTCAGCCGCCCCGCCGCGCCGGCCGCGCGCACCAGATCGCCATAGACTTCGGACAGCGATCCCAGCGCGCCGGCCACCAGCGCGCCAGCCAGCACGAACGCGGCAATGGTGCCGCCGCTGATCTCGCCGCTCGCCACGCCCAGCGCCCCGCGCCACATCAGCGCGGTGAGCGCACCGAACACCAGAAACATCACCGTGGAGGTCATCAGCGCGCGGATCAGGAAGCGGCGCTTCGCCGTGGCGAAGGTGCGTTCCACCGCCGCACTGAAACGCGCCTGTTCGCGGGCTTCCTGGTTGAAGGCCTGAACGATCCGGGTGGCACTGAGCACTTCGGAAACCAGCGAACCAACTTCTGCCACGCGGTCCTGGCTGGTCCGCGAAACCTTGCGCAGGCGGCGGCCGAACCAGACGATGGGCAGCACGACGCACAGGATGCCCACCACCAGCCACATGGTCAGGCGCGGCTGCAGAAAGAACAGATAGCCGATGCCGCCCACCGCCGTGATGGCGTTGCGCAGCGCGAC
Organism: Sphingomonadales bacterium; assembly: GCA_028869175.1. Taxonomy (GTDB): domain Bacteria; phylum Pseudomonadota; class Alphaproteobacteria; order Sphingomonadales; family Sphingomonadaceae; genus Novosphingobium. The sequence goes on from JAGWTB010000003.1 coordinate 24,521, forward strand.
CGAAACCGTGGTGCCGACCACCTGCTCGATCAGCACCGTGTCCGAGGTCATCCGCGACGAAATCTCGCGCGGGCTGTTCTCCTCGAAAAAGGCGGGAGACAGCCGCAGCAGGTTGTTCTGCACCGCCAGCCGGACGTCGGCGACGACCCGCTCGCCCAGCCAGGACACCGAATAGAACCGGACGGCCGTGCCCAGGGCCAGCACCACCACCAGCAACAGCATGTATTCGAACCAGCGGGCAATGTCGTCCGGGTGGCCGCCACGCGCGAAGCCGCGATCGATGATCAGGCGGAAGGCGGCGGGAAAGGCCAGGGTGGCCGATGCCGTGATCGTCAGCGCAACGAGCGCGATGAGCACGCGTGAGGGATAGGCCAGGGCCGCAGCCCAGATCATCCTCAGCGGACCCAGCCCGCGCGCGGGCTTGCCATCAACGGCGGGAAGGGATTCGGGGGCGATTTCGGCGTTGGCCGGTGCGACGCTTTCGGCTGGCATGGCGGATGCCCTAGCCCAGCCGGAGGCGCGCGGGAAGCGGCAAGCGCGCAAGATTCGCAGGATTCTGCAAATGCCGCATTGCAACACGCCGCGAATCGCGGCACCATGCGGGAAAGCGGCATGATTTGACGCGCCGCAACGGGGACGCGCCGTGCTTTACAACCTCTATGAAGTGCAGAAATCCTGGTTTGCCACCGCCGGTGCAATGGCATCGATGGGGGCGGAGATGCTGACTCATCCGGGCAACCCCTTCGCCGCCGTCGGCGCGGGGCCGGTCATCGCTTCGGCGCTTGATGTCTTCGTTCACGCCACCCTGCCGCGCGGCAAGCCCAGTTTCGACATCGAGATGGTGACGGTGGACGGGGTAAGCCAGCCGGTCACGGAAGCGATCGTGATCCACCGTCCGTTCTGCAATCTGCTGCGCTTCACCCATCCCGGCCTTGGCCCCGACGCGCCGCGTCTGCTGATCGTCGCGCCGATGAGCGGGCACTTCGCCACGCTGCTGCGCGGCACGGTGGCGCGGCTGCTGGAGCGCGCCGAGGTCTACATCACCGATTGGGCCGACGCGAAGATGGTGCCGATCGAGGCCGGATCGTTCAGCCTGGACGACTACATCGACCACGTGATCGATTTCTTCGAACACATCGGCCCCGGTGCCCATGCCCTGGCGGTGTGCCAGCCTTCGGTGCCAACGCTGGCCGCCACCGCAATCATGGCGGCGGACAAGCATCCGTGCCGCCCCGCCTCGCTGACCATGATGGGCGGCCCGGTCGATACCCGCGAAGCGCCGACGAGCGTCAACGACGTCGCCATGGGCCGCCCCCATTCGTGGTTTGAAAGCAACGTCATCGCCACCGTGCCGCTGACCTACCCCGGCGCAGGCCGCCGGGTCTATCCCGGCTTCCTGCAGCTTGCGGGCTTCATGGCGATGAACCTAGGCAGCCACTTGCAGAGCCACTACCAGATGTTCAAGCACATGGTGGCGGGCGATGGCGAAAGCGCCGACGCCAGCAAGGCCTTTTACGAGGAATACCGCTCGGTCTGCGATCTGCCGGCGGAATACTACCTCCAGACCATCGAACACGTGTTCCAGCGCCACTCGCTGCCCAAGGGCGAATTCGTCCACCGCGGCAAGACGGTTGACCTGGGCGCGATCCGCGACACCGCGCTGCTCGCCATCGAGGGCGAGAAGGACGACATTTCCGGTATCGGCCAGACCAGGGCAGCGCTGCACCTCGCCACCGGGCTGGCGGAAAGCCGCAAGCAATACCTGCTTGCCCCGGACGTGGGCCACTACGGCATCTTCAACGGCAGCAAATGGCGCAACACCATAGCGCCGGTGGTGGAGGAATGGATGGCCCGCCATGATCGCGGCAAGCTGCGCGTGGTGGCTTGATCGCCTGTCGCTACGGTTATCGCGACGAGGCTAATCCCCTTTATCGACCTGCGAAAAGCGCAAAGTCGATGGGGACCATCGGGTGAGTCAGGCAGTATCCCGCCGCGCGAAGATCTGGCCGAGTATGCGCTTGGCCGTGATTACCAGCGCGATGCACAGCGCCAGCAGCAGCAGCGCCACGCCGCCCGCCGCCACCGGGTGGGCATAAGCCAGATAGAGCAGCCCGCCGGTCGCCACATCTTCCAGTGACGAGACGGCAATGTTGCTGAACGGTTCGGGGCTGGTGTTGACCACCGCCCGCGCCCCGGCCTTGCCGCCGTGCGCCAGCAGGGTCGCCCCGCCGCCCAGCAGGAAAGCGATGACCTGGGTCGAAGGGTCCGAAGGATCGACCACCGCCAGCGCCAGCAGCGCCCCGCCGACCGGGCGGATCAGGGTGTGGACGGTGTCCCAGATCGTGTCGAGCCAGGCCACCTTGTCGGCAAAGAACTCGCACAGGGCGGCGAAGCCGGCGATGCCCATCACCCACGGACTGGCCAGAACCTTCAGCGCGGCGAGGTGTTCGGGCAGCGGCAACACACCGAAATGCATCGCCAGCCCGGTCGCCAGCACGCAGAGATAGAGCCGCCAGCCCGACAGCAAGCTGACGCTGCCAGCGATGCCGAGGATTTCCAGTATTCCGGGTTGGGCGACCATGGCCCTTTCTCCTCAAGCCATTGACCCGAAGATGCCGGTTAACCGGCGGTGTGGCAAGGCCGGAAAATTCTAGCTTGCCAGATACTTGGCGTTACGAGCCGGCAGGTTCGCCGGCAAGCCGCGGAACCGGCTTCGCCGCCGTCATCGCCGGCTTCCTTGCCAGCCGCGCACGGGCGGGCGAATCGATCCGGCGCAGGTAGGTCCACAGCGCGCATTGCATGGCGATCAGCATAAGGATGAACGGCTGGTAGGCAATGCCGACGAAGGCCGCGCCCAGCAGGTAGATGACCTGCGCCTGTTGCAACGCGCCGGCCAGCGGGGCCTGCCACTGCTCGCCCGGCCCCGTCCGCTTCTTCCAGCGATTGCGCAGCCGTTCCATCTGCCAGACACCCAGGGCCTGGATCCACAGCCACAGCAGCAGCCCCGGATAGCCCTGCTCACCCAGCATCTCGAAATAGCTGGAGTGATAGGCGCGCGCCGAATCGACCACCGCGCCGACCTTTACCGAGGTATTGGTGCCGTCCGTCTGGGCGGAGCGAGTCTCGATCCGCAGCTTGTTGCCGCGAAACGCGTCGAAACCGCCGCCCAACGGGTGTTCCTTGGCGTAGTCGATGGTCCACTGCCACACCACCAGCCGGGTCGAGGCCGACTGGTCGGCCTCGTGGTTTTCGATCGTGCTCATCCGGTCGGTATAGGTCTTGGGCAGGAACGGGATCGCCACCAGCGCCAGGCCGGCCATCGCGCCGAGATAGAGGAACCGGCGCTTGACCGTGCGCAGCGACAGCACCGCCAGCAGGCCGATGCAAAGCAGCCCGGTGCGCGCCTGGGTACCCACCGGGATCAGCAGGCAGGCGAAGGTCAGCGCCACCGCGAACAGCCGCACCGCCGGGCTGCGCGGATAGATCGTGCCGTGGTTCACCAGCCACCAGATCAGCGGGACGATCGTGATCGCGACGGTGGAGATGATCGAGCTTTCATAAAGCCCGGTGTTGTCGTTGACGAAGAAATGCAGCTGGTCGTAGCCGCCGCCGGTAACCAGCGTCTTGATCGCGCCGGTAATGATGATCGAACCGGCGGATAGCACCATGGTCAGCACCGCCGCCTCGAACCGCAGGCGGGTACGCAAGGTCAGCGGCAGGAACACCGCGAAGACCAGCGCCTTCCACACCCATGACCACTTGGCCGCCGCCTCTTCCGGAAAATCTGCCCCCAGCGTGGTCAGCCCGCAATAGAGCAGCAGCAGCAGGATCAGGGCCTGGCGCAGGGTGAAGCGGCTGTCGGTCTTGTCATCGGCCATCAGCCAGCCGCCAAGAGCGGCCGTAAAGGCGAACAACGACACTGGCAACGAGGCCAGCAGGAAGTACGAAATCTTCTGCGGCGCGACGATGTCGATATAGAGGTAGGCCAGCACCCAGATGAACGGGCGACGGAAGCCCAGCGCCATCAGGATGCTGACAAACCCGGCCAGGGCAATATCAAGCACGGCGGTTGCCCTTGGCCGGCACGGCGTCGTCCCCTTCGGTCGGGTCGCGATCCAGATCGTTGCGGTTCAGCAGCCGCCACAAGGCAAAGGCCAGCAGCACATGCGTGACACCCAAGGCAAAGTAATCGACCATTGGCCAAGGCCTTAGGCGCGCCGGGTTGACGCTTGGTTAAGCATGTCGGGCTAGAGAGGGCGGGAATTGCACTTTCCGGGGATTAACAATGGTCAGTTTCCTGTCGCCGGTCGACGATCAGATGCGGGCGATGTTCCCCTATGATTCCCATCCCAATCGCGTGCTCGAACGAGCCATCGATGAGCGGTTGCGTCCGGATTCGGCGGTGCTCGACATCGGCTGCGGCCGCACCGCGCCGAACCTGATCAAGCTGGCGGGCGATTCCCGGCAGCTTTACGGCATCGACGTGATCGATTTCACCATCGACGATGACCGCCTGCACCTGTTCAGCAACGACGTCTGCGCCATGAAGGACATCGCCGACAACTCCATCGACCTTGCCTATTCGCGCGCGGTGATGGAGCACATCGAGCATCCCGAGGCAGCCTATGCGGAGATCGCCCGGGTGCTCAAGCCCGGCGGTGTCTATGTGTTCACCACCCCCAGCATCTACGATTACGGCTCTATCGCCGCGCTGATGATCCCCAACCGCTTCCACGCGCGCATCGTCAGCGCCACCGAGGGCCGCGCCGGCGAGGACGTGTTCCCGACGGTGTTCGGCAGCAACAGCCGGGGCCGGATCGCCGCCCAGGCGCGCGATGTCGGCCTGCGGGTCAGCCAACTCGACTATATCGGCCAGTACCCCAGCTACCTCGTGTTCAACCGCGTCGCCTTCTGGCTGGGCAGCATGTACCAGAAAGCCATCGAGCGCTTCGCCGTCACCCGGCCGCTGCAGGGCTGGATATTCTGCGTGCTGGAAAAGCCGGCGACGCACTGATGCATCCCTGCTCCCCGTACTGCCGCCTTCGAGGCAAGATGGTAAACCGATGACCCGCATCCTTCACGTTCTTGACCATTCGCTGCCGCTGCACAGCGGCTACACCTTCCGCACGCGGGCGATCCTCAAGGCCCAGCAGGCGCTGGGGCTGGAAGTGCGCGGGGTCACCGGGTTGCGCCATACGGCCACGGGGCCAAGTCCCGAAGAAGCCGACGGGCTGATCTTTCACCGCACCGAAGGTGGTGAGGCAAGCGGCCCGCCGGGCCTGCGCGAATGGCGCGAAATCGGGCGGTTTGCCCAGACGATCGAGCGGGTCTGTGACGAATGGCAGCCCGACGTGCTCCATGCCCATTCGCCCGCGCTTTGCGGCGAGGCCGCGCTGCGCGTCGCGCGGCGGCGGGGGATTCCGCTGGTCTATGAAATCCGCGCCTTCTGGGAAGATGCGGCGGTGGAGAACGGACAGGGCCGCGAAGGCTCGCTCAAGTACCGGCTGACCCGCAGCCTGGAAAACCACGTGATCGGCGGGGCCGACGCGGTGGTGACGATCTGCCAGGGCCTGCGCGGCGACCTGATCGGGCGCGGGGTCGATCCGGCGCGGATCACCGTGATGTACAACGGCGTCGATCTCTCGCTGTTCGGCGAACCACCGGCGCGCGACGCGGCTTTCGCTGCCGAACTGGGGCTGGGCGATGGCCCGGTGATCGGCTTCATCGGCAGTTTCTATGCCTACGAAGGGCTCGACGACCTGATCGACGCCATGCCGCCGCTGATCGCCCGCCATCCCGGCGCGCGGCTGCTGCTGGTCGGCGGCGGTCCGTGCGAGGCCGAACTCAAGGCCCGGGCCGAGGCTTCGGGTGCAGATCATGCCGTCATCTTCACCGGGCGCGTGCCGCACAGCGAAGTGGAGCGCTATTACGCGCTGTGCGACGTCATGGCCTATCCGCGCAAGAAAAGCCGGCTGACCGATCTGGTGACGCCGCTCAAGCCGCTGGAGGCCATGGCCCAGGGCAAGCTGGTCGCCGCCTCGGACGTTGGCGGGCACCGCGAACTGATCGCGGACGGCGAGACCGGGGCGCTGTTCACGCCAGACGATCCGGCGGCCTGCGCCGACGCCCTCGCCCGGCTGCTCGATGATCGCTCCAACTGGGATCGCCGCCGCGCGGCCGGCAAGGCCCACGTCCGCGACCGGCACGATTGGTCGGTAAACGTGCAGCGTTATCAGGATGTTTACCAAACGCTGTTAACCCGAAAAGTGGATCGAAGGCTTCAAAGCGCCGCCTGACGCGGTGGAGGCCCCAGAGATTGCTACGAAACGGGGTACGAATTTTGGCCAGCAAGAACCGCAAGAAAGCTCCGGGCAAGCCGCCTGTCACGAGCCATCCGCTGTTCCCGGCAGTCGTTGCGCTATGGTTCGGCGCGCTGTTCGGCCTCGGCAGTCTGGCGATCCGCGCCACCCTGCTCGAATCGCTGGTGGTATCCACGCACATTGACAGCGTCGTGCCCGCTGCCGCGCCGCCGCTGGGCGTAACCGCGCGCATCCTGCTGGCGCTGGTGCTGGCGGCTTTGGGTGCCGCGCTGGGCGCGCTGATCGCCCGCGCCCTTGCCCGGCCCAAGCCCGTCGTGCGTGAACGCAGCCGCTCCGTTGGCGGCGAGCGTGCCGATCTCAAGCTGCGTCCGCGTGACAGCCACCCCGATGCGCCCGCGCGCCGGCCGATTTCGGCGCATGAAGAGTTCGGCGACGACGATTACGACGACGAGGACGACGACGATTTCCCGCCACTTCGCCAGGTCGCTGCCCCTGCCGAAGTGACTGCTGTCGCAGAGCCGACCGACGCGGCTTCGGCTGCCAGTCCCCTGCCCGGTCGCCGCCGCGCCTTGGCGATCGAGGCCGACCACCGCCTTGATATTCCCGAACTCGCCCCGCTGCCGGGCGGCGAGCCCCAGATCCTGGACATAAGTGCTTTCCCGCTGGCTTCCGAACAGAGCCCGGCACCTGCCGCCGAGCTCGATCTGGGCAGCTTCGCGCCGGTTGAACCTTCAGCGCCATTCGCCGCACCTGCTGGCCCGGTCGAAGCCGCCGCACGCTTTGCCGCGCCCGCCGCCATGCCGCCGGTGTCAACCGAAGCTGGCAATCCTTTTGCCCCGCCGCCGATGCCCGCCGTGTTCGCCCCGCCACCAACCAGCTTCGCGCCGCCCGTCGCCGCTGCAGAAGCAACACCGGTTGCAAGCGAACTGCCTGCCCCTGAGGCTGAAGCCAGCGACGCACCTGCCGGACGCATGTTCGACATGCTCGGTGCCAGCACTCGCCTGTTTGGCCCGCCCAAGATCGATGTTGCCGATGTGGCCACGCCGGAGCGCGCCGAAGCGGAGGACTTTTCACCGCCCGTACCTGTGGCCGAGGCATCCGCTGAGCCGGTCGTCGCGCCTGAAGACGCGCCGGTCGAAGCGCCCGTAACTGAACCAGTCGATGCTATCGCAGTCCAGCCCGCGCCCTTTGCCGAAGTGGTTGCCCCGTCTGTGGCCGACGTCGCCGCAGAAGCGGTTGCCGAACCCGCCGCAGCGCCTGCCGCCGCGCCGACCGCAGCGAATGCATTCGACGAGCTCTCGCCCGTCGAACTGATCGAGCGCCTGGCCCGGTCGCTCGAACGTCGCCGCCAGCAGGCCGCCGTTGCTGCCGCACCTGTCGTGACGGACGTTGCCCAGCCTGCGCCGCTCGCCCCGTTTGCCCCGCCGGTTGCGGAAGCGCCGGCCGCGCCCGAACCTGCGCCGGCAATCGCAGCCATGCCCGAGGCCGCTGCGCCGGGCGAACCGGCGATGCCCGCCGCGCTGCGTCCGCTTACCTTCGACGATGACGAGGAGGATGACGGCGAAGCCCTGTCGAGCCTGTTGCCCCCGCGCCGTATCGTTGCCTTGGTCGATACCGAAACGGAAACCGACACCGAAACCGCCAGCGATGCCGACGACGAAGACGAGGATGACGACGGCTACAGCTCGCTGCTCGATCTCAGCTTCACCAACACCGAAGCGCGCCCCGGCTTCGTCCGGATCGACGAGCGTGCCCCGGCCCACGGCGCGGTGGAACCGGTGGTGATCTTCCCCGGTCAGGCTGCTGCCGGCACCGCCGGCTTCGCCCAGCCCGCCTCCGCCTTTGCTGCCCCGCCGCGCACCGGCATGGGCGGCGAAATGAACGCGATCCAGCCTGCGGCACCGCACTTCGCTCCGGCGCAGACCGGCGCGACCATGACCACGGCCCAGGCCGCCACCGAGGCCGAACAGCGCGTACTGCGCCGCTTCGATGCCCCGGGCAGCTCGGGCGTGGTTGGGCAGGAGGCCATGGCGGTATCGCCGCCGCGCGATCCCGAAGAGACAGAACGCGCCCTGCGCGCCGCGCTCGCCACGCTCCAGCGGATGAGCGGCGCGGCCTGAAGTTTACCCTACGAAAACCCCGATTTCCGCCGATGCATTCCTATTCATCGGCGGGTTTCGGCCTGTCCGACGCACGGCGCGCGGCATTCGCAGTTGCAATAATTTTCTCCTGTCGCCATGGGATCGGTTCGCGCAACTTTCGCTACTTTTGGTGGCAGGGTGAGTCGCGTTTAATTGCCGGTTCGCCACGGTCACTTCCGCATTTGCGCGCCGGCCCGACAGGATGGGTTTATCGATGGGTTTTCCGGCGCCCCAGGGCCTTTATGATCCGCTGAATGAGCATGACGCATGCGGCGTGGGCTTTGTTGCCCACATCAAGGGCGCCAAAAGCCACGCGATTGTAAGCCAGGCGCTGGAGATTCTGAAAAACCTCGATCATCGCGGCGCGGTGGGCGCAGACCCCCTGCTGGGCGATGGTGCCGGCATCCTGATCCAGATGCCCGATGCCCTGTTCCGCACGTGGGCGGGCAAGGAAGGCCTCAACCTGCCGCAGCCCGGCGACTATGCCGTGGCCATGTGCTTCCTGCCGCAGGACGAAGCTGCGCGCGATTTCGTGGTCGGCACTTTTGAAAAGTTCATCGCCAAGGAAGGCCAGAAGCTGATCGGCTGGCGCGACGTCCCCACCACGCTCGACGGGCTGGGCAAGGCCGTGATCGAGCAGATGCCGGTGATCCGCCAGTGCTTCGTCGCGCGCGGGGAAAGCTGCGCCGACCAGGACGCCTTCGAGCGCAAGATCCTGGCGATCCGCAAGCAGACGCAGAACCCGCTGGCGGCACTGGCGGAAAAGCACGGGCTGCCGGGGCTGACCGAGCTCTACATGCCGAGCTTCTCCACCCGCACCATCGTCTACAAGGGGCTGCTGCTGGCAACGCAGGTCGGCTCGTTCTACGATGATCTGCGCGATCCGGACTGCGTTTCGGCGCTCGGTCTTGTTCACCAGCGCTTCTCGACCAACACCTTCCCCAGCTGGAAGCTGGCGCACCCCTACCGCTTCATCGCCCACAATGGCGAGATCAACACGGTGCGCGGCAACGTCAACTGGATGAACGCGCGCCGCCGCACCATGGAATCGGAGCTGCTCGGCCCCGATCTCGACAAGATGTGGCCGCTGATCCCGCACGGCCAGTCGGACACGGCCAGCCTCGACAACGCGCTCGAACTGCTGCTGGCGGGCGGCTTCCCGCTGGCTCACGCGGTGATGATGCTGATCCCGGAAGCCTGGGCCGGCAACCCGCTGATGGATGCCAAGCGCCGCGCCTTCTACGAATACCACGCCGCGCTGATGGAGCCTTGGGACGGCCCCGCCGCCGTCGCCTTCACCGACGGCCGCCAGATCGGCGCGACGCTGGACCGCAATGGCCTGCGTCCGGCCCGCTTCCTTGTCACCGATGATGATCTCGTCGTCATGGCCTCGGAAAGCGGCGTGCTGCCGATCAAGGAAGACAACATCGTCCGCAAGTGGCGGCTCCAGCCCGGCAAGATGCTGCTGATCGATTTCGAGCAGGGCCGGATCATCGAGGACGAGGAAATCAAGGCGCAGCTTGCCGCCGACGAGCCCTATGAAGAATGGCTTGAAGCCGCGCAGTACAACCTCAAGGACCTTGAGGTGGTGGAGCCCGAACTGGCGCAGGTGGCGATAGAAACCACCAGCCTGCTCGATCGCCAGCAGGCCTTCGGCTACACTCAGGAAGACATCAGCCGCTTCCTTGAACCGATGGCATCGAAGGGCGATGATCCGCTCGGCTCGATGGGCACCGACACGCCGATTGCCGTACTGTCGAACCGCAGCCGCCTGCTCTACGACTATTTCAAGCAGAACTTCGCCCAGGTGACCAACCCGCCGATCGATCCGATCCGCGAGGAACTGGTCATGTCGCTGGTGTCGATGATCGGCCCGCGTCCCAACCTGCTCGGCCATGACGCCGGCAGCCACAAGCGTCTGGAAGTCGATCAGCCGATCCTGACCAACGACGATGTCGCCAAGATCCGCTCGGTCGAGGCCGCGCTCGACGGCGCGTTCCGTACCGAAACCATCGACATCACCTGGGACGCCGCCCGGGGGGCCGACGGACTGGAGCTGGCGCTCAAGGAAATGTGCTGGGCGGCGACCGAGGCGGTGCTGCAGGACAAGAACATCCTCATCCTGTCCGACCGCGCGCAGGGGCCGGACCGCATTCCGATCCCCGCGCTGCTGGCCACGGCCGCCGTGCATCACCACCTCGTCCGCCAGGGCCTGCGCATGCAGACCGGGCTGGTGGTCGAAACCGGCGAAGCGCGCGAAGTGCACCACTTCTGCGTGCTGGCCGGCTACGGCGCGGAAGCGATCAATCCCTATGTCGCTTTCGAGACGCTCGAAGAGATCCGGGTGAAGAAGGAGCTGCCGCTCACCGCCAAGGAGGTTCGCAAGAACTATATCAAGGCGATCGGCAAGGGCGTGCTCAAGGTGATGTCCAAGATGGGCATCAGCACCTACCAGTCATACTGCGGCGCGCAGATTTTTGACGCGGTGGGCCTGTCGAGCAAGTTCATCGACCAGTACTTCACTGGCACCGCCACCACCATTGAGGGTATCGGCCTCGCCCAAGTGGCGGAGGAAACCGTCCGCCGCCACGCGGCGGCCTATGGCGACGCACCGATCTACCGCCACATGCTCGACGTCGGCGGCATGTACGGCCTGCGCCTGCGCGGCGAGGAACATGCCTGGACGGCGACCAACATCGCCGCCCTGCAGCACGCCGTGCGCGGCAACCTGCCGGAAAAGTACCGCGAATTCGCCCAGACGATCAACGATCAGTCCGAACGGATGCTGACCATCCGCGGCCTGATGGAACTCAAGCCGGCGGACAAGCCGCTCGACGTCAGCGACGTCGAACCGGCGAGCGAAATCGTCAAGCGCTTCGCCACCGGCGCGATGAGCTATGGCTCGATCTCGTGGGAGGCACACACCACGCTGGCACTGGCGATGAACCGCATCGGCGGGAAGTCGAACACCGGCGAAGGCGGCGAAGACCCCAAGCGGTTCAAGCCGCTGGCCAACGGCGATTCGATGCGCTCGTCGATCAAGCAGGTCGCCTCGGGCCGCTTCGGCGTGACCACCGAATACCTCGTCAATGCCGATGACGTGCAGATCAAGATGGCCCAGGGCGCGAAGCCCGGCGAAGGCGGCCAGCTGCCCGGCGACAAGGTGGACAAGACCATCGGCGCAACCCGCCATTCCACCCCCGGCGTCGGGCTGATCTCGCCGCCGCCGCACCATGACATCTATTCGATCGAAGACCTTGCGCAGCTGATCCACGATCTCAAGAACGTGAACCCGGTGGCGCGCATCTCGGTCAAGCTGGTGTCCGAAGTGGGCGTCGGCACCGTGGCGGCGGGCGTTTCCAAGGCGCGCGCGGACCATGTGACGATCTCGGGCTACGAAGGCGGCACCGGCGCTTCGCCGCTGACCTCGCTGACCCACGCCGGCTCGCCATGGGAAATCGGCCTGGCCGAAACCCAGCAGACCCTGCTGCTCAACAACCTGCGCAGCCGCATCGCGGTGCAGGCGGACGGCGGCATCCGCACCGGCCGCGACGTCGCCGTGGCGGCGCTGCTCGGCGCGGACGAGTTCGGCTTTGCCACCGCGCCGCTGATCGCGGCGGGCTGCATCATGATGCGCAAGTGCCACCTCAACACCTGCCCGGTCGGCGTCGCGACGCAGGACCCGGTGCTGCGCGCGCGCTTCACCGGCCAGCCGGAACACGTGATCAACTACTTCTTCTTCGTCGCCGAAGAGCTGCGGGCGATCATGGCCGAAATGGGTTTCCACACCGTCGCCGAGATGGTGGGCCGGGTTGACCGGCTCGATACCCGCAAGGCCGTGCACCACTGGAAGGCCGAAGGCGTCGACCTGTCCCGCCTGCTGCACCAGGTGCCGCTGGGCGATGGTCCCTCGCTGGGCTGGTCGGGCACGCAGGATCACGGGCTGGAGCATGCGCTCGACGTCGATCTGATCAAGGCCGCCGCCGATGCGCTGGACAGCAAGCAGGCGGTGGTGATCGAGCGCAAGGTGATCAACGTCAACCGCACCGTCGGGGCCATGCTGTCGGGCGAAGTCGCGCGGCGTCATGGCCACGCCGGCCTGCCGGACAACACGATCTCGATCCGCCTGACCGGGGTTGCCGGGCAGAGCTTCGGCGCATGGCTGGCCCACGGCGTCACGCTCGATCTGACCGGTGACGGCAACGACTATGTCGGCAAGGGCCTGTCGGGCGGGCGGGTGATCGTCCGCCAGCCGGGCCACGTGAACCGCGAGCCGACCGAGAACATCATCGTCGGCAACACCGTGCTCTACGGCGCGATTGCCGGCGAGGCGTTCTTCAACGGCGTTGCCGGTGAACGCTTTGCCGTGCGCAATTCGGGCGCGGTCGCGGTGGTCGAAGGTACGGGTGACCATGGCTGCGAATACATGACCGGCGGCGTCGTCGCGGTGCTCGGCAAGACCGGGCGCAACTTCGCGGCGGGCATGTCGGGCGGCGTGGCCTATGTCTATGACGAGGACGGCCAGTTCGCGGCGCTGTGCAACCTGGCGCAGGTCGACCTGCTGCCCATTACGCCCGAGCGCGACGAAGACGACGGCGCGGGCAGGCCACAGCAGCGCACAAACGGCGTCAACGATTCCGGCATGGGCGACATGCTTCGTCACGATGCGGAGCGGCTGCGCGTGCTGCTGGAACGCCACCACCTGCACACCGGATCGAAGCGCGCCCGCACGCTGCTGGATGACTGGCAGGCCACGCTGGGCAAGTTCGTCAAGGTAATGCCGCGCGATTACGCGAAGGCACTGAAGCAACTCGAGGCCGAGCGGCGCGATGCCGCTTCGGTGGCCGCGGAATAAGGGGCGCGCGACATGGGCAAGGAAACCGGCTTTCTCGAGCTTGACCGGCAGGACCGCACCTATGCGGACCCGAAGGAGCGCCTGACGCACTACAAGGAATTCGTCGTTCCCCACACGGAACCGGCGCTGAAGGCGCAGGCTTCGCGCTGCATGAACTGCGGCATTCCCTACTGCCACAACGGCTGCCCGGTGAACAACATCATCCCCGACTGGAATCATCTGGTCTATGAGGGTGACTGGCAGAACGCGCTGGAAGTGCTGCATTCGACCAACAATTTCCCGGAATTCACCGGCCGCATCTGCCCCGCCCCCTGCGAGGCGAGCTGCACCCTGAACATTCAGGACCAGCCGGTGACGATCAAGTCGATCGAATGCGCCATCGTCGACAAGGGCTGGGAAGAAGGCTGGATCGTGCCGCAGGTGCCCGCGAAGCGCACTGGCAAGACTGTCGCGGTGGTCGGCTCCGGCCCGGCGGGCCTCGCCGCCGCGCAGCAGCTTGCTCGCGCTGGCCATTCGGTGACGGTGTTCGAGAAGAACGACCGCGTCGGCGGGCTGATGCGCTATGGCATCCCCGACTTCAAGCTGGAGAAGCACCTGATCAACCGCCGCATGGTGCAGATGGAGGCCGAAGGCGTCCAGTTCCGCACCTCGACGGAAGTCGGCGTGACCGTCTCGATGGCCTCGCTCAAGGAAAACTTTGACGCCGTGGTCCTGTCGGGCGGGGCGGAAGACCCGCGCACGCTCGACATTCCGGGCTATGAACTGTCCGGCGTGCGGCTGGCGATGGAATTCCTCACCCAGCAGAACAAGCGCAACGCCGGCGACGACGAAATCCGCGCCGCGCCGCGCGGTTCGCTCACTGCCACCGGCAAGCACGTGGTGGTGATTGGCGGCGGCGATACCGGCAGCGACTGCGTCGGCACCTCCAACCGCCAGGGCGCGGCCTCGGTCACCCAGATCGAGATCATGCCCAAGCCGCCGGAAAAGGAAGACAAGGCGCTGTCATGGCCGAACTGGCCGATGAAGCTGCGCACCTCGACCAGCCACGACGAGGGCTGCGAGCGTGACTGGGCCGTGCTGACCAAGCGCGTGATCGGTGAAAACGGCATCGTCACCGGGCTCGAATGCGTCCGCGCCGAATGGGCCGGTGGCAAGCTGCAGGAAGTGGCCGGCAGCGAGTTCACCCTGAAAGCCGACCTTATCCTGCTCGCCATGGGCTTCGTCGGCCCGCGCAAGCCGGGGCTGCTCGACCAGGCCGGGGTTGACCTCGACGCCCGCGGCAACGTCGCCGCCAACGTCCAGGACTATCGCACCAGCGACCCGCAGGTCTGGGCCTGCGGCGACATGCGGCGCGGCCAGAGCCTGGTCGTCTGGGCGATCCGCGAGGGCCGGCAGGCCGCGCGGGCGGTGGACGAAGCGCTGATGGGCAGCACCGAGCTGCCCCGCTAGGCGCCGTGCAGGCCTGCCCGCTACTGCCGGAGCAGGCCACCCGGCTCTATGCCGGACTTTCGGCTTACGAGCAGGCCAAGCAGGCGCTGCTCGAACAGCCGTGGTTCGACAAGGACGCGCTGCGCATCTACCTGTGCCTCGCGCTGTTCGCAGCGTTTTCCCGCCTGTTCGCCCGCCGCTTCGCCAGCACCGCCGCGCTGGCGATGATCGCGCTGGTGGTGTTCGGCATCGAGGCCGTCGATACCGCCTACCTCGCCCGAGGCCCCACCTGGTCCCGCGCCGGCTGGCTGGGCGATACGCTGTCCGACCTGGTCAATGGCCTGTTGCTGCCAGTACTGCTGTGGCTCTACGCGCGTCGGCATGAGCGGCGGGTGGGGGTGGTTCCGGCGATCCCGACCAATTGATTTCACACCCGCCAGTCCACCCCGCCCCGACCCTGCGCCTCCAGAAAGGCATTCGCCTTGCTGAAATGGCGGCAGCCGAGAAAGCCGCTGTGCGCCGAGAGCGGGCTGGGGTGCGGGGCGGTGAGGATCAGGTGGTGGCTGCCCTTGCCCAGCCCCGGCACCCGCTCGGCCTTCTTGCGCGCGTGGCTGCCCCAGAGGAGGAACACGCAAGGCTCCGCCTTCGCCGCCACCGCCGCCACTGCCGCGTCGGTGATGGCTTCCCAGCCCAGGTTCTGGTGCGATCCGGCGCGGCCTTCCTCCACGGTCAGGGCATTGTTGAGCAGCAGCACGCCTTGCCGCGCCCAGGCTTCCAGATTGCCGTGATCGGGCCGGGGCAGGCCGAGGTCTGCCTCCAACTCCTTGTAGATGTTGACCAGGCTGGGCGGCACCCGCACCCCGCGCTGGACCGAGAAGCACAGGCCGTGCGCCTGCCCCGCGCCGTGGTAGGGGTCCTGCCCCAGGATCACCACCTTTACCCTGTCCAGCGGAGTCATCGCCAGCGCCGCCAGCCGGGTGCCGCGCGGCGGGTAGATCGCCTTGCCAGCAGCTTCCTCCGCCTTCAGGAACCCGCCCAGCCGGCGCGAGGCGGGCAGCCCCAGCACCGGATCGAGCGCGCTGCGCCAGCTTTCGGGAAGTGCATCGTCGTTTGCCATCGCCTCACCGCCTCCGGAACAGCGGGGCTTTCTTATCGCCCCGGATAGGCCTAAGCACTCGCGCGATATGACTGTCCATCTCCACGAAGAAGATCTCCCCGAAGGCGTTCTCGGCCCCGGCCCGATTGCCATCGACACCGAAACCATGGGCCTGCTGACCCCGCGTGACCGGCTGTGCGTGGTCCAGCTCTCCGACGGCAGCGGTGATGAACATCTCGTCCGCTTCAAGCCGGGCAGCAGCTTTGCCGCGCCCAACCTGAAGGCGGTGCTGGCCGACCCGGCGCGGCTGAAACTCTATCACTTCGCGCGGTTCGATCTGGCCGCAATCGAGCATTACCTGGGCGTAGTCGCAGCGCCGGTGTTCTGCACCAAGATCGCCTCCAAGCTGGTGCGCACCTATACCGACCGCCACGGGCTGAAGGAACTGGTGCGCGAATTGCTGGGCAAGGAGATTTCCAAGCAGCAGCAATCGAGCGACTGGGGCGGCCCGGACCTGTCAGAGGCGCAGCGCGAATATGCCGCGTCCGACGTGCGCTATCTCCACGCCATGCACGCCATCCTGGTCGAGCGGCTGGCACGCGAGGGGCGGACCGAGATGGCGCAGGCCTGCTTCGATTTCCTGCCGATGCGCGCCCGGCTGGACCTCGCCGGCTGGGCAGAGCGCGACATCTTCAGTCACGAGTAAGCGGCAGGGCGGCAGGCAGCAGGCATGACCATCCAGGCCGACCAGATTCGCGACCGCCGCCGCGCCTTTGCCGCGCCCGGCGGCTTCCACGACAAGCTGGTGCGCTTTCTGGCGACGGCTCTGCCCGCCGGGGTCGGCGTGATCGTGGCGATAATGGTGCTGTCCCCGCTCAGCCCGCATGGCGAAATCAGCTTCCTGCTCGATCGCAACAAGGTGGCCATGGTGCGCGAGCGGCTGCGGATGGACAACGCCACCTATCGCGGGGAAGACAGCGACGGCCGCGCCTTCACCGTCAGCGCCGGCAGCGCCGTCCAGCAGACGGCCAAGGTGCCGGTGGTGGAAATGCGCGACCTTGTCGCCGCGATCCAGATGAGTGACGGCCCCGCCCGCCTCGCCGCGCCGCAGGGCAACTACAATTTCGACAGCGATCAGGTGGCGGTGAGCGGCCCGGTCACGTTCAGCGCCGCCGATGGCTATGCCATGCAGACCAGCAATGTGGCCATCGATCTCAAGACCCGCCGGGTTACCGGATCGGGCGGGGTCAGCGGCACCATTCCGGCTGGCACTTTCACCGCCGACAGGATAATCGCCGACCTTGGCGAGCGTTCGGTGACGCTCGACGGTCACGCCCGGCTCCACATGGCGCCCGGCAAGCTCAGGATGCCGTGATGCAAGCCCAATCCTCGCTTCCGCTCAAGTCGCTGGCGCTGCGTTCGCTGCTCGGCGGGCTCGCCGCCGGCGCGGTGGGGCTCGGGCTGATGGCGCAGCCGGGGGCCCAGGCGATCACCGGGCATAATTCCGACGCGCCGGTGAACTATGCCGCTGACCGGATCGAGTTGCAGGACAAGGCGAACCGCGTGGTGCTTTCGGGCAATGTCGCTATCGACCAGGGCGGCCTTCACCTGTCCGCCGCACGCACCACGGTGGCCTATACCGATGCCGGCTCGCTCAAGATCCAGCGGATCGATGCCACCGGCGGCGTGGTGGTGACGCGCGGCGACGAATCGGCGCGCGGCGATGTGGCGATCTATGATTTCAACCGCCGCATCATCACCATGGTGGGCGGCGTGGCGCTGCGGCGCGGTGGCGATACGCTGAACGGCGGGCGGCTGACTATCGATCTCGCCACCGGCATTTCCAGTGTCGATGGGCAGGCAGGCGGCTCGTCTCCCGCGCTGGGCAGCACTGCCCCGGTCAGCGGCGGCGGGGGCGGCGGCCGGGTATCGGGCAGCTTCTCGGTCCCCAAGCGCAACTGACCGGCACGGCACGCGGGGCTGCCCCGATGATGGACCTGCCGCGCCTGAAACGCCTGCTGCTCGCCATGGCGGGCACGGCCTGCCCGCCTACTGGCGAAGCCTTGCGCGCCCTGGTCCCGGCTGACTGGCAGGCGCTCGATACCATTGCCGCGCGGCACCGGCTGCAGCCCCTGCTCCACGCTGCATGGCAGGGCAGCCCGGCGGTGCCGGAAGCGGTGCGGCAGGGCTGGCGCGCGGTGCACCGGGATTGGGCCATGGCCGCGATGGTCCAGCGCGCCGACATGCTGGAAACCGTCGCCCTGCTGCGCGCCGATGGCATCGAGCCGCTGGTGCTCAAGGGCGGCTGGCTGGCCTGGCATGCCTATCCCGAAGCCGCGCTGCGACCGATGCGCGATATCGACATGCTGGTGCCCCAGGCCGACTATGTCCGTGCCATGCGGCTGCTGGAAGCGCAGGGCTTCGCCCTGGCTGAAGAGCCGGAAATGGCCTGGGAGGACATGCTGCTCTACGAAAAGAGCTTCGCGCCCTTCATCGTCCGGCGCGGCACTGCCATCGAGGTACATCAGCACGCCTGGCACCGCGAAGGCCGGCTCGAATATCCCAGTCCTGCCCCCGACGATGCCGGCCTGTTTGCCCGTTCGCGGATCGGCCCGGACGGGCTGCGCTATCCCGCCGCTGAAGACATGCTGGCCCATCTGGTGATCCACGCCGTCTACAGCCACCGGCTGGACTGCGGCCCGCTGCTGCTGAGCGACATCGATTTCCTGCTGCAGCGCGAAGTCATAGACTGGCCCGGCTTCTGGGCGCGGGCGGAAGCGCAGGGCTGGCGGCGCGGGGCGCGGCTGGTGTTCGAACTCGTCCAGCGCTGGCGCGCGCCAGCCGGGCTCGATCTGGCGGTCGACTGCGGCGATCCCCTGCCGCCGGAACTGGTCGAAGCCTCCGCCGACCTGATGCTGCAAGATCTCGACACCCGGCTCTCCGCCGGCTTTGCCGCCGCAACGCTGGCCGGTGGTCCGCGCACCCTGCTCCGCCGCCTGCGCGCGCGTGACAAGGTGAGCGAGACCGGCGACGTGGCGCGGATCACCCGGCGTTCGGGCGGCTACCTCGGCTGGGCCTGGTCACGCCTGCGGCGGACAGCGGGCGACCTCCTGCACCGCGAAACCCGCGCGCAGGCGCGCGACATGACCCGCTTCACCCGCTGGTTGAGCCAGTAATCGCCTCTCGCACCTGCGAAGCCCCCATGACGCCACTTTTCACTTGTCTTGTCCGGGCGGACCTGTAGGCATTCGCAACTGCAATATGGGGCTGCAGACGACTGAGATGGCGACGTTGAACTTTTCGCTGACCGGCCCCGGTCGGTCGCAACCCAGTCGAATTGCCATAAAGGGATTCCTCGCATGAATATCCTGACCCTGGGCAAGCGCATCGCCGCCCGGTTCGGTGTTCACGCCGACCGCTTGTCGCGCCAGCCGGAAACCCAGTTCCTCGGACTGGTCCATCGGCCGATCGACCTGATCGTCGACGTCGGTGCCAACACCGGCCAGTTCGCGCGAGACATCCGGGCCCGGTTCCCCAGGGCCCATATCGTCAGCTTCGAACCCAATCCGGTGCCCTATGCCGAACTCTCGGCCTGGGCCCGCGCCGATGGCAATGCCACCGCGATCAATTGCGCGCTGGGTGAGGAGGAGGCGATGCTGGACATGCACGTCCACACCGACCATTCGCCCTCGTCCTCGCTGCTGCCGACCACCACAACCAATGTCGAGCTGTTCCCGCAGACCGCCGAGCAGCACGTTCAGCAGGTACGGGTCCGCCGCCTTGACGACGTGCTGGCCGAAATCGGGCACCCTGCCGGGCCGGACACCTTCCTGAAGCTTGACGTCCAGGGCTTTGAGGAAATGGTGCTGCGCGGCGCGCCGCTAACGCTGGCCACCGCCGCCGCGCTGATGACCGAAGTGCCGATCGACCAGCTCTATCAGGGCCAGACCGATTTCTTCACGCTCTACCAGACCGTCACCAAGGCCGGTCTGCGTTATGGCGGCAACATGTCGCAGTTCCTCGCGCCCGATGGCCACGTAGTGTTTCTCGACGCCTTCTTCGTGCGATGAGCAAGCGACGCCTGGCGCGCAACGCAGCGGCGTCGCTCGCGCAGGCGGCGATCACGACCGTTACGATGTTCCTGATGTACCGGCTGCTGTTGCGGTCGCTGTCCATAGAGGAAGTCGGCCTGTGGGCTCTGGTAATCGGCAGCACAGCCGTGGCGCGACTGTCCGACATGGGACTGGGAGCCGGGGTGCTGCGCTTCGTGGCGGGCGACATCGCCGCCGGTCGGCACGATGCGGCGGCGAGCACTATCACGATGGGCGTGATCTGCGCCGCCGCGCTGGTCGGCACGGTGGCGACGATTGCCTACCCCTTGCTGCTGCCACTGCTGCTGAAGGGAACTCCGCCAGCCTTGCATGCTGCCGCCGCTTCGCTGCTGCAGGCGGCTCTGGTTTCGGTGGTGATAAGCACGGCAGCCAACGTGTTCTTCAACGGCATTGACGGTTGCCAGCGCATGGATATCCGTTCGGGGCTGCAAGTGGCCGGCGGGCTGGTCCAGCTCGGCGCAACCGCCTTGATCCTTCCCGCACGCGGGCTGACCGGGCTGGGCGCGGTGCAACTGATCCAGTCAAGCTTCCTGCTGGTCATGGCCCTGTTCACCTGCGTGCGGCTCGTCGGAGCGACCCGATCAGCCTGGTTCCATGGCGAGCGGAGCCGCCTGCGCGAACTGTTCACTTATGGCGGCGGGTTGCAGGTGGCGGCCATAGGCCAGATGCTGTTCGATCCGCTGGTCAAGGCCTTGCTCACCGCCTTTTCCGGGCTGGAGCTTACCGGCTATTTCGAGATGGCCAGCCGCCTGATTCTCCAGTGCCGGGCGATCTACAATGCCGGCTTCAATGCGCTGGTGCCTCATGTTGCCGCGCGGGCCCGCAACGAAGGGCTGAGCGCAGACGAGGTGCGCGGCATTTATCGTGAAGCTTCGAACCTGCTGCTGGAAACCGCGCTGCCGTTTTTCGCCATGCTGGCCTCGGTGCTGCCGCTGGCGGTACTGGTGTGGATCGGTCGGCTCGATACCAAGCTGCTGGCGGTGGCGCTGATCCTGATCATCGGCTGGACATTCAACACGCTCAACCTGCCGTCCTACCTGCTCAACGTCGCGCTGGGCCGGCTGCGCTGGAATATCCTGTCCCACGTCGTGATCGGTATCGCCACGCTGGCGCTGGGCCTGCTGCTGGGGCCGGCCATGCGCGGAACCGGGGTGCTGGCAGCGGCCAACCTTGCGCTGATCGCCGGCAGCGGTCTGGTGATCGCGATGTTCCACCGTGAATGGCATATACGGCTGGGCGAACTGGTGACGCCGCGTCAGTTCTGGGCAATCGCCGTGTTCTTTCTTGCCTGGGCATGCAGTACTGCGCTGGTAACCGGCCACCTGCCTGACAATCTGGTGGCCATGATCGTCATCCCTGCGCTGATCGCGCCTTTCGTGCTGGCGCTCCTGTGGACCAGCCCGGTTCGCAAGAGCCTGACCGATCAACTGGGGCAATCGCGAAAGTGATGGCCGGCGATCAAAGACTGTCTGCGGTGCGGTGCGAGCAGGAATGGCAAGCGTGATGACGGGGGACATGGTCATGGATCCAGCGACCGGCGAAGCGCGCGGTTATGCCTTGTCCAGCGGCGGCGGTGACTGGATCGAGCGCCCTGATTGCCCGGCGTGCGGCGGTACGGGCACGGCGGTTGGTAAGCTGTTCAAGCAAGACAATCACCTCGGCGGGTTGGCGGCACCGCATCCCGCCAAGCCGATCGAACTGCGCCGCTGCGGCACCTGCGAACTGGTCTACAAGACGCTGGTCGCCAGTCCGGCGCTGCTTGAACGGTTGACGGCGCAGACCCAGGCCGGGCTGTGGATCAGCGCCTATGACTACGCCGAAGAAATCGCCCTGCTCCGCGCGATTGACCCTGCCGTGCTGGACGACGTGATCGACGTTGGCGCAGCGGGCGGCGGATTTCTGCGGGCACTGGCACCAGCAAGGCGCAGCTCCGCGCTCGACATCGTCCGCTTCGCCTCGCTGCGGATCAACGGTGAATTCGTGAAGGGCTTTCTCGACGATCCGGCGCTCGAATGGTCGGGCGAGGCCTATGGGCTGGTCGGCCTGTTCGACGTGGCGGAGCATTTCTACGATCCGCCGCAGGCCTTCGCAAACCTGCGGCGATTCTGCCGCAAGGGCGGACTGGTCATCCTGGAAACCGGCGACAGCGATGCGGTATCCATGGCGCGGCTGCCACGCTGGTATTATCTCAATCTGCTGGAACATCACATCGCGTGGAACCGCACGTCGCTGGCGGCAATCGCTGCGAAACACGGCTTTGAACTGGCAAGTTTCGAACGCAAGGTCCACAAGGACAAGACCCCGCCCGGTCTGCGCCATCGGATCAAGGCGCAGGCCTTTTCGCTTGCCCCGCAACTGATTTCGGGATTTTACCGCCTGCTGGGCAAACCCTTCGACGTTCCCGCCGATATGGCTGTGGATCACATGCGGGTTGTGCTGCGCGCCATCTGATCATCGCAAATCACGGAAATTTCGGCCATGTACGATCTCAAGGGAAAACGCGTCTACGTCTCTGGCCATCGCGGCATGGTCGGGTCGGCCATTGTCCGGCGGCTGGCGAGCGAAGGCTGCGAGGTGCTGGTGGCGACGCGGCAGGAACTGGACCTGACCGATCAGGCGGCGGTGCGTGGCTGGATCGCGGACAAGCGCCCGCAGGCGGTGTTCGTTGCGGCGGCGCGGGTCGGCGGCATCCATGCCAACGATACCTACCCGGCAGACTTTCTCTATGACAACCTGATGATCGAGGCGAACCTGATCGAAGCGGCCTACCGCGAGAAGGTGGAAAAGCTGATGTTCCTCGGCTCTTCGTGCATCTACCCCAAGCTGGCCGACCAGCCGATCATCGAGGACAGCCTGCTCACCGGTCCGCTGGAGCCGACCAACGAATGGTATGCCATCGCCAAGATCGCCGGGATCAAGCTGTGCCAGGCCTATCGCCGCCAGCATGGCTGCGACTTCATCTCTGCCATGCCGTGCAACCTCTATGGCCCCGGTGACAACTTCGATCTTGCCAACAGCCACGTTCTGCCAGCGCTGATCCGCAAGGCGCATGACGCCAGGGCACGCGGGGAGAGCGACCTGCCGATCTGGGGCAGCGGAACGCCGCTGCGCGAATTCCTCCATGTCGATGATCTGGCCGATGCGCTGGTGTTCCTCATGCGCCATTACAGCGATGCGCCGCACGTCAACGCTGGCAGCGGCAGCGAAGTGACGATAGCCGAGCTGGCGCGCACGGTGATGCGGGTGGTCGGCCTGTCGGGCGAACTGCTGCCCGATCCGTCCAAGCCCGACGGCACCATGCGCAAGCTGATGGATTCGGGCCGCCTGCTGGCGATGGGCTGGGCCCCGCGGATCGGCCTGGAACAGGGAATTGCGGGAGTTTACGCAGACTTCCTCGCCGGCGGACCCCAGCGCGGCTTGTAACTTTGCGCGGGCGCGTTATGGCCTGTCGCATCAGTCAGAATGGCCGGAAAGGCCGCAATGGCTTCAGCGCAACTGGTGGGGCTGGTGATGTTGGGTTCGTCCAATTCGGGGGACAAGTCGCGGGTGCGCCGCCGGTCGTCACGCCGATCGCAGAATCGCAGCGCCCAGGGTGACTGGCTCTATCGCTTCCGCAAGCTGTGGCGCCGCCATGTTGGCGCGGCCATGGCGGTGCTGACGCTGTTCTTCGTCGGCTACGTCTATTTCCAGACCTATACCAATGCCGTCGCCTATGAAGGCCTGTCCGCCGCGATGCGCAAGCAGGACGTGCTCTACGTACTGGGCAAGCCGGATGCGAAGCACAGCCTGAAGGGGCGCGAGGTCTGGGTCTATCGCAGCGGCGACCGCTACTACCAGACGACCTTCGGCAGCGACGGCGTGCTCAGCAACATCCTGTGCACCAGCAAGGTTGGCGCGGTGGGTGATTGCCTGCCGTCGCAGCGCGTTTCGCTGGGGATGACCGAGGATGAGGTGTGGTACCGGCTGGGCAAGCCGGCGGTCGAACGGCTGGACGGCACAACCAAGGTGATCGCCTATCCCTCGCTGGGGCTGACGCTCAAGCTGGAGCAGTTCCAGGTCTCGGTGATCGCCAACCAGCCGGAGCGGCGGCCACTGGCCATTCTGCCCAAGGTGCTGCGCATCCTGCTGCCCTGACCAGGGCCGCCGCTGGGCTCCCTATCGGGCTGAGGAGCTTTCTTCCTCGCCCGCCAGCCGGCGCGATCCGGTGAAGGCCAGGTCCAGCGCCAGCCACAGCGCCTGCGAAATCAGCACGACCTTCGCCTCGCCGAAGGCGAACGTGAGGAAATAGCTCTTGAGCAGTCCGACAAAGGCGTAGAGCAGCCCGCCCGCCACCAGATGCACCGCGACAATGAACGGCACCCCGCGCAACGGAAACGGCAGGCGCGCGATACCCCGGCTGACCCAGAACGACAGAATGAAGGCCGAAACCAGGGACCAGATGTGCATCAACTCGCTCCGACGGCGCGTGGGAATGCAGAATGCTCGACTTCCTCGGCACCCTGCCCCTATGCCTTGGCACAATGACGAATCGTTCGCAATCCGCGCCGCTGGACGGTGACACCGCCCGCCAGCATTTCTATGCCGCGATGATCCTGCTGCTGGTGGCACTGCTGCTCGGCGGGGTCAATCGCAACGTCAACCACCTCGCCGTGGAACTCGCCGCGCTGCCGCTGTTCTATCTGCTGGTGCGTGACCGGGCGCAGGTGCAGCTTGGCGCAAGTGGCCGCTTTGCCCTTGGTGCCTTTGCCGTGGCGCTGCTGCAACTGGTGCCGCTGCCGCCCGCGCTGTGGACCGCATTGCCGGGGCGCGAACTGGCGGTGGACGTCTACCGGGCGGCCGGCATGGCTCCGGGCTGGCGGCCGATGGCGCTCGATCCCGGGGCGGCGGCGCTGGCGTTGGCCACGCTGGTGCCGGCGCTGATCCTGTTCATCGGGGTGCGTAACCTGCCCTGGGAACAGCGCAGGCGGCTGCTGGGCATCATCGCCGCCGTCGCCTTCGCCAGCGCGCTGCTGGGCGTCGGCCAGCGCCTGATGGGCATCGGCCCGCTCTACCAGACGATGCACCGGGGTTTCTCGACCGGTCTGTTCGTCAACCGCAACCA
This sequence comes from Sphingomonadales bacterium, assembly GCA_028869175.1. GTDB lineage: Bacteria > Pseudomonadota > Alphaproteobacteria > Sphingomonadales > Sphingomonadaceae > Novosphingobium. Next base: position 49,574 of record JAGWTB010000003.1, read on the forward strand.
CCAGGCCGACCTGATCCTGGCGGGGGTGCTGCTGCTGCCCGCGCTGGTGCCGGCGCCGCGGCTGGACAGCCTGCGCCTGCCGCTGAGCGTCGCCGTTGTCATGCTGGGACTGGCAGTCACCGCCACCACCTCGCGCATGGGATTGCTGCTGGCGATGCCCGCCGTGCTGCTGTCGCTCGCGCTGGTGTGGCGGCCGCCGCTGCGGTTGGTGGTGCCGGTGGCAGCCGTCTATCTGGTCGCCGCAGTGCTGGTGCTGCAACTGCCGGTTTTCGCGCCGCTGCTCGCGCGATTGGGCGACGCCGGCAATGACGACCGCGCCTGGATCGCCGACACCACCCTTGTCGCCAGCCGTGCCATGTGGCCGGTGGGATCGGGCTACGGCAGCTTCGTGCCGGTCTATGCCGCCTATGAGGATCTGGACCGCATGGCGGCGCTGCGCGTTGTTGCAGCGCACAACGATTTTCTCCAGATCATCCTCGAAGGCGGTCTTGGAGGGCTGCTGACGATCCTGGGCGCGCTGGGACTGCTGGCGCACAACGCCTGGCGGCTATGGTCTCGCGACGGTCAGGCGCAAGCCCCGGCGCTGGCCTGGGCCGCATTCGGCTGCCTTGGCGTGCTGCTGCTGCACTCGCTGGTCGATTTTCCCATGCGCATGGCGGCGCTGATGGCCCTGTTCGCGACCTGCGCCGGAGCCAGCGATGCAGTGCAGCAATTCGTTGCCAAGGGCAGGGAATTAACCTAGTCAGCCACAACTGTTGCGATTCAACCGGGCTGGATAATGGACTTCTTCCCCACACGGCGCGCCGCCGCGCTCGTCGCCTGTGCGTTGATGCTCGTAGCCGGGTGCGTCGGCCCGCATCCGACGCTGCCTGCCGCGCAAGAGGCCTACAAGGCCATCCCCGCCACCGACGTCACCGCGCCGCTGGACTATCTGATCGGCCCGCTCGACGTGCTGCACGTATCGGTGTTCCGTGAGCCCGACCTGTCGATCGACAAGTCTGTCGTGGATTCGGACGGGATGATCCAGGTGCCGCTGCTGGGTTCGGTCAAGGCGGCGGGGATGACATCCACCCAGCTGTCGCACCAGCTCGAATCGATGTTCTCGCAGCGCTTCCTCAAGGACCCCAGCGTCAACGTCAGCATCACCGAATCGTCGCGCCGCCGCGTGACCGTCGATGGCGCGGTGGTGCAGCCCGGGGTCTATGAAATGCCGGGCCGCATCTCGCTGATCGATGCCGTGGCGCTGGCCAAGGGGCTGGGGCCGACGTCCAAGGCGCAGCAAGTGGTCGTCATCCGCCGCTATGAGGGCAAGCGGATCGGCGGGGTCTTCGATCTCACCCGTATCCGCGCCGGGCTTGATCCCGATCCCGAAGTGGTCGCGGGCGACCAGGTCATCGTCGGCACCTCAGGGCTGAAGGCGGTCTACCGCGATCTCATCGCCTCGGCCGCGCTGCTGGCGCTGGTCTTCCGCAGATATTGATGCCCGTCCCAGACCTGGAATTTCCGTGAACGCACCAGCCCAACTCGAACGGTCGATCCAGCCAGACGCGGCAAGCTTCGCTGATGGCGAGGACAGTTCCGGTCTGCCCACGCTGCAGATCGATCTGCGCAGGATCTTTGCCGCGTTCTATCGCAACCGGCTGTTCATCGCCGGCATCATGCTGCTGGCGCTGTCGCTGGGCATGATCGCCACGCTGACCACCACGCCGATCTACCGCGCCACGGCGTCGGTGCAGGTGGACGTACAGACCGAGAATTTCATCAACGATTCGCGCAACGGCGAATCGAACCCCTACGCCTACGATCTTGATCGCTTCCTGCAGACCAACCTCGATGTGCTGACCAGCCATTCGCTGGCGCTGCGCGTGGTCAACGCGCTCAACCTCGCGGGAAATGATGACTTTTTCCGGCGCATGTCGCTCAACGCGCCGCGCTCGACCGAGCCGGGCATGACCATGGCGGATACCCGGCGCAAGGTCATCGCCGACGTACTGCAGGGCAATCTCGAATCGAAGCTGCCGCGCAGCAGCCAGGTGGTGGAAATCAGCTTCACCTCGCCCGATCCGGCCTATGCCACCAAGATCGCCAACAGCTACGCCGAACAGTTCATCGCCGCGAACCTGCAGCGCAAGTTCGATTCCTCGGCCTATGCGCGCACCTATCTGGAAGACCAGCTGCGCATCGCCAAGGACCGGCTCGAAGCCTCTGAACGGGCGCAGATTTCCTACGCGCGTGACAAGGGCCTGATCGACGTTGTCACCGAAAGCTCCAGCGGCAATGACCGTACCTCCACCTCGCTGCTGCTGACCACGCTGGTCGATGCCAACAAGGCCCTGTCCGACGCGACGTCTGAACGGGTTCGCGCCGAGGAGCGCTACCGGGTGGCGGCATCGGGCAATGTCCTGGCGATCCCCGAAGTGCAGAACAATTCGGCGATCCAGCAGTTGCTGCGCGAACGCGCCGTCGCTTCGGCCGAACTGTCGCGCGACAAGGAGCGCTACGGCGAGGATCATCCGGTGATGAAGCAGCGGCGCGATCAGGTTGCCGACTTTGATCGCCAGATCAACCGCTATGCCAACCAGGTGCGTGACAGCCTGCACCAGCAATACGACACCGCCCTGCGCAACGAGCGTCAGCTTGCCGGCCAGGTTACCGGCCTGCGCGGCAAGAACCAGGTCGAGCAGGGCGACCGCGTGCAGTTCAACATCCTCTCGCGCGAGGCATCGACCAACCGGACGATGTATGAAGGCCTGCTGCAGCGCTACAAGGAAGTCAGTGCCTCTGCCGGGGTGGCGACCAACAACATCTCGATGGTCGACAAGGCCGACCCGCCAACCAGCCCGATCCGCCCGCGCCCGCTGCGCAATCTGGCGATCGCGCTGTTGATCGGCGCGCTGGCCTCGATCATCTTCGTGGTGCTGCGCGACTATTATGACGACGCGATCCGCACCCCGGACGACGTGATCAAGAAGCTGCAGATTCCGTTCCTCGGCATCCTGCCCAAGCTGCCCGTCGGGGTTACCGCCGCCGAAGCGCTCGACGATCCGAAGTCGAGCGTGTCGGAAGCCTTCGCAGCGCTTCGCACGCAGATGAGCCTGCTGTCATCCGACGGTGTGCCACGCACCATGATGGTGACCTCCAGCCGCGAGAGCGAGGGCAAGTCGATGGTTGCCTTCGGCATCGCCCGTTCCTTTGCCCGGCTGGGCAAGCGGGTGCTGGTGGTGGACTCCGACCTTCGCCGCCCGTCGCAGCACCGCCTGTTCGATACGTCGCGCGATGTCGGGCTGACCAACGTGCTCACCCGCCAGATTCGCTGGCAGGACGCCGTGCAGAAGACCGACCTTGCGGAAGTGGACTTCATTCCCTCTGGTCCCCTGCCGCCGAGCGTGCCTGAACTGCTGTCGGGCGGCAGCTACCGCCAGTTCATCGAAGATACCAACCAGGCCTATGACATGGTGATGATCGACGCGCCGCCGGTGCTCGGTCTCGCCGATGCCATCCTGCTGGGCCACATGATCAACCACGTGATCTACGTGATCGAATCGGGCCGTCCGCTGCGCGGTCGCGGCCTGGCTGCGGTGCGCCGCCTGCGCGCCGCCGGGATCAGGATCGATGGCACCGTGCTCAACAAGTTCGATCCCAAGCACACCGGCTACGGCTACGAGTACGGCTACTATTACTACTACGGCAAGGACGACAAATAGGGTGGCGGGCCGGCAGCCTTTCGGGGCGCTGGTCGCCACGGCGGCGCTGGCAGGCGCGCTAGTGCTGGCGGGAGCCGGATCGGCGCTGGGCGAGATCGATCCCGCCGCCGGTGCCGCTCTTGCCCCGTGGGACAGCGAGCTGCACGAAAGCCTGGCCCTGCGCGCCTTCGCCGCCAACCGCAGCGCCCAGGCAGGTCACCACGCGCGGCGCGCACTGGCCGCCATGCCGTTTGGCCAGCCCAGCCTGACCATCCTTTCGCTGCAAGGCGACGCCCGGCAGCGGCTTGACGGGCTGAACCAGTCGGCAGCTCTCGGCTGGCGCGATGTGCTGACCGACATGCGGCTGGTTTCCGCCGCTTTCGCCAATGGCGATCCGGTGGTCGCCGCGCAGCGGATCGATGCCTTTGGCCGCACTGCCGGCGGCAAGGCAGTGACCGTGCCGGCGGATCGGCTGCTGACGATGAAGGGTGGAGTCGAGGCCCTGGCCGAACGGGCCGCCCATCACAGCGACAATGGCTGGTTGCCCGAATATCTCGATCAGCCGGCGCGCACGCCCGAACTTGTGGCCGCGCGCACGGCGCTGATGCAGCGGCTGGACCGCGATGATGGCGATTGGCGCTGGCTGGCGATTGTCCACGCGATCAAGGGCATTGCCGACGGCGGCCACAGCGATGCGGCGTTCGACCTCTGGCGCTCGACGCTGGCCGACCCGGGCCAATGGGGCCGGGGAATCTACGATCCCGAATTCCGCCTGTTCGGCACGAGCCGGATGGCGACCGGCGGTGACTGGCAAGTGCCTGGCGAGCCGCTGCTCACCGCCGAACGGCGCGATGAGGGCGGCCTGCATCTTGCCTGGCAGCCCGGCCCTGCCGGACTGGCGCTGTTCCAGACGGTGCGCCCCACCGGCGGGCCGGTCGACCTGCGGATCGTGTGGCATGGCACGGCATCGCCCGAGCCGGACTTTGCCTGGCAATTGCAGTGCCTTGACGGCGGGCTTGTTCCCCTGCAGCGCACCGTGACCGCAGTGACCGGTGGCTGGGAAGAACGCTACACCGGCCCTGCCCCGTCCTGCCCGGTCGCGCTGCTCATGCTGCAGCGCCGCTCGACCGGCAGCACGGGCGAAGCGGTGATCCGCTCGGTCGGCTTCGGCCCGGCTGCCTGATGGCGCGACCAGGCGGGGCGGCCATCCTGCGCCGCCCCGCTCGATCCGCCCGGTTCAGCGCAGCCCGGCGATGTGGCTGCGCACCAGCTGCGCCAGCAACATGCCCAGCGCGCGCTGTCCTTCCGGCGTGGGATGCGTGCCATCGCTGGAGACGAACAGGTCCGCCGTGCCCCAGCCGGTCGGCGTGCCCGCCTTGCCGCGACCGGTCATGTACGAAGGACCGACCTCTACCACCGGCTCGCCCGATGCGTGGGCATAGCGCAGCGCGCCGTCGAAGCCGTACAGCGCCTTGGGCGATGCCTGGGTGAAAGAGGTCAGATGCACTCGCTCGCGCGTGGCACCGCTGCCGATTTCCACCGTCGCGCCAACCCGGATGTTGGCCGAACCACCCACCACCGCATCGACAAGGATGCCCTGCCCCGCCGCCACGGCAGTCGGCACCCCGGAATTGCCGGGCCTGCCCGCTGCATGGGCACCGGACAGCAGCGTGGCAGCCGTGGGGCCGTTGAAACCGAACGGCAACTGCACGGGATTGAGCCAGATACCGCCCGCTGCGGTGAAGCCGCTGCGCGTTGCGTCCATCACGTCGAGCGCGGCGGAGTTCATCGTTTCCACCCCGCCGGAACAGGCATGGGCCCCGATCACCAGACAGCCAGGCAGCGAGGCGCGCAGTTCCGCCACCAGCGCCGCCGCTTCGCTCGCCACTTGCGCGGCGGGCTGCGACCAGTCGTTGACGCTGCCCATGATGATGACGATGTCAGGCTTGTAGGCAACAACATCGCTTTGCAGGCGAGCGCGGAACGTCTTTTTGGTGCCACTCTGGTTATTGACATAGCCGGTGCCGCCAATGCCTGAGCTCCACACGTCGTCCCAGCCCATCGCATCGGCAAACCAGTTCTGCCACTGATCGCTGCCCAGCGCGGTGAACGAATCGCCCAGGCAGATCACGCGCGGGCCGCGCACGGTGGCGGGATAGATCGCGTCGGTCGGGCCAACCCCCACGCTCGCCAGCCACCAGTTCGCCCCGATCAGATCGATCCGGCGGACCTTGCGGCTGCCGAAGTCATAGCGCTGGTAGGTGGTCGTGGCCACGGCCGGGCCGGTCAGCGCCACGAATTCGCCGTCTACCCTTACCAGCACGCCCAGCTGCGCCGAAGGCACGCCCAGCTCGAAGCTGGCCCCGTCGTGAATGAAGGACACCTGCATCGCGCCGCGTGCGTTCGGTGCGCCGGTGCCATTGGTGATGGTCGTGCCGGGAACGGCAGCGAAGCCCGGTGGGGCGGCGTCGGGCTGGGTGCGGCTGATGGTGAACACCCCGCCCAGTGGCATCGAGGGGACGTTGAAATAGGCATTGTGCGCCGCCGGGAAGAACTGGCGCGAGAGGGTGGCGGTGGCGCTGCTGGTGACGGTCGGCGGCAGTGCCATCACGGCCGGGGGGCGGATCTGCGCGGGCAGCGTGCTGCGCCAGGCGGGCTGGCTGCGGGGGAAGAACAGCGCGCCCATCAGTCGAGCACCCAGGCGCTGAACACCGCCGTGGTGCCGGCGGCAAGGAAGCGCTGAACCGCCAGCGGCAGGATCAGCAGGCCGGCGGGCAGCGTCAGGGTGATCTGGCTGGCATCGGCCAGTTCGAGTACCGCCGGACCGGCCACCGAACAGTCCGCCATCACGGCGCGGCCCGGCGTGACCACGGTATTGGCGGCCAGCGCCCGCGCCGCCGCATAGGGTGCCTCGCGCATCGGCAGCCCGCTCGCCGGGGTAACAGGAACCGCCGCATCCCCCGCCGCACCGAAGGCAAGGGCAACGAAGGGCACGGACAGGCTGGGATGGTTTATCTGGGGGTTGGGCATCGGCTGATCTCCTGAGACGAGTCGCACCAGATAACCAATATGGTTTTATGTAGGAAAGTGTTTATTCCAATTCAACCCCTTCCCCCCGTCGCTGGTTTCGCAGGTGCAGCGAGCAGGGCTTGGCAACCCGGCAAAGCCGGCTAATGTCGCGTCGATCCGGGGCGGGCGACTATCGAACGATGGTCTGTGCTTCCGGCCATGCCTGCTTGCCGGACTGTCACTTCGCCCATGCTTTTCTCGATCGTCACCATCTCGTTCAACCAGGCGCGCTGGCTGGGCGAGGCCATCGATTCGGTGCTGGCCCAGGCCGGACCGGGGGTGGAGATCGACTACATCGTCTGCGATCCCGGATCGAAGGACGATAGCCGCACCATCATCGACAGCTACGGGCCGCGCATCGCCCACCGGGTCTACGAGAAGGACGATGGCCCCGCCGACGGACTCAACCGCGGCTTCGCCAGGGCCAGCGGCGAAGTGTTCTGCTATCTCAATTCCGACGATGTGTTCCTGCCCGGTGCCTTCGCCCGGGTCGCCGCTGCCTTTGCCCGTCACCCCGAAGTGGACGTGTTCACGGGCCACGGCTTCGCCATCGATGCCGAAAGCCGCGTGCTGCGCCGCATATGGTCGGAAAGCCATGGACGCCTGCGCGCCGGCTATTCCAGCCACCGCCAGATCCAGCCCAGCACCTTCATCCGCGCCGAAGCCTTCCGCAAATGCGGCGGCTTCGATCCGGCCGACCGGATCATGTGGGACGGCGATCTGCTCAACAGCCTCTACCTGTCCGGCGCGCGCATCCGGCTGCTCGATGCCTGGCTCAGCGGCTACCGGCTGCACGACGAATCGATCACCAGCTCCGGCCGCGGCGAAGAGGCGCGCGACAAGGCGGAAGACTGGCAGTTCGAACGCCTGATCGGCCGCAAGCCCGGCAAGGCTGACCGGGCGCTGCGCAAGGCGCTGGAACTGTCCAAACATGTCAGCCACCCGCTGCGCAGCTTCGAACGCATCGCCTATGGCCCGCTCTACCGGCGCGGACAGTGGCAGCCCTCCCCGCTCACTCCCCTCGCCCGCACCCTCGTCGGCGCGCCCGACGTGCAGGGGACCGGACTGAAGCCGCTGGCTTGACGCGCGAAACCCGCCGGGGACCATTTCGCCAAGGCACTCGACGCCCCGCCCCCGTCCGGTTAGGAAATCGCCACGATAACCGCGCATTGACCCGGGGGAAGCGCTGATGCATGTCGCCAAGAGCCTTTTGGGCATGGTCCTGATCCTGGCCATCGCCTTTGCCCTCTCGTCCAACCGCCGGGCGATCCGCGCGCGGGTAGTAGGGGCGGCCTTTGCCTTGCAGGCCGGGTTTGCCGCGCTGGTGCTCTACGTGCCGTGGGGCAACCGTCTGCTGCAGGCGGTGGCGGGCGGGGTGGCCAGCCTGCTCGGCTTTGCCCATGCCGGGGTGGAATTCCTGTTCGGACCGCTGGCCAAGCCCGAGATCGGCGGCACCAGCTTCGCCATCTCGGCGCTGCCGGTGATCGTGTTCTTCGCCGCGCTGATCTCGATCCTCTACTACCTGGGCATCATGCAACTGGTGATCCGCTGGATCGGCGGCGGGCTGGAGAAGATCACCGGGGTGAGCAAGGTGGAAAGCCTCTGCGCCGCGTCGAACATCTTCGTCGGCCAGTCCGAATCGCCGCTGGTGATCCGCCCCTATCTGGCGGCGCTGACGCCGTCGCAGCTGTTCCTGGTGATGACCGTGGGCATGGCCGGCGTGGCGGGGACGATCCTGGCCGCCTATGCCTCGATGGGCATCCGCATCGACTATCTGGTCGCCGCCGCCTTCATGTCGGCACCGGGCGGCATCGTCATGGCCAAGATGATCATGCCCGACGATCCCGACCAGCCGGTGATCGATCCGGTCGAAACGCCCGAGGGCCTGCATGACGAGGAACGCCCCGCCAACATCATCATGGCCGCATCGCAAGGCGCGCAGACCGGGGTGAAGCTGGCCGTCGCGGTGGGCGCGATGGTGCTGGCCTTCGTCGCGCTGGTGGCCATGGCGAACGGCTTCGTCGGCTGGCTGGGAAGCATTGCCGGCCACCCCGAGATGACCTTCCAGTCGCTGCTGGGCTATGTCTTCGCGCCGGTGTTCTGGCTGCTCGGCGCGCCCGACTGGGCCGAGGCGCTGCGCGCGGGCAGCTATTTCGGCACCAAACTGGTGCTGAACGAATTCGTCTCGTTCATCGATCTGGGTCAGGCGAAGGACCTTGCGCCGCGCACCGTCGCAGTGGTGACCTTCGCGCTGTGCGGCTTCGCCAACTTCAGCTCGATCGCCATCCAGATGGCGGTGACCGGCGGGCTGGCACCGAACCAGCGGCCGATCATCGCCCGGCTGGGGATCAAGGCGCTGCTGGCGGGCAGCCTGTCCAACCTGATGAGCGCGGCGCTGGCAGGACTGTTCCTCTCGCTGTAACGGGCGGGAAACCGCGCGTTCTATCTCCATTCCGGTAGTACCCGGCGTGGCCCCGCGCTGCCCCTTGGCGGCATGGCGGGGCCATGCCCATCCCCCTCCTGCTCGCCGCCGGACTCTTCGCGCTCTGCGCCGAGGGTCCCCGCACCACCTGCGTCGTCGATGGCGACACCTTCTGGCTGGACGGCACGAAGGTGCGGCTGGCCGATATCAACGCGCCCGAAACGCACGGTGCCGGCTGCCCCGCCGAGCGCGCGGCGGGAGAAGCGGCAACGCGGCGGCTGATCGCGCTGCTCAACGCCGGCCCCTTCGCGCTCGAGACCGGCAGCCGCGACACCGACCGTTACGGACGCCGCTTGCGAACCGCCGTGCGGCGGGGGCGCTCGTTGGGCGGCCAGCTTGTTGCCGAAGGACTGGCCGAGCCGTGGCGCGGACGGCGGAGCGACTGGTGCGCCGCGCTTGCCGAGGGACACCCGCCGCTGTAGCGGCAGGCGATGGCCTGGCCCCGCAAACACCCCGTCCTGCCCGCCCGCCAATGGCGCGGAGAGACGCGGCGAGGGGTGCTCGCCCGGCTTTTCCGCGCCTGGCGGCCATGGCTGATCGCCGGGCTGATCCTGCTCGCGGCCAGCCAGTGGAGCCGCCTGTCCGCGCGCCTGTTCCCGCCGCCGCCACCAGCCGTGGTCGAGCAGGTCGACAAGGCATTCGTCCGCTGCGGGCAGGGGCACGGCGATGCCTGCGTGGTCGATGGCGATACCTTCCACATCGGCGCGCGGCGCATCCGCGTGCAGGGGATCGACGCGCCCGAACTGCACCCGCCGCGCTGCGCCGAAGAGGCGCGTCTTGGCGAAGCCGCCGCCGCCGCGCTGCTCGCCCAGCTCAACGCCGGACCGTTCACCATGACCAGCGACAGCGCCCACGCCTTTGACGAATATGGCCGCGAACTGCGCCGGGTGACGCGGACGGGACCGGACGGCAAGCCCGTCTCCATCGGCGATGCCCTGGTGGCCGCCGGCCTCGCCCGCGAATTCCTCCACGGCCAGCGCGGGGTGTGGTGCTCGTAGCTACCACCCTGGAAGCCGATCAGCCGGGTCAACGCACCGATAACCTCTGGGCTGCTATGGTCAGGCCATGGAATACTACTTCGTCTACGGCGGCATCGCGCTGTGCCTGTTCAGCCTCTGGGCGATCGGGCGGCATGACTGGCTGCGGCTGAGCTCGCTGTCCCGCAGCGTGACCGCACGGGTCACCGGGCACCGCGAACATTATGACGATGGCGCGCGCAACTGGGCGGCGATCTACCGGTTTTCCGCCGAAGGCAGCGAGCATGAGGTGATCGATTCGGTCTATGGCTCGACCCGGTCGCCGCCCGAAGGAACCGAAGTGCGGCTGACCTTCCCGGTCGGCCATCCCGAACTCGCCCGCCCTCCGCGCCCGCTGATGTGGCTGGGGGTTTACGGCGTGCTGCTGTTCCTGCTGGGCATGTTGACCGCCAAGGCGATGGGCTGGCTGCACTAATCAGCTTGCCAGCCCATCCTCGCCCGACGACCATGTTGGTAAGGGGAACACCGCATGACCGACACCGCATTCACCCATCGCTACGGCCCGCTGGCGCTGGTCACCGGGGCCTCATCCGGCATCGGTACGGGCTTTGCCGAGGAACTGGCGGCGCGGGGCATGGACCTTGTCGTCACCGCGCGGCGCACCGACCGGCTGGAAGCGCTCGCCGCCCGGCTCGCGGCGGAGCACGGCATTACGGTCGAATGTCTCAGCGCCGACCTGACCGGGCCCGCAGCGCCCGGCGAACTGCTGGCGACGCTGGCGGGACGTGACGTGGGCCTGCTGGTGTCCAATGCCGGCTTCGGCCTGAAGGGCCCGCACGAAGCCAACGATGCCGCCGCCATGGCCGAGATGCTGACGGTCAACTGCCACGCGCCGATGCAGCTTGCCCACGGCATGATACCCCGGCTGAAAGCGCGCGGGCGCGGCGGCCTGCTGTTCACCGCATCGGTCGAAGGGCTGATCGGCTGCCCCTATTCCGCTGCCTATGCCGCAAGCAAGGCGCTGGTCGTTTCGCTGGGCGAGGCGCTGTGGGGCGAACTTTCCCCCGAAGGCATCGACGTGCTGACCCTGTGTCCCGGCCCGACCGAGAGCGAGGCGGCAGCGAAGCAGGGCATCGACATGTCGGCCAACCCGCACCTCCTCCCCGCGCGCGAAGTAGCCCGGCTGGCGCTGGACAACCTCGCCAACGGCCCGACCTTCGTCTCGCACCCGGTCTATGAAGCGATGTTCGACAAGATGCGCGCCCTGCCCCGCCGCGAAGCGCTGAGCGCCATGGCGCAGGGGATGAAACGGCAGGGGTAGGGCGGCGAATTGGCCAACCGTTGTCAGCCAGCCGCAATTACGCGGAACAGGTTCAATCCGAGGTCATTTGGATGGTTTGGAGCCGCAGGCATGGACCATTTCCAGCACAAAATCTCTGAACTCAGTTCTCGCTTCGCGTGTCTCGAACGCTCTGGCAGGTACAATAAAGGCATTCAAATTGCGTAGCCGAATTACCAGATTGTCATCTTCGTCCTGAACGTCAGAAATTTCATTCCACGGGACCGATGCGCTCAATTGGCGGATAATTGTATCGATGCCGCACCTGTCAACTCGAAGCGTCAGAACTTGGGGTTTGAACTTCCACATCGGGAAAAGAAACATGCCTATCAACGGTAGAATGCCGATGGCTGCCACATAAGAAAATGCCAGAATGCCTTTCGGCAACCCGCCGTAAATCCGCAATGAAGCTGAAATGGTTGTAGCGACAAAAATGACCAAGTGGATACGCCAAAGGCTGCGGCGCCAAACTCGCCAATACCATTGCCGAACTTCCGACCGCTGTGATGCATAGCTGACAGACAATTGCATTGGCGAACGTTGTGCCGATCCAGACCAATTGACAATGCCCAAAACTGGCCATGTGCCTAACTTCCCGATCCGCGCTGCGCCGCCCCCTTGTGCGCTACGACGGGGCACCTGACCCGAAGCAAACCGCTGCGGCTACCGACAGCCTGCCGCATCCTCTGCCAGCAAGGCGAACCCCGGTTGGGCCGCTGCTGCCCGCGCGCAGGGCGCGGGGGGTGCGCCGGGCTCGCTGGCCTCCGACTCGGCGACGGAGAACAGCGAGCCCGGCGCGGGAGCGCTCAGCAACAGGGCCGGGACCAGGATCATGCGGGCGAGCGTCATGCCCATCCCCTGGACCGGCAAGGGTGAATTTGGCCTTGCCGGCTGTGGTAGCCGAAGGTTGTCAACGCGCTAACCAAGTCCGTTGCCCATCCGCGCAAGGCACGGCATGATGGCCGCGCAACCAAAGGGGGCATGCCATGACCGACAACCCGACGCCGGCCCCCGCCGGCTTCGATTTCAACCGTCCGACCATCATCAGCCTGCTCTACCTGTCCCAGTTCTTCATCGGGCTGACCGGGATCGTCGGCGTGGTGCTGGCCTTCGTCTGGCGCAGCGAACCGATGGAAGACTGGGAGCGATCGCACTACACCTACCTGATCAACACCTTCTGGATCGGGCTGGCCGGCAGCGTCATCGGCGTGTTGCTGCTGTTCGTGCTGATCGGGGTGCTGGTGCTGCTGGCGACGATGGTGCTGGTGATCGTCCGTTCGGTACTGTGCCTGCTCAATGCCCAGAAGCGGCAGCCGATGCCCAAGCCGGATAGCTGGCTGGCGTAATTCTAGGCCGTAAACTCATAAACGGCACCATCGAGGTTTGAGGCAGAATGGCCCGGTGCAAGGAGAGAAGGCGCAGGAATATGTCGATATTTCAAGACTTCTCGAC
>JAGWTB010000004.1 GCA_028869175.1 Sphingomonadales bacterium
CGACGGCAGAGATCATCTTGGAATTGATCTCGTAGGCGCGCTGGCATTCGATCATGTCGACCAGTTCCTCGACGACGTTGACGTTGGATGCTTCCAGCATTCCTTGCCGCACGTTGCCGCGTCCGTTCTCTCCGGCAACGCCCACCTGCGCCGGACCGGAAGCACCCGTTTCCAGCAGGAAGTTGTCGCCGCGCGCCTGCAAACCGGCTGGGTTGGCAAAACTGGCGATGGTGATCTGGCCCAGTTGCGTGGCCTCGGCCTGGCTGGCGACCTGCGCCGAAACCGTGCCGTCCGCCGCGATGGTGATCGCGCTGGCCCCTTCGGGGATCGAGATCGGCGGCTGGACGACGAAGCCCTGCGCCGTCACCAGCTGGCCTTCGGCAGAGCGTGAGAAGTTGCCCGCGCGGGTATAGCCGGTCTGGCCGCCGGGCAGGGCGACCTGGAAATAGCCGTCACCATCCAGCGCAAGGTCCAGCGCGTTGTCGGTATTCTGCATCGAACCTTGCGATTCGATCCGGGTGGTCGATTGCACGCCCACCCCGGTGCCGAGGTTGAGCCCGGTTGCATAGGCCGTCTCGCCCGAGGATTGCTGCCCGGCGACGCGGGCATCCTGATAGGCAAGCGTGGCGAAGTTGGCGCGATCACGCTTGTAACCGGTAGTCCCGACGTTGGCGAGGTTGTTGGCGATCACGCGCATCCGCGCGTCCTGCGCTTCAAGGCCGGTGCGTGCGACGTGCAAGGCGGAAGTGGGCATGGGTCAGGGTCCTTTTTCAGGAAATGCGCATCAGGGAAGCGCCGCTTTCATCAACGTCGCGGGCGGTCGCGATCATCTTGGTGCGGATGTCGAACAGGCGCTGGGCCGAGATCATCTCGACCATCACTTCGGAGGGATCGACGTTGGACTGCTCCAGGCTGCCGGTCTCGACGCGGGCCTCCTCGTCGGTCGGCAGCGCGCCGCCTTCGCCGGTGACGCGGAACAGGCCGTCCAGCCCCTTGGCGATCTTGCTGCCGGTAACGCTGACCAGCTTGATCCGGTCAACCGGCTGGGCCGGCTGGTCGGGTGCTTCGGGATTGGCGACCAGCACGGTGCCGTCTGGCGCGATCGAGGCAGCGGCCCCGAGCGGCAAGGTGATCGGGCCGGAATTGCCGATCACCGGGCGGCCATCGCCGTTCTGGAGTACGCCGGTGGGCGAGATCGAAAGGTCGCCGCGCCGCGAATAGGCCTCTTCGCCGTCAGTTGCCTGCAAGGCCAGCATCGCCTCCCCCGACACCGCGACATCAAGCGGACGACCGGTCTGCACAACCGAGCCGGGCCGCAGGTTCGCCCCGCGTACCTCACCCTCGCTCAGCGCGCGGGCCTCTAGTTGCGGCCCTTTGAGGGTGATCGGCGTGGAATAGAGCGTCTCGGCGCGAAAGCCGATGGTCTGCGCATTGGCCATGTTGCTGGCGATGACGCGCTGGCGGACCATCGAGTCAGTCATGCCGGACATGGCGGTCCAGATCAGGCGGTCCATGGCTTAGTGCCTCACGTCCGCAGGTTGATGATGGTTTGCGAAATCTGCGTGGCGGTATCGATCGCCTTGGCATTGGCCTGGAAATAGCGCTGCGCCGCGATCAGGCTGACCAGTTCCTCGCCAATATCGACGTTGGACCGCTCCAGCGCGCCCGAGAGCAGGTTGCCGAATTCGCCCGCGCCGGGCTGGCCGTACTTGGCGGTGCCCGAAAGCCCGGTCGCCTGCCAGTTCGACGAGCCGACCTGCAGCAACCCGGCGGGGGCGATGAAGGTGGCGAGGCCAACCTTGCCGATCACCGAACTGGTGCCGTCAGCAAAGGACACCAGCACGTTGCCGTCGTTGTTGACGGTAACCCCGGCAAAACTCGATCCCGCCGCGTTGGACGAAGGGATCTTCACATCGCCCAGAGTGGTCGAGGTCGGCGTGCCGGCGGCGTCGGTGGGAAAGCCCTGCAATCGGTTGCCGTCGCCATCGCGGATGTAGCCGTTCTCGTCGGTGGAGAAGCTGCCGTTGCGGGTATAATAGGTCTGCCCGGTCTGGGCCGACACGGCGGTGAAGAAGCCGCTGCCGTTGATCGCGAGATCGAGCGCCGATCCGGTCTGCTCGATCGGCCCCAGCGCGAAGTTCTGGCTGATCGCTTCCACCGTGCTGCCGATCCCCTGGATCAGCTTGGGGTTGGAATAGGCCGATCCGGCGACGATGTCGGAGAAGTTCACCCGGCTTTTCTTGAACCCGGTGGTCTCCGCGTTGGAGATGTTGTGCGCGGTGACGCCGAGCTCTGTCTGGGCGTTCTTGAGGCCGCTGAGCGATACGTAAAAGGACATGGCTGTTCTCCCTGCGCCCGGTTCAGGCGGTGGTGGTTGGGGTGGTGGTGGCAGGACTTGCCTTCGCCGCTGCGGTCTGCGCGGCGAGCACCGCATCGAGCTTTCCGGCGATGGATTTCAGCGTAGCGCCCATGTCGTTGGCCGCCGAAAGCGAGGAAAACTGCGCCATTTGCGCCAGCATCTCCTTGTTGTCGACTGGCTGGAACGGGTCCTGCATCTGCATCTGCGCGGTCATCAGCTTGATGAAATCGCCCGCACCGAGCGAGGCGAAGCCGCTCTTGGACGGCGTTGCCGCAGCGGTGGCGGCCTGGGTGCCTGTGATCGTGGTCATTTGAGCCTCATGGTTTCGAGCATCAGCTGCTTGGCGGTGGAAAGCGCTTCGACCAGGTTCTGGTACTGGCGCGACGAATCGAGCATCTCGACCATCTCGGCGTTTTCATCGACCGGGGCGGTCCAGACGTCGCCGTTGGCATCGGCCATCGGGTGGCCGGGGTTGTGTTCACGCACCGCGGCGGCGGTGGAGCGCAGGACGCCCGTAACCTTGACGGTGGACATGCCGGTCGCCTTGTCGAGGTCTTCGGCGAAGACCGCGCGCAAGGGGCGGTAGGCGTCCTGCTCGGTCGAGGCGATCGAACCGGCGTTGGCGAGGTTGGAGGCCGCCGCGTTCATCCGCACCGATTGGGCGGAGAGGCCGCGCTGGGCGATGTCGAACAGGCTCATCGGCATGGCGCTCAATCTCCCTTGAGCGCGCGGGAGACTTCCTCGACCCGGCCCTTGATGAAGGACAGCGTCGCCGAATAGCCGACCGCGTTTTCGGAGAAGGCGACCTGTTCGGCGCCGAGTTCCACGGTATTGCCGTCCAGGCTCGGCATCACCGGCACGCGGTAGCGCGTTGCCCCGGAAATCGCCGCTTCGTCGCTCGCACCGCCGAGACGGGCCTTGAGTGCGGCGGCAAAATCGATGTCGCGCGCCTTGTAGCCGGGGGTGGCGGCATTGGCGATGTTGCAGGTGATCAGCCCCATGCGCTGCGAGCGCAGTTCCAGCGCTGCGGCATGTACCCCGAAAAGGCTTGCGTTAAGTCCCGTGCCGTTCATCGGCCTGGCTCCAGTGGTTGTCCTGCGCAAACAAACGCAAGCGCCGTGCCAATTGCGTCAAAGCCGGCATTCCGCGAGATCGGGCGGCGGCGAGCGGCAAGGGCTTGCCGGGCGGCGGCAAATTTGCGCCGCAGGGCTGAATTCTGCCGGGGCCTGCCGTTCTGGAAGGGCAGGAGAACCACATGAACCTTGCCGCCCTGCTCGACGGACCGTCCGCCGCCATCGTGTTCGGCGGCACCGCCACGGCCACCCTGCTGCGCTGCGGGGTGGATGATGTCGGCCGCGCCCTGCACGCGCTGGCCACGCTTGGCAGCCGGAACTTCGATGCCGAGCGGGTGCGCGCCGAAATGGCGGTACAGGTGCAGGAAATCCTCAAGGACGGGCTGATCCGCGCCGCGCCGCACCGCTTTGACGATGCCGAATTCGATGAGGCAACCGGAGCGCTCATCGCCCACCGCTCGCTTCCCGCGCTGCTGGCCGCGCATGAAAAGCACAAGCGTCAGCGCCAGCACGACAGCGCCGCCGCCGTGCGCACCCTGGCCCAGGCGAGCGAACTCGCGCCGGTGTTCGGGCTGGCGGGCACCCTGATCTCGCTCAGCCAGTTGCCGGTGGAAGGTCTGGCCAGAGGTGCCTTTACCGGCGCGATTTCGATGGCGGTGCTGACCACGCTTTACGGCCTGCTAGCCGCCAACCTGCTGCTCGCCCCGCTCGCCCGCATGGTGGATCGCGCCGCCCAGAGCGAGGAGGCACAGCGGCAGAAGGTGGTGGACTGGCTTGCCGCGCAGGTTGCCGGTTCGCTGCCGCCCGGCCAGCGCGGACCGGAAACCGCGCGCGAGGCGGCATGATTGTCCGTGCCGGTACGGGTTGGCAGACCACGCTGACCGACCTTTCGCTCATCCTGTTCATGATCTGCGCCTCGGCGCTGTCGCAGGCGGAGGATGCTCCCCGCCGTGCGCCCGGCAAGCCGGCGCAGGCCTCGCCGCGATCCGAACCCACCGGGGTATGGCGCGCGGTGCCGGGCGCGCCGCCGCTGGGCGAATGGCTTGCTGGTCAACCCGCCGATCCGCGCCAGATCGTCACCATCCTCGCCCCCTATGCACCCGGTGGCCAGTCCCGCGCCGTGGCGCTGGCGGGAGAGCTGGCGCGCGCCGCCGAAGCGCAGCAGCGAACGGTAAGGCTGCTGGTCGAACCGGGCGCGGACGCGGCGACTGTCACGCTAGGCTATGATCAGCCCGACATGATGCTGGCACGGGGCTTGCAAAGTGTGCCTGCGAGGCAGCCCGCCTCGCAAGGACCGCCGACATGATCCTCCGCCCGCTTCTCCTCGCCGCCGCGCTGGCGTTGCCCGCCGCTGCCCAGGCCGCGTCCTATGCCGATCTCGCCGCTATCGACCGCGATGTGGCGCTGTTTGCCGGCAGCGGGGCGGCGATGCCGGTTGACCGGCGGCTGCGGCTCAATCCCTGTTTCACTCCGCTGGCGCTGAGCTGGCGATTGCCCCGGCGCGACAGCGTGATCGTGCAGTGTCCTGATGCCGGCGGCTGGCGGCTGTTCGTGCCCTTGCTCGCCCTGCCGGACGAAGCCGCACCTGCAACCCCCGCCGTGCTGCGGGGAGAGGCGGTGACGATTACCGTCGAAGGCGATGGCTTTGCTGTCTCCCAGCCGGGCGAGGCAATGGAAGCCGGCCCTGTCGGCGCATGGATCCGCGTGCGGACCCTGTCGGGCGGCAAACCGGGGGGCGACCCCATCCGTGCGCGGATCGACCGTCCCGGTCTGGTCAGCGTGCCCTTGCCGTGATGCACCGCCAGCCCCTTCGCTGACAGGGAGGGGAACGGACTTGCCGGGCGACCGGCAACTATTTGCCACCCAACCCCTTAAATGCCCGCTCACCTTGCCGTCCTGATCTGTACGCAAGACCAAGGAGCGGCACCATGCCACCTATCGAACTTGGACCATCGCGCCCCATCGGCGCTATCGACGCCGGCGCCATCGATGCCCGCGCCGTCCGGTCTGCCTCGGGCGAGAAGCCCGCAGCGGCCCGTTCGGACAAGGCGCAGGCCAGCGCGGCACCTTCGGTCGAACGCAGCGATGCGCTCGATCCCGGCCAGCCGCCGATTGACGCGGACCGCGTCGCGCAAATCCGCAAGGCGGTCGAATCCGGGACCTATCCCATCGTTCCCGCCAAGATCGCCGACGCCATCATTGCCGCCGGTATGCTGTTAAGGACCGCGAAATGAGCGCTGCCACCGAAATGCGCGAAACGCTGCGGCAGATGGTTGCCGTCCTGCAGAGCGAGCGGCAGGCGCTTGCCGGGCTGGACATCGATGCCATCATGGGCTGCGCCTATGACAAGACCGCACTGTGCGGTCGGCTGGACGACAGCGGCCCGGAGCTGGTGGACGAGGAATGCCGGGGGCTGCTCGATGCGGCCAGACGGCTGAACGAGGTAAACCGCCAGATTCGCAACCTTATCGCGGCCAATGTCTCGGCCCGGCTCGATGCCATGACCGGCTCGCCCGCGCTCTACCGCGCTGCGCGGAGCGGTCCTGCCTACGCCTATGCCGGCGGGCGGGCGTGATTGTCTGATCCGGTGCTGCTCTTCGGATAGAGCTGCACCGGCCCACTCCCCCGCCCGGCCACCCATAGGGTACAACTGCTGGGCGGCCGGGCGGGGGAGTGGGCCGGTGCCCGTTCTGAAACCCGCTCCTTCGCGAATTTTAGAGCCACCAAACACGAACTGGCACGCCCCTTGCTGAACATGCCCCAGAGACATTCCGTTTCGGGAGCACGGCGTGAGCCAGCCCTTGCCCAATACCAGCTTCCCCGCGTCCGCCACGCCCCGGGCGGGCGCGGGGGTTCGTGACGCCATCGCCCGCGCCGCCGACGCGACGGGGGCGGACTTCGACTATCTGCTCGCCGAGGCGCGGCTTGAATCGAGCCTTGATCCCTCGGCCCACGCCGGCACGTCGAGCGCGGCGGGGCTCTACCAGTTCACCGGCGGCACCTGGCTGGCGACGCTGGGCAAGCACGGGGCCGAACACGGCCTGTCCTTGCCCGAAGGGGCAACGCGGGCGCAGATCATGGCGCTGCGCTATGATCCGCAAGCCTCGGCGCTGATGGCGGGGGAACTCGCCAACGACAACCGCGCCGCGCTTTCCTCGGTGCTGGGCCGCGAGCCCGATGCCGCCGAACTCTACATGGCCCACTTTCTGGGGTCGGGCGGAGCCACCCGGTTTCTGACTGCGCTTGCCGCCGATCCCGGCCAGCCTGCCGCCGCGCTGCTGCCGCAGGCCGCTGCCGCCAACCGCACGATCTTCTTTGACCGCACCGGCGCGCCCCGCTCGCTGGGCGGAGTGATGGACCTGATGCGCGGGCGGATGGCCAGCGCGATGGGGCAGGGCGACATGGCCTCCTCCGTTTCGGGGGATGGGCCGGGTTGGGGGCTGACCGCCGGGTCAAGCACTGCGTGGACCGAGGCTCCCCACCCCACAGCTGCTCCCCCTGAAGGGGAGGGGCTCACCCCATCTGGCCCCATCGCGCGGGAATTTGCCGCAGCCGGCAATGCCGTGCCGGCTCTGCCGTCCCGCCCTTCCATGTCAGCCACGCTGGCGGCGACCTTTGGGCTGGCGAGCGGGGCCGCGAGCGCCGGCGCGCCGCAATTCGTCCGCACCGCCTATGGCAAGCTGACGGCCATGGGACTGTGAGGGTGCGGCGATGATGCATGTCCTCGCCCGCAGCAAGGACCTGACCGCGCTGGCCCTGCCGGCGGGCATCCTCGCGCTGATCGTGCTGATGATCGTGCCGGTGCCGGCCGTGCTGCTCGACGTCTCGTTCGTCATCAACATCGCGTTGTCGGTGGCGATCCTGATGGCGGCGATGAACGCCGCCAAACCACTCGATTTCTCGTCATTCCCCTCGGTACTGCTGTTCGCCACGCTGCTGCGCCTGGCGCTCAACGTCGCCTCGACCCGGGTCGTGCTGGTGCACGGCCATGAGGGCGAGAGCGCGGCGGGCAAGGTGATCGAAGCCTTCGGGGCGTTCCTCATCGGCGGTAATTTCGCCGTGGGCCTGTTCGTCTTCATGATCCTGATGATCATCAACCTGGTGGTGGTGACCAAGGGCGCAGGGCGCGTTTCGGAAGTTTCCGCGCGCTTCACGCTCGATGCCCTGCCCGGCAAGCAGATGGCGATCGACGCCGATCTCGCCGCCGGCCTGGTCACGGCCGAGGAAGCCAAGGCGCGCCGCCGCGAAGTGGCGACCGAGGCGGACTTCTACGGTTCGATGGACGGTGCCAGCAAGTTCGTGAAGGGCGACGCGATCGCGGCGCTGCTGATCCTGGGGGTCAACATCCTCGCCGGCTTCTGCCTCGGCATGCTCAGCCACGGGTTGAGCGCGGGGGAATCGGCGCAGCGATACATCACCCTGGCGGTGGGCGACGCGCTGGTGGCGCAGGTGCCGTCGCTGCTGCTGTCGATTGCCGCTGCCGTCATCGTTACCCGCGTTTCGGACAGCCGCGATCTGGCGGGGCAGATCGGCGGACAGTTCTCCAGCCCTTCCACCTGGCTGCCGGTCGGGCTGATCCTCGGCGCGATCGGGGTGATCCCGGCGATGCCGCAGACCATCTTCCTGCCCGCCGCCGGGCTCGCGTTCTGGCTGTGGCACAGCTTGCGCCGCCGGGCGGCAAAAGCACTGGTCCAGCCAGCGGAAGCCGCCGCGCCGCCGCCCGATCCTTCGCGCATCGTGCTGGCTGACGTTTCGGACCACACGCTGGTGACTATCGAGCTGGGCTACGGTCTGGTCCAGCTCGTCGATGAACGCCGGGGTGCGCCGCTGGTGGCGCGGATCACCGGGGTGCGCAAGCAGCTCAGCCAGTCGTTCGGCTTCGTCGTACCGCAGTTCCGCGTGCGCGACGCGCTGGAATTGGCACCCAACGATTACCGCATCCTGCTCGGCGGGGTGCCGCTGGGCGGGGCGACGATCCGGGCCGACCGGGTGCTGGCCATCGATGCCGGCGAAGTGCGCGAAAACCACCGCCTGTCGGGCGAGGAAACCCGCGATCCCAGCTTCGGCTGCCCGGCGCTGTGGATCGACCCGGCGCACCGCGACCACGCCATCGCCGAGGGGTTCCTGACCGTCGATTCCGCGACGGTGATCGCCACCCATCTCGGCCAGGTACTAGGCGAGCGTCCGCAGGCGCTGTTCGGGCCCGACGAGGCGCGCGCGCTGCTCGATGCGGTGAAGGACCATTCCGCCGGTCTGGTCGAAACGCTGCACCCGCAGCCGCTGCCACTCGCGGCGCTGACCCGGTTGCTGCGGGCGCTGCTGGAGGACGGCATTCCGCTCGGCCATCCGCTGCCGATCCTGTCCAGCCTCAGCCAGGCGGTGCAGCAGACGCTCGACCATGACCGGCTGATCGAACTGGTGCGCGCCGATCTGGGCGGGTTGATCGTCGGGCGCATCTGCGCGCCGGACGAGCGACTGCCGGTGCTGACGCTCGACGCCGGGCTGGAGGCGATGATCGTGCAGGGGCTGCAGGATCCCGCCACCGGGCAGCCGGTGATCGAGCCCGATCTCGCTCGTTCCATCGGCGAACGCATTGCCGACATCACTGCCCAGCGCGGCGCGTCGGCACCGCCGATGGCGCTGATCGTCCAGCCGCGCGCACGGCGGGCGCTCGCCGCGCTGCTGCGCCTGCGTGCGCCGTCCTGTCTGGTCCTGTCGATCGCCGAATTGCCAGCGGCGCAACTGATCGAGGTGATCGCGGTGATCGGCGGCGAAGCGCCGCCACCACCCGCGTTGCCTCATTCCGAACCCCTTCCACAGCAAGAAAGCCTTGCCGCATGAGCCTTCATGATCACCGCGGATTCGCCGCCGGTGCCCGGGTTGCCGGTGCCTACCGGGGCGATACCGCCGACCGCATCCGCCGCTTCCTGCCGATGGTCCGGCGGCTCGCCTGGCATGTCCACGGATCGGGCCGCGACGGGATCGAGCTGGAGGACCTGATGCAGGCCGGGCTGGTCGCGCTGACCGAATGTTCGCAGCGCCATGCCGGCCCGGGCGAAGACGGTTTCGCCGCCTATGCCAAGTTGCGGGTGCGCGGGGCGATGGTGGACCTGATTCGCCGCACCGTGCCGCTGTCGCGCGGGGCAGGGGAGAAGCGGCGACTGGTGCGCGAAAAGGAAGCTGGCCTGCGCGCCGAACTGGGCCGCGATCCGTCGCAAAGCGAACTCGCTCTGGCGCTGGGCATTGCCGAGGCGGAACTGTTCCAGCTGCAGGCCGCCGGAGCCCCGGTGCGGTTCGAAGCGCTGGACGAGGCCTATTCGGACGCCGACATGGCCTTTGCCGATGACCGGCCCGACAGTCTGGCGCTGTTGCAGGACCAGGAAACGCGCGAATGCGTTGCAAGTGCAATTTCCCAATTGCCCGAACGGCTTCAGACCATCGTTCAGCTCTATTTCGTCGAGGAACTGAACCTTGCGGAGATCGCCGAAGTGCTCGGCGTCAGCGTCCCGCGGGTGCATCAGCTGAAGGCGCAGGCACTGGACAAGCTGCGCGCGGCGCTGGCGGATGTTGCGGAAATACTCTGAGAGATTTGCGCTGGATCATTGCAATGTGAACCGAACGCGCCATTGCCCTCGCTGCCCGGCGCTGATAAGCGGTTCGGCATGTCCAGCTGCGATACCTGCGTCGTCCGTAATCGCGCCATCTGTTCTTCGCTCGACAAGGACGAGATTGTGGCGCTCAACGCCATCGGCCGGCGGCGTACGCTTTCGCCGGGGGAATCGCTGATCTGGGAAGGTGAGGATTCGGTCCTCGTCGCCAATGTCATCGATGGCGTTCTCAAGCTGTCTACCGGCACCGAGGATGGCCGCGAACAGATCGTTGGTGTCGTCTATCCTTCAGATTTCATTGGTCGCCCGTTCGGTTCGACCAGCGGTCACGGCGTCACCGCGCTGACCGAAGCGCGCGTCTGCGTGTTCAGCCGCAAGGACTTCGATGCCTTCGCGCGCGAACATCCCGCGCTGGAACACAAGCTGCTGGAGCGCACCCTGGGTGAACTCGACCGCACGCGCCGCTGGATGCTGCTGCTTGGCCGCAAGTCGGCGAGCGAAAAGGTCGCGAGTTTCCTGCTGGAAATGGCCGACCGTCTGTCAAACACCACCTGCGAGTCGGTGGGTGACAGCGTGGTCAAGCGTTTCGTCCTGCCATTTTCGCGCCAGCAGATCGCCGATGTGCTGGGCCTGACGATCGAAACCGTCAGCCGGCAGTTCACCCGGCTGAAGGCGGACGGTGTGATCGACCTGCCTTCGCGCCGCGAAGTGATCATCACCAATGTTGCTTCGCTGACCGCCGAAGCCGGCTGAAACCCACTTTTTGCCGTACAACAGCAAACGGCACCGGACCGGGTGACCGGACCGATGCCGTAGCGAACCCGGGCTGGCGGGGCGAACCTGCGTCCGCCCCGCGCCCCCTGATCAGAAGCGGAAGTAGACGCCGCCGCTGATAACCCATGGGTCAAGCTTGTGCTTGGTCGACAGCGCTTCGACACCGGCAGCGGTGTAGAAATGCGTCGTCGGCTTGATGAAATAGCGCTTGGCGTCGAACGAGATGCCCATGCCGGTGTCGTTCACCGGAATGTCCACGCCCGCCTGAAGGGCAAGGCCGAACGTGTCGTTGATCTTCAGGCTGCTCGCGCCCAAAGCCTTCGCGGTCGCGCCGGGCTTCTCGTCGATGAAGAAGAACAGCGCCGGGCCAACGCCGACGTAAGGTTTGATCGCACCGGCATCGAGGTGATACTTCAGCGTCACCGTGGCGGGCAGGATCATGACATGGTTGGCAATCGCCGCGCCGGCGATCGAACCGGTGCCGGTCACATGGTGGGTGGTGAGGCAGCAGATCGTCTCGATCGAGACGCTCGGCGTGGCGTAGTATTCCACCGCGATGGTCGGCACGACGTTGTCGTTCGCCTTGGTATCGGGCGAAGCGCCGAGCGCGGCGGCAACCGACGGGATCACGGACTTCACCGTGTCGATCTTGCCGTCGGGCAGCACGCCGGTGGCGAGGACCTTGACCTGAATGCGACCGTCTGCGCTGCCGGCGTGGGCCGGGTTGGCGAGCATGGTAGCGGCGAGGGCCGCTGCAACGACAGTATACTTCTTCATCTTCCCTCATCCTTCGCCGCATCGGCCGCCCTGTGCGGCCTGGGTCCTTTGCGACGTCGGGAGCGCAATCGTACCGACTCGGCGCGGAAACATTGATCGGGCGCAATTTTGCACTGCAGCGCAGAAAGATCAGCGGGTTTCCCGGCAATTTGACCCGGGTCAATGTTGCGACTGCAAATCAAAGCTAGCGCGGTGATGAGGTTTGTATTAGCAAGCTCTCATCTATTCACTCATGAGAGGGAAGGCTCATGGATAAAATGATCGCGCGGGCTGCTTGGTGGCTCGCGGCGCTCCTCATTGCAGTACTTGCAGTGGCCGGAGCGGCAGATACGGGTTTTGCGATCCACATGGGCATCGTCGCGCTGGCGGCGGTGATCGGATTGTGGGTCAGCCTCACCCGGACCGACTACAAGGCCGTGGCATCGGGGGCGATCACCGCGCCCGACCAGAGCCGCTATGATGACGACCCGATCCGTTGGGGCGTGATCGCCGTGGTGTTCTGGGGGCTCGCGGGCTTTCTGGCCGGTCTCTACATCGCATTGGAACTCGCCTTTCCGGCGCTCAACCTGGGCCTGGAATGGACGACGTTCGGTCGCTTGCGGCCGCTGCACACGTCGGCAGTCATCTTCGCGTTCGGCGGCAACGCCCTGATCGCGTCGAGCTTCTATATCGTGCAGCGTACCTGCCGTGCGCGGCTGGCCTTCCCGGGCGTCGCCCGGTTCGTGTTCTGGGGCTATCAGCTGTTCATCGTCCTGGCGGCGACGGGCTATCTGCTCGGCATCAGCCAGGGCAAGGAATATGCCGAACCCGAATGGTACGTCGACCTCTGGCTCACGGTCGTCTGGGTGGCCTATCTGCTGGTCTTCGTCGGCACGCTGGTGAAGCGCAAGGAACCCCACATCTACGTGGCGAACTGGTTCTTCCTGTCGTTCATCCTGACCGTGGCGATGCTGCACCTGGTGAACAACATCAACCTGCCGGTCAGCCTGCTGGGTGCCAAGAGCTACCCGCTGTGGGCGGGCGTTCAGGGTGCACTGGTGCAGTGGTGGTATGGTCACAACGCGGTGGGCTTCTTCCTGACCGCCGGCTTCCTGGCGATGATGTACTACTTCGTGCCGAAGCAGGCGGGTCGTCCGATCTACTCCTATCGCCTGTCGATCATCCACTTCTGGGCGCTGATCTTCCTCTACATCTGGGCTGGGCCGCACCACCTCCACTATACCGCGCTGCCCGACTGGGCGCAGACGCTGGGCATGGTGTTCTCGGTGATGCTGTGGATGCCGAGCTGGGGCGGGATGATCAACGGCCTGATGACGCTGAACGGTGCCTGGGACAAGATCCGCACCGATCCGATCATCCGCATGATGGTGATGAGCCTGGCCTTCTACGGCATGTCGACCTTCGAAGGTCCGATGATGTCGATCAAGTCGGTCAACTCGCTGTCGCACTATACCGACTGGACCATCGGCCACGTCCACTCCGGTGCGCTGGGCTGGAACGGCATGATCACCTTCTCGGCGGTCTATTTCCTGACGCCGCGCCTGTGGAACACCGGCCGCATGTACAGCGCCCGGATGATCAACTGGCACTTCTGGCTGGCGACCGCCGGGATCGTTTTCTACACCGCTTCGATGTGGGTGGCGGGCATCACCCAGGGCCTGATGTGGCGCGAATACGGCGCTGACGGCTACCTGGTGAACAGCTTTGCCGAAACCGTCGCCGCACTCCATCCGATGTATCTGCTGCGCGCTTTCGGCGGGCTGCTCTACCTCTCGGGCGGGTTCGTGATGGCCTACAACGTATGGCAGACCATTGCCGGTCGTCAGCGGGTCGAGGAGCCGATGGATGTCGCTCCCTACGACGCCGAGACTGACCGTCCGCTGGTCGCCGTTCCTGCCGAATAAGGGTGACAGCCATGACTGAAACCACTTCGAAAACCATCGAGCGCCACAAGAAGCTGGAGCGTAACGTGGCCCTCCTTGGTGTCTTCGCGT
Source organism: Sphingomonadales bacterium (assembly GCA_028869175.1). Taxonomy (GTDB): domain Bacteria; phylum Pseudomonadota; class Alphaproteobacteria; order Sphingomonadales; family Sphingomonadaceae; genus Novosphingobium. The sequence continues at coordinate 13,586 of JAGWTB010000004.1, forward strand.
TCCTCGCGGTCACCGTCGGCGGCATCGTGGAAATCGCGCCATTGTTCTGGATCGACAACACCATCGAGAAGGTGAAGGGCGTTCGTCCCTACTCCCCGCTCGAACAGGCCGGCCGTGACATCTATGTCCGTGAAGGCTGCTACGTGTGCCACAGCCAGATGATCCGTCCGTTCCGTGACGAGGTCGAACGCTATGGCCACTACAGCCTTGCGGCGGAATCGATGTACGATCACCCGTTCCAGTGGGGTTCAAAGCGCACCGGGCCTGACCTGGCGCGCGTGGGCAACCGCTATTCGGACGAGTGGCATGTGCAGCACCTCAAGGACCCGCGCGCGGTCGTCCCTGAATCGGTGATGCCGATGTACGCCTTCCTGGCCGACAAGGAACTCAACGCCGGTGACATGAAGGCCAGCCTCACGGCGCTTTACCGGGTCGGCGTTCCTTATACCAAGGAAGACATCGACAAGGCGAATGACGACCTCAAGGCCCAGGCCGATCCCAATGCCGACGCGGCAGACCTGCAGAAGCGCTATCCCAAGGCGCAGGTCCGCGACTTCGACGGCAATCCGGCTCGCCTGACCGAGATGGACGCGCTGATCGCTTACCTCCAGGTGCTTGGCACCATGGTCGACGTCAACAGTGCGGCGGCCCAGGAGGATCTAGCGACGGAGAAGGGCCGTTGAGCCCGCATTCGACCTATGAATCGCTGCGGCACCTCGCCGACAGCTGGGGATTGATGGCCATGGCGGTGGTGTTTGTCGCATTCGCCGCCTGGCCGTTCCGCCCCGGCGCGCGTGAGGACAACGACACCGCGGCCAACATGATATTCAAGGACGACGACCATGGCGAATAAGCGCATCGACGACGCAACCGGCGTCGAGACCGTCGGTCACGAATGGGACGGCATCGAAGAACTGAACAACCCGCTGCCGCGCTGGTGGCTGCTGACCTTCTACGCCTGCATCCTGTTTTCGATCGGTTATGTGGTGGTGTACCCCGCTATCCCGATGCTCAGCAAGGGTACCCAGGGCATGTGGGGGTGGACCAGCCGGGGCCAGCTTGCGGCGGAAGTGAAGGCGGAAACAGACCGGCGCGCGCCGATCATGGCGGCGATGGCCGCCACGCCGCTGGAAAGTCTGCCCGCGAACAAGCAACTGATGGAACAGGCAGTGGCCGGTGGCCGCGCCGCGTTCCGCGTTAACTGCGTCCAGTGCCACGGTGCCGGCGCGGCGGGCGGCAACGGCTATCCCAGCCTGGTCGACGACGACTGGCTGTGGGGCGGTGACCTCAAGACCATCGAGCAGACGATCACCCACGGCATTCGCCAGCCGGGCGATGCCCAGACCCGCACCAGCCTGATGCCCAGCTTCGGCAAGGACGGTATCCTGACGGCGGCGCAGGTCAGCGACGTCGCCAGCTATGTCCTGACCCTGTCGGGCAAGGAAAAGCCGGGCGCGGCATCGGCCAGCGGGCAGGCGATCTTCGCGGCCAACTGCGTCGCGTGCCACGGTGCGGACGGCAAGGGCAGCCGCCAGTTCGGCGCGCCGAACCTGACCGACGGCATCTGGCTCTACGGTGGCACCAAGGCCAGTGTTCAGGCCAGCGTGACGAATGCCCATGCCGGTGTTATGCCCGCGTGGAACACCAAGCTTGATGCAGCCACGATCAAGATGCTGGCTGCCTATGTACACTCGCTGGGGGGTGGCGAGGACTTTGCTGCTGCGCCTGCGCAGCCCTAATTCGCAGACTTTGCCGCCGGGGCTCTTTGGGAGTTCCGGCGGAAGGGCTGCGGCCTCACCCGGTGGTAGTTTGAAATGAACAGTCCTGAACCCGTGCAAACCAAGGCCGCGACGCCGTTCTACGAAAAGCGCGAGGCCGTTTTCCCCAAGGCAGTCGACGGTCGCTTTCGCCGCCTGAAATGGGCGGTGATGTTCGTTACGCTGGCGGTCTATTACGTCACGCCGTGGCTGCGCTGGAATCGCGGGCCCTATTCACCCAACCAGGCCGTGCTGGTCGATATGGCCCATCGCCGTTTCTACATGTTCGGCATCGAAATCTGGCCGCAGGAGTTCTACTTTGTTGCCGGCCTGCTGATCATGGCCGGCATCGGGCTGTTCCTGATCACCTCGGCAGTGGGCCGCGCCTGGTGCGGCTATTCCTGCCCGCAGACGGTGTGGACCGATCTGTTCCAGCATATCGACCGGCTGGTCGATGGTGACCGCAACGCGCAGATGAAGCTGCAGGCCGCGCCCTGGGGCCCGGCGAAGATCGCGCGGCGGCTGTTCAAGTGGTCGATCTATCTGGCGATCAGTTTCCTCACCGGCGGTGCATGGATCCTCTATTTCGCCGATGCGCCTGCGCTTTTCCGTGATTTCTTCGCGCTCAAGGCACCGTCGGTTGCCTATGCCACGGTTGGCGTGCTGACGTTCATGACCTTCTGGTTCGGCGGTTTCATGCGCGAGCAGGTGTGCATCTACATGTGCCCCTGGCCGCGCATCCAGACTGCCATGCTGGACGAAAAATCGCTGCTGGTCACCTACAAGGACTGGCGCGGCGAACCGCGCGGCAGCGTCAAGAAGGCGGAGAAGAACCCCGGCGGGGTGGGCGACTGCGTCGATTGCAACCAATGCTACGCGGTCTGCCCGACCGGCTATGACATCCGCAACGGACCGGACATCAAATGCATCACCTGCGCGTTGTGCATCGATGCCTGCGACAAGGTCATGGCCCAGCTCGGTCGTCCGCGCGGCCTGATCGATTATGCCACGCTGGAAGACAGCGCCCGGGAAAAGGCCGGTGCGCCGCCCACCTCGCATGCCAAGCTCATCTGGCACCCGCGGACGCTGATCTATCTGGCGATCTGGGGGTCGATCGGCTTCGGCCTGCTGTTCCTGCTCGGCACCCGCACCCATATCGACATCTCGGTGGCGAAGGACCGCAATCCGCCGTTCGTCACGCTGAGCGACGGTTCGCTGCGCAACGCCTACACGGTCAAGCTGCGCAACATGGAAGGCCGTCCGCGCGAAATGGAGATCACGCTGGAGGGCCTGCCCGGTGGCAAGATGTGGACCGACGAAACCTCGCGCGAGAGCGCCGCGCGCAAGCTGCTGCGCACCGTCGAGCCTGACGCCACCCAGCCGATCCGCGTCTATGTCATCGCGCCGGCGGGCACCGCCAGGCAGCCCGTCTCGTTCGTGCTGCGCGCGCTCGACAAGGAAGGTGGCGGCGATACCAGCAAGACGACTTTCGACGCACCGGGAGAAGAATGATGGCTACGCGCGCACCCACGGCCTTCACCGGCTGGCACATGACCGCGATCCTCGTCGCCTTTTTCGGCGTGGTGATAGCGGTCAACTTCTACCTGGCCCGCGAGGCCATATCGACCTTTGGCGGCGAAGTGGTGGAGAACTCCTACGTCGCCAGCCAGCATTACAACCACTGGCTGGATGAGGCGGCGAAGGAAAAGGCACTCGGCTGGACGGCTGTGGCGCGCCGGGCCAAGGACGGCTCGGTCCATGTCACGCTGACCGGCGTGCCTGCCGGCGCGACGCTGAGCGCCCTGGCCCGCCATCCGCTGGGCCGCGTGCCTGATCGTGCCATGGCCTTTGCCGAAGCACCCGACGGCAGCTACGTCTCCCGCGCGCCGCTGCCAGAAGGGCGCTGGCGCGTGCGGCTGGAGATCGCCGCCAACGGTTCGCGCTGGCGGAGCGAAGAAGACCTCTGATGGCCACCCGCGCCCTGCCTGACGTTGCTGCCTCCTGCGAGACCGTGCTGGTCGTGCCGGGGATGCATTGCGCCGGCTGCATGGGCAAGGTGGAGCGCGCGTTGCAAGCCGTGCCGCAGGTCGTCTCGGCCCGGGTCAACCTCTCGGCCCGGCAGGTTCGCGTTGCGCATGACGCTGCGGTTACCACGCCGCAACTGGTCGATGCCCTGTCGGCAGTGGGCTTTCCCAGCCAGCCGCGCGGGGATGACATGGCACCACCGCCTTCGGCTGTGAAGCCGCTGCTCGCGCCGGTGGCGGTCGCGGCCTTTGCCTGCATGAACGTGATGCTGCTTTCGGTCGGCATCTGGTCGGGCGCGGACGGGGCCACGCGCGAGCTGTTTCACTGGCTATCCGCGCTGATCGGCGTGCCGGCCATCGTCTATTCGGGCATGCCGTTCTTCCGCTCGGCCTGGTCCGTGCTGCGGCGCGGGCGGACCAACATGGACGTGCCGATCTCTATCGGCGTGACACTGGCGACAACGCTGTCGTTCTACGAAACCCTCACCAACGGGCACGATGCCTGGTTCGACGGCACGCTGATGCTGCTGCTGTTCCTGCTGGCGGGCCGTGCGCTCGACGCTATGATGCGCGATCGCGCGCGCGCCGGGGTCGATGCGCTGCTGCGACAGGCCGCGCCCGGGGCCATGGTCGTGGGCAAGGACGGTGCGCTCGAATGGCTCGCCGCGCGCGATCTGTTGCCGGGGATGCTGATCCGCGTCGCCGCCGGAGAGCGGCTTGCCGCCGATGGCGAAGTGGTCGCAGGCGAAAGCCGGTTCGACCAGTCGCTGCTCACTGGTGAAAGCCTGCCTGTCTTCGTGGCGCAGGGCGGAGCGGTCCATGCCGGCACGCTCAACCTCGATGCCCCGGTCGACGTGCGCGTCACCGCCGCCGGACAGGACACCTCGCTCGCCGAAATCGCGCGGTTGATGGACGCGGCCGGACAGGCGCGCTCTGCCTATGTGCGGATCGCGGATCGCGCCTCGCGCTTCTATGCGCCTGCCGTCCACCTTACCGCGCTGCTGACCTTTGCCGGCTGGATGATCCACGGAGCCGGGCTGCACCAGTCGCTGGTCGTTGCCATCGCGGTGCTGATCATCACCTGCCCCTGCGCGCTGGGGTTGGCGGTGCCGGTGGCGCAAGTGGTCGCCAGCGGCGCGCTGATGCGCAAGGGGATCATGGTCAAGGACGGGTCCGCGCTCGAACGGATGAGCCGGATCGACCGCGCCCTGCTCGACAAGACCGGCACACTGACCATGGGCAAGCCCACGCCCGATGCTGCGGTGATCGCCGCACTGCCCGCCGATGCCGCCGCCGTGGCGCTGGCGCTGGCCTCGCACAGCCGCCACCCGATCTCGCGCGCGCTGGCCGAAGCGCTCGCCGCGCGCGGCGTCAGGGCCGCGCCGCTGGCCGATGTGGTGGAAGAAGCGGGGCAGGGCGTCCGCGCGCTGTGGCAGGGCAGGGCCGTCGCCCTGCGCCGCCCCGAAGCGGCCACCGGCGTCGCCACCACGCTCGACATTGCCGGCATGGCGACCTGGCTCATACCCTTTGCCGACCGGTTGCGCCCCGATGCCGAAACGGCGCTCGCCCGGATGGCCGGCATGGGCATCGCCTGCTCGATCCTGTCGGGCGACAATGATCGGGCCGTCGCGGAAATGGCCCGCGCCACCGGGCTTGAGGCGCGCGCTGCCGCCAGTCCGTTGGAAAAGCAGGCGGCGATTGCCCAGCAGCAGGCGCAGGGCCGCCGCGTGCTGATGGCGGGCGACGGGCTCAACGATGGACCTGCGCTCGCCGCCGCCGATGCCTCGATCGCGCCGGGCACCGCTAGCGATGTCGGCCGGCAGGCGGCGGACTTCGTTTTCCTTGGCGATTCGCTTGCCGCGCTGCCACGCGCGGTCGCTGCCAGCCGTGCGACCATGGCGGTGGTGAAGCAGAACTTCGTCATGGCCATCGGCTACAACGTGCTGGCCGTGCCGCTGGCCATCGCCGGCTATGTCACCCCGCTGCTGGCCGCTGTCGCCATGTCGACCAGTTCGCTGATCGTCATCGCCAATTCGCTGCGGCTGGTGAGGGCAGCGCGATGACCGGGCTGGCGCTGCTGATCCCGCTGGCACTGATGATGGGCTTCTTCGGCCTGATCGGCTTTTTCTGGGCGCTGCGCAGCGGCCAGTTCGAGGATCTCGACGGTGCCGCCAACCGCATCCTGATCGAGGACGAGGCGGAGGAAGAGGCATGAGGGCGATCAGCCTGTTCGGCATCATCGCGCTGGTTCCCGCCGCGCTCAACGTCACCCCGGCAGCCGCCGCGGGCCTGCTGACCGTGCCGCTGTGCACCGGCGATGGTCAGGTGCACATGGTCAACGTGCCGCTGAACGGCAACGGCATTCCGGGCGGCGATACCAACGGCTGCTGCGCCAAGGGCTGCCATTCGGGCTCATCGCGAAAGCGCGCATCGGGGTGCCATTTTGACCCTTCGCAATGATTTGCGGCGGAGAGGATGGAAAACAGCACGCATCATGTGGCCTTACTACCCCGAACTGCTGGAAACGCCGGTGCCGCGTTACACCAGCTTTCCGACCGCCGCCGAGTTCGGCCCTGCCGTCGGTTCGCAGGAGCTTGATGCGGCGCTGCGTGCGGTTTCGGGCGACGTATCGCTCTATCTGCACATCCCCTTCTGCGAACAGATCTGCTGGTACTGCGGCTGCAATACGGGTGCGGCCAACCGGCGTGACCGGCTGGCCAGCTATCTGGATTCGCTCCACCGCGAAATCGCCCTTGTCGGCACCCGGCTGGACGGGCGGGTCAGCGTCCGCCGCGTGGCCTTCGGTGGCGGCAGCCCCAACGCCATCGCGCCGACCGATTTTGTCCGGCTGGTAGATGCGCTGACGCTGAAATGCGATCTGGTCGATCCGGTCTGGTCGATCGAACTCGATCCCCGCACGTTGAGCGATGACTGGGAACCGGTGCTGCGCGTGGTCGGGGTGCAGCGCGCCTCGATGGGGGTGCAGACGTTCTCGCCGCGCCTGCAGGCAGCCATTGGCCGGGTCCAGCCCGATGCGATGATCGAAGGCAGCACGGCGATGCTGCGCCGCGCCGGCGTCTCCTCGATCAACTTTGACCTGATGTACGGCCTGCCCGGCCAGACGATGGACGACCTGCAGGCGTCACTGGCGCGCAGCGTGGAACTGGGGGCGGACCGCATCGCGCTGTTCGGCTATGCCCACGTGCCGCACATCATCCCGCGCCAGAAGCGGATCGACGCCAGCGAACTGCCCGATCAGGCGCAGCGCTTTGCCATGGCGGCGACGGGGCACGATTACCTGGCCGCCGCAGGTTATGTGCCGATCGGTTTCGATCATTTTGCCTTGCCCGGCGATCCCATGGCCATGGCCGCGCGCGCGGGGCAAGTGCATCGCAATTTCCAGGGCTTCACCGACGACGCGGCGCCGGTCCTGCTCGGCCTGGGCGCCTCGGCGATTTCGATGTTCCCCGACGTGATCGTCCAGAACGAGAAGAACGCCGGGCGCTATCGCATGATGCTGTCGCAGGACCGCGTGCCCGGCCACGTCGGCGTGCTGCGCTCCGCCAGCGACCGCGAGCTTGGCGGGATCATCACCGAATTCCTCTGCCAGGGCCGCGCGCGCGTGGGCCGCGAGCGGCTGGCAGCCATGGCCCCGGCGCTGGCGCAGTTCACCCAGCGCGGGCTGGCCGTGATCGAGGGTGAGGATCTGGTGCTGCTGCAAGACGGCGTGCCCTATGCCCGCACCATCGCCGCGCTGTTCGATCCCTACCGGCAGGACAGCGCCCGCCGCTTCAGTTCGGCGGTGTGAAGGGGTTGCCCGCCTGCGCGCGGGCAAAGACCGCGAGTTGATCGGCGAAGGCCCGCTGATATGCGGGGCGGGCTTCGGCGCGGGCGACGTAGGCGGTCAGGGTGGGGAATGCGTCAAGCAGGCCCGATCCATCAAGCCGGCGCAGCACCGTGACCATCAGCAGGTCGCCAGCGCTGAAGCCGTCATCCAGCCATGAGGCTTCTCCCATATGGCCGGCCAGCTCGCCCAGCCGGACGCGCACCCGCTCATCAAGCATGGCCTGCCGCTCGGCGAACCACGGCTTGTCTCGCTCCACTAGCCAGGACAGGCTGCGTTCGACGATGGGAGGCTCCATCGTGTTCAGCGCGGCGAACATCCAGCTGATCGCCCGCGCCCGGGCCGGGCCGTTGGCGGGCATCAGTCCGGCGTGGCTTTCCGCGATGTGGAGAATGATCGCGCCGGATTCGAACAGCGCAAGACCCCGCTCCTCGAAGGTCGGGATCTGCCCGAAAGGGTGCAGCGCGCGGTGTTCAGGCTGCTTCATCTCGGCGAATGACAGAAGCCGGACAGCGTATGGTTGGCCGACTTCCTCCAACGCCCAGCGCACGCGCATGTCGCGTGCCAGCCCGCGTCCGCGATCGGGAGATTGAGCGAAAGCGGTGATGGTGATGGGCATGGGCGGGCTCCCGGCGGGCTGAAACGCACCCCTATACGCCGCACCGTGCAGTGACCACCGCCACTGCGTGCGTCAGGCAAAAAATGAGCGGCAAGTCCGAGGACAAGCCGCTCAAGGTGGGGAGAACTGGTGGTTCAGGCTATGCGGCGGCAACCTTACCGCCGAACTTGCGTTGTAGAGTCTGCCGGTCAGGCGTCGTTTGACGTCGATCCCAGCGAAATCGCCGCGCTTCAGGCGGTCAGGCCCGGGAGTTGCGGACAACGTGTCGACAAGTGGGCCGGTAGCGCAAATCGCCGCGATGATGCCCTCGCCTGCCTTGACCAGCGCCCTGATCCTGGGCGCGGCCTTGATCATGTTCGTCAGCGAACGGGTTCGCCACGATCTGGTGGCAGCATTGGCCCTGCTGGCCTGTCTGGTCACCGGGCTGGTGCCATTGCGCGATGCCCTGACCGGGTTTTCCGATCCGGCGGTCATTGCCGTGGCTTCCGTGCTGGTTGTCGGCCGGGCGCTGGAACTGTCTGGCATCGCCAACGTCGTGACCGCGCGTTTCATGCCGCCAAACGCCAATTTTCAGGTTCGGATGGGCCTGCTGTTGGCGGCGGGTGCCGTGCTTTCGGCCTTCATGAACAATATTGCCGCACTGGTGGTGACAATGCCGATCGCCGCCGAGATCGTCCGGTCGAACAACAAGGCTCCCGGCGCGATTCTCATGCCGCTGGCTTTCGCGACGATCCTGGGCGGGATGACAACGCTGATCGGTACGCCCGCGAACCTGATCATTTCGTCGATGCGCGACCGCGAGCTGGGTGAACCGTTCGGCTTCTTCGACATGACCGCAGTGGGAGCGCTGGTTGCCGGGATCGGGCTGGTTTACATTACAACCGTCGGTTGGCGGCTTCTGCCAGCCAGCAAGCCCGCCGCCCGCGCCGCCCCGCAGCCATGGATGACTTTCGAGCTGCCCATGGCTGCGCCCTTCAGCGGCGAGCAGTCCGAACTCTCCGCACGGCTCCGGGCAGTGGGTGCGCGCATGATCGGCATCGTGCGGTTCGGCCATTTGCGAAACTGGCCTGAAGGCGGCCTGCGGATGGGTGACCGGTTGCTGCTGATGTCAAGGAGCGAGCCCCGGATCGTGGCCGCATCGTTCGAAGGTTGCGTGCCGCCTGACATGCCGGGCGCGAGCGAGGTCTTCGCTCGGGTCAGCGTGGCTCACGGTTCGCCATTGATTGGCCGCGGCTATTCGGCGCTGGCGATCGAAACCGATAATGCCGTGCGGCTCGTGGCAGCCGGCCCGCGGGCCGCGAAGCAGCGCCTGCCCATGGCGCTGATGGAAATCGACGCGGGCGACCAGCTGTTCCTCGAAGGCGAAAGCAATGCCGTGGCCCGCGCCGTATCGCGCCTCCGATTGCTCGAGATCGACCGGTTCGACAGGCTGGCGACCCACGGGGGCAAGGCCTATGCCATCGGCGCGATCTTCATCGCGGCCATCATCGCGATTGTCATGACCGGACTGTCGCCGGCCATCGCCTTTTTCGCTGCCGCGACCCTGATCGCCGCGTTCCGGCTGGTGCCGGCCGATCAGGTCTACATGGCGATTGACTGGTCCATCATCGTCTTGCTTGCAGCGATGATCCCGGTGGGTGCCAGCTTCGAAAACAGCGGTGGTGCCAGCTACTTCGCCTCATGGCTCAGCGAAACGCTGCATGGCCAGCCGCTGGCGGTGGCCATCGGCGCGATCTGTACGGTTACCATGCTGCTGTCGATCTTCCTCAACAACGTGGCGACCGCAGTCATCATGGCACCGATGGCCGTCCGCGTGGCGGATATGATGGGTTTGCCGCCCGATGCGATGTTGCTGGCCGTGCTGATCGGCGCATCGTCGGACTTCCTCACGCCCATCGGGCATCAGAACAACCTGCTTGTCATGGGTCCCGGTGGCTATCGCTTCTCCGACTATTCGCGGATGGGCGCGCCGCTGGCGATCATGGTCGTGCTTTCCACTTCGCTGTTTCTCGCCTGGCGGTTCGGCTGACCCAAAAAAATGAGCGGCGAGTCCGAGGACAAGCCGCTCAAGGTGGGGAGAACTGGTGATTCAGGCTATGCGGCTGCTGCCGTCTCCTTTGCCTGCCCGGCGCGCTGGCCGGCCTCGGTTTCGAGCACCAGCACCGAGGCGGCGGTGTTCGAAATCGGGATGTGATAGGTGCGGCTGACCTCGCTCGCGGTTTGGCCCATGGCCCCGCGCGCGGCGATCCAGTTGAGGATTTCGACGCCCTGGGTGCCCGCAAGCTCGACGATCTCATGCACCGAATGCCTGGTCAGCGCATCCGGGTCCTTCGACAGGTTGTCGAGGCAGAACGCATCGTATTCCGGGTTCATGAAGCCGGCGCGTTCGCCGTCGAGCTGGTGCGAAAGACCGCCCGTGCCCATGACGACGATCCGCTCGTCCGCCCCCCAGTTGGCCAGTGCCTTCGCCACCGAACGGCCCAGCGCCAGACAGCGCTTCGCCGATGGCAGCGGGTGCTGCACGGTGTTGATCGTGATCGGCACGACGCGCACTGGCGCGGGGGCGTGATCGGGCCATGCCAGCACCATCGGGATCGACAGTGCGTGGTCGCAGAGCATTTCCTGGCAGGTGGTGATGTCGAATTCATCTTCCACCAGTTGCTCGATGATGTGCCAGCTCAGCTCTGGGTGGCCCTGCACCGTCGGGAACAGCGGCAGGCCCCAGCCTTCGTCGGCATTGGCATAGCTCGGCGCGGCACCGACGGCGAAGGTCGGCATCTTGTCGAGGAAGAAGTTGAGGCCATGGTCATTGTAGAAGGCGACGATGGTCGTCGGCTTAACCTTGCCAAGCCATTCGCGCACCGGCGGCCAGGCATCGAAGAAGGGGGACCAGTAGGGTTCGGCCTGCGCCTTGCGGGCGATCGCGCCGCCGATGGCGGGGACGTGGCTGGAGAAAAAGCCGCCAAGGATCTCAGCCATGGGCCGTCTCCTTCACGCCCACCGCCTGATCGAGCAGCATCTGCTTGAAGGCATCCACGGTCATGCCGGTCTGCTGCGCGCCGACGTCCTGAACGTTCAGCCCGAAGATGCCGGCCAGCTTGGCGAGGTAGTAGATGTTGCCACCCGCAGCCATCATCTTGAGCACGTTGCGTTCGGCGACGGCAGCCTTCTGTTCGGGCGTCAGCGGGAACTTTGCGCAGTAGGCTTCCTCGTCATCGAGGAAGGCCTGGCGGTTCTTCGCATCGTTGAAGGAGAAACACAGGGCGTTGAGCGCATAGCCTTTGCGCGCGGCATCGCCGTCGAAGATATGGGTGCCGGGTATCGGCTTGCTGCTTGCCATTTCGCATTCCTCCTTTCCGCGCCCAGAACTAGGCGGGCGAATCCGGTGCAACCTTGATCGCGATCAAAAACCGCCGGTTTGTAAGCAACGGATACAATCACTGTGCTAGGGCAGGGGTGCGGAGGGCGAGTTGATCGCGATCAAACTTCGTATTTAATGATATGTATTGCATACAAAGTAATGAAGCCGGCGTTGCGTTGCGTAATTCTATGCAATCGATTGTTGCCCTTTGCGTCAAGCTGTGACATGAAGCGCGCAATGGCGATGCCGCGCTGCGGACAAGCGCCCGGGAGACTGCCATGGAAGCCCTTCGTCCGCGCCTGAGCCTGCCGCGCATCCTCGAGATGAACCTCGGGTTCCTGGGCCTGCAATTCAGCTTCGGGCTGCAGCAGGGCAACATGGGGCCGATCTATTCCTACCTTGGCGCGAACGAGGCGCAGCTTCCCATCCTCCAGCTTGCCGGGCCGCTGACCGGGCTGATCATCCAGCCGATCATCGGGGCGATGAGCGACCGGACCGGCGGCAAATGGGGGCGGCGCACGCCCTATTTCCTGTTCGGCGCGGTGCTTTGCGCGCTGGGGCTGTTCCTGATGCCGCTGTCCGCCTCGATCATGATGGCGGTTTCGCTGCTGTGGCTGCTCGATGCCGGCAACAACATCACCATGGAGCCATACCGCGCCTATGTGTCCGACCGGCTGAACCCCGATCAGCGGCAGGCCGGCTTCCTGACGCAGAGCGCCTTTACCGGCCTTGCGCAGATGCTCGGCTTCCTCACCCCCTCGCTGCTGGTGGGGCTGGGAATGAACCAGGACTGGGTGGACGCGCACAACATTCCTTATACCGTGCGGGTGGTGTTCTGGGTGGGAGCGGTGCTTTCGCTTTCCACGATTCTCTGGTCGGTGCTGCGCGTGCCCGAACTGCCGCTGACCGATGTCCAGCGTGCCCATATCGCCGCGCAGCCCAAGGGCATTGCCGCGACGCTAGCGGAGATCGGCAGCGCGATCCGCGAAATGCCCACCGCCATGCGCAAGCTGGGCGTGATGAGCCTGTTCCAGTGGTTCGGCATGTCGGGCTACTGGACCTATGCGGTCTACACCATCGCCCGGCAGGTCTATGGCACGGCCGAGGCGCACAGTTCCGCCTTCCACACCGCCGTGCTGACCAATGGCGAGGTTGCCGCGTTCTACAACATGATCAGCTTTGTCTCCGCCTTCGCCATGGTGCCGCTGGTGCGCCGCGCCGGGCCGGGGCCGCTGCACGCGCTGTGCCTTGCGCTGGGCGGGCTGGGCATGATCGCGCTGCCGCATGTCACCGACAAGGCGATGCTGTTCGTGCCGGCCATCGGCGTTGGCCTTGCCTGGGGTTCGATCATGGGTAACCCCTATGCGATCCTGACCAATTCGATCCCGCCCGCGCGCACCGGCGTCTACATGGGCATCTTCAACATGATGATCGTCATCCCGATGCTGCTGTTCGCGATCCTCATGAGCAAGCTGGATCTCGGCCTGTTCAGCCTGGGCTTCGGGCTCTACGAAAAGGCGCTGGGCAATGATCCGCGCAACATGCTGACACTGTGCGGCGTGTGCCTGATCGCGGCGGCGCTGTCGGTGCTGTGGGTCAAGGAAGGCCGCCGCGAGGCGACCGCGCCAGAGTCCGCGCCCGAGGTGATGACCGCCTGATGTCCTTGCCGTTCCCCTCGCTCCACACCGCCGAGGCGAGCCTTGTGCTCGAAGCGAGCGGCCATGGTTCGCCGCTGTGGCGGCACCTTGGCGCGCGAGTGGACGTGGCGGACCTGTTCCCGCTGGCCGGTAGCCGCACACCGGCCTCGTTCTCGCTCGATGCCGACGTGCCCGCTGCGCTGTCGCCGCCCGCCGGGCTGGGCTGGTTCGGCCCCCCGGCCATGGCGCTGCGGCGCGGGGCGCGTGCCTGCGTAGCGGTGTTCGACGATGTGACCGCCATGCTCGACGGCCAGACGCTGCGCGTGGTGTCACGCGATGCTGCCGCCGGGGTGGAACTCGAACAGACCATCGCCGCGGACCAGGGCTTCACCCTGTCCACCGTGCTGCGCAACATTGGCGGCGATGCGCTGGCCATCGACTGGCTGGCCAGCGCCCTGCTGCCGCTGCCTGCCGGGATGGCCCGCCTCGTCTCATGGCGCGGGCGGCACAATGCCGAGCTGGTCGAATGCACCGAGCCAATGCCGCAGCAGGCATGGCTGCGCGAGGGGCGGCGCGGGATTTCGGGCCATGGCGGGCCGCCGGGGGTGTTCGTGCTGGGCGAGGGGGCGACGCACCACGCCGGGCTGTGCCTGGCCCTGCAACTGGCCTGGTCGGGCGACAACCGTATCGCCGTGGAGCGCGACGACGAAGGCTGCTGGTATCTTTCCGCCGGTGCCGTGCCGCAACCGGGCGAGGCCGTGCTCGCGCCGGGCGAGTGCTGGACCGCGCCCGATGCGCTGGTGGCCGTGTCCACCGCAGGCCGCAACGGCGCTTCGGCGCAGTTCCACGCCATGGTCCGCGCGCGGATGGACTGGCCCGGCGGCGTGATGCGCCCGCGACCGGTGCATCTCAATTCGTGGGAAGCCTGCTACTTCGATCATGACGCAGACCGCATCGTTGCGCTGGCCGAGGCGGCGGCGGACGTCGGGGCGGAGCGGTTCATCCTTGACGACGGCTGGTTCAAGGGTCGCGGTGATGATCGCGCCGGGCTGGGCGACTGGACCTGCGATCCGGTGAAATACCCCGCCGGGCTGGGCGATCTGGCGGCCCGGGTCACGGCGCTGGGCATGGAGTTCGGGCTGTGGGTCGAACCCGAGATGGTCAATCCCGACAGCGACCTCTACCGCGCGCACCCCGACTGGGCGCTGCATCTGCCGGGCCGCGCGCAGCCGACCGCGCGCAACCAGCTGGTGCTCGACATGGGCCGGGCCGAGGTGCGCGACTATCTGTTCGGCTGCATCGACCGGCTGCTGCGCGACTTGCCGATCGCCTACCTCAAATGGGACCACAACCGCGATCTCGCCCCCGCTGGCGGCGCGGCGCAGGTGCGCGGCACCTACGATCTGCTCGCCCGGCTGCGCGCCGCGCACCCCCAGGTCGAGATCGAGAGCTGCGCCGGCGGTGGCGGGCGCAGCGATGCCGGGATCGCCGCTTTCACCCACCGGTTTTGGACCAGCGACAACATCGACGCGGTCAGCCGGGTGGCCATGCAGCGCGGGTTCCTCGCCTTCCTGCCGCCCGAGGTGATGGGATCGCACGTCGGCGCGAGCCCGGCCCACGCCACGGGCCGCGCGCAGGCGCTGGGGTTCCGCGCGGCGGTGGCGCTGCCGGGGCACTTCGGCGTCGAACTCGATCCACGCGCGCTGGCGGAGGACGACCGCGCCGAGCTGGCCGACTGGATCGCCTTCCACAAGCAGTGGCGGCACCTGCTCCACTCCGGCCAGACCTGGCTGGGTGACGGCGCGGACGGGCTGGTCTGGCAGGCGCAGGGCAGCCGGGAGGAATTCCTGCTGTTCGTCGTGCGCACCGCTCCGCCACTGGATCGCCGGCCGCAGCCGCTGCCGCTGCCCTTTCTCGATGCTGCGGGGGCGGTCGATCTCAGGCTGCTGCGCATTGCCGGGGGCGGTCATGGCCATGCCGCGCATTCCGCGCCGCTGTTCGATGCCATGGCGCAAGGCGGCGCGCGTTTCGCCGGATCGTGGCTGGCCCGCGCCGGCCTGCCGCTGCCGCCGCTCAAGGGCGAAAGCGTGCTGATCCTGCATGGCAGGGCAGCGGCATGAGCCAGGCTCAGGATTCAAGGAAACGAGTGCCGGAATGACTGCGTTGAAAGTTCAGGGCGAAATGGCGGCGGGGGCATTCGATGCCGCGCAGGTCAGTCGCTGGCGACCCACGGATTTCGCCGGTGCGGCGCAGTTGCCGGTGATCGGCGCAGCCGATGCCGTGCCGATTTTCCCCGACCTCGATCTGTGGGATTCGTGGCCCCTGCAGCATGAGGACGGGCGCACGGTCCGGCATGACGGGCGGCAATACTGGTTCTTCCTCAGCGCACCGCGCCTGCCCGATCCGGCGCAGCGCCACGATGTCGCCCGCATCCGGCTGGCATCAAAGGGCGCGGACGGCTGGCGCGATCATGGCGATACCTTGCCTGATGACCTCAACCCCGGCACCCGGCAGTGGGCCGGTTCGGCGGTGCTGCTGGACGATGGCGAGACGGTGCTGCTGCTGTTTACCGCCGCCGGACGCAAGGGCGCGCCGCACAGTTTCGAGCAGCGGCTTTGTGCGGTGCGCGGTGTGCTGGGCAACGATGGCCCGGGCAACTGGTCCGCGCCTGAGGAACTGGTCGCCGCCGATGGCTGGCGCTATGTGCTGGACCGACAGGAGAGCGGCGGCACGCCCGGCTTTATCAAGGGTTTCCGCGATCCCGCCTGGCTGCGTGATCCGGCCACTGGCAAGGCGCACCTGCTGTTCACCGCCAGCGCTGGCTGGGACGATCACGCGTTCAACGGCATCGTCGGCATGGCGACGATGGAAGACGGCCACTGGGTGCTGGACGATCCGCTGGTCGAGGCCGTGGGCGTCAACAACGAACTGGAACGCGCCCATATCGTGGTGCAGGGCGGGCGCTATTACCTGTTCTGGTCAACCCAGCGCCGCACCTTCGATCCTGCGGGCATGGCCGGGCCGAACGGCCTCTACGCCATGGTCGCCGAGTCGCTGGCCGGGCCGTGGTGTCCGGTCAATGGCCACGGGCTGGTCGCGGGCAACCCGGAAAGCGAACCAACCCAAGGCTATAGCTGGTGGGTAACCGGCGAGGGCGAGGTGTGGAGCTTCGTCGATCACTGGGGCCTGGCCGGGCGCAGCCTGGACGCGCAACCCGAACTGGTGCGCCAGCAATTCGGCGGCACCCCCGCGCCCGTCTTCCGGCTGCGGTTCGATGGTGATCGCATCGCGATAGCCTGAAAGCAGCACCTTTGGCACGCGCGCCCCTCCTCTTCAGGGGAGGGGCAACGCAGACTTGGCAGCTTGCTGCCTATGTCGCGGTGCGGTGGGGATTTTTCGGCCGCGCAACGGCGGATCCGGCGGGAAGCCCCCACCCCAACCCCTCCCCTGGAGGGGAGGGGCTTTTGGCAGCGAAAAACTGCGGAATTGCGCGATTCGCGAGCGCTCCAGCGCTCGCCCTCTGCAATCGATTGTGACATTTCTGCAACGAAAATGCGCATTAAACAAACGATTGCATTTTTCCGTTTGCAATCGATTGTTGCGTGTGTGAGTAAGCCTGCGGACTTGCATCACGCAAGCTGTACGAACCCGAATTGATACCGGAGGGGATATGAAGAAGTCTGTTCTCAAGAGCTGCACCGCGCTCGCCAGCCTGGCGTTCGTGGCGCTGGCCATGCCTGCCCATGCGCAGGACGCCGCTGCCGAAGACGCCGATCAGGGCCTCAACGAAATCGTCGTGACCGCAGCCGGCGGTGACAAGACCCAGCTCAACAGCTCGGTCTCGGTGACCAGCGTCAACGCCCAGCTGATCGAAGACTTCAAGCCCAGCTCGGAAGCCGAGCTGCTGCGCATGATCCCCGGCATCCAGGTCGCCGGCACCTCCGGTCCGGGCGGCAACTCGAACATCGCCGTGCGCGGCCTGCCCGTCGCCACCGGCGGTGCGCCCTTCGTGCAGCTGCAGGAAGATGGCCTGCCCACCGTGCTGTTCGGTGACATCCAGTTCGGCAACAATGACTACTGGACCCGCTTTGACGCTTCTGTCGCCAACGTCGAAGGCGTTCGCGGCGGTTCGGCGGCGACTTTCGCCTCGCAGGCCCCCGGCGCGGTGATCAACTACATCAGCAACACCGGCGCCAAGGATGGCGGCTACATCCAGCTCAACAAGGGTGTCGGCTATCAGGAAACCAAGGTGGACTTCCGTTACGGCGGCCACATCAATGACAGCCTCTATTTCCACGTCGGCGGCTTCTACAAGAACGGCCGCGGCCCGCTTCATGCTGGCTACAACGTGTCGAACAGCTATCAGGTGAAGGCCAACGTCACGAAGGAATTCGATGACGGCAAGGGCTACATCCGCTTCCTGTTCAAGTTCGCCGACACGCAGGAACCGAACTACACCGGCGCGCCCGCGCTTGCCACGCTGAGCGGCAACCAGGTGACCGGCATCGGGCCCTACACCAATTTCGATGGCCGCAAGCAGTCGAACCTGTCGATCTACAACCAGACGTTCAACATCGTGAACCTCAACGGCAACCTCGAAAACGTCGAGATGTCGGGCATCACGACCAATTCGAAGTCGATCCAGAACCAGTTCCACTACGAGTTCTCGGATGCGATCACCGTCGACAACAACCTGCGCTGGACCGACATGTCGGGCGCCTTCACCTCGCCGTTCTTCAGCGTGGCGAAGACCTCTAGCGTGCTCGGCACCACGGTCAACGGCGCGACCGTGGCGAGCATCCGCTACGCTTCGGGTCCGAACCAGGGCAAGGCCTACACCGGCACCTACCTGAACAACAACACCAACGTCCGTACCAACATCCGTGACATCGGCAGCTTTGCCGACAACCTGGCGCTGACCGGCAAGTTCCAGACCGGCATGGGCACCCTGACCGCACGGGCTGGCTGGTTCTTCATGAACCAGAAGATCGCGATGGACTGGCACACCAACAAGGCGACCAGCGAAGTCAACGGCAACAACCCGTCGATGCTCGATCTCTATGATGCCGCCGGCAACCGCCTGACGGCCAATGGCATCGCCGGGTTCAACAACAACTGGGGCGATTGCTGCGCCCGCAACTATGACCTGTCCTACACCGACAACGCGGTGTTCGGCGGTCTGGACCTCGACAACGACAACTTCACCATCGATGCCTCGGTTCGCCGCGAGATGATGAAGGCGTCGGGCTGGACCATCGCCGGCAGCAAGACAGAGTTCAACACCCCGGTCAGCTTCAATGGCGTTACCACCCAGATCCCGACGATCGTCGCCAACGGTGCGCGCGAAGTGCTGAACTATGGCCGCAACTACACCACCTGGACCGCCGGTGCGCTGTGGAAGGTCAATCCGGATACCTCGCTGTTCGTCCGCGCATCGCGCGGCGGCCGCTTCAACGCGGATCGCCAGACGGTTTCGGGCAAGTTCAATGCGGACGGTTCGCTCAACCAGAGCGGCATCGTGCCTTCGGTCGACTTCGTGAAGCAGTACGAAGTGGGCCTGAAGAACCGCGGCGATCTGCTGGGTGGCCACTACACGCTGGAGCTGACGCTGCTTTCGGGCAACTTCAAGCGTTCGGACTATGAACCGACCAAGACGGCCCAGTGCCTGAACGGTGGTTGCATCATCGACACCAAGTACAAGTCGCACGGTGCCGAACTCTATGCCACCTACCGCAACGGCGGGTTCAACCTGCAGGCGACGGCCACCTACACCAAGGCAAAGCGCGCCGCCGCTGCGTCGACCGTGTGGACCCGCGCCGATGGCATTCCCGACCTGAGCTACACCGTCGCCGCCAACTATGACGTCAACGACATCGCGACGATCGGCCTGTCCACCACCGGCCAGACCAACGCGATCGACGGTGCCGGCATCCAGTATCCCGGCAAGGCAGTGTTCAACGGTGTCGTCCGTGTCCGCCCGATCGAAAACCTCGAACTGGGCATGCAGGTCTACAACCTGTTCAACACCTTCGACTTCCGTGGTGCCGGCGGCATCTCGGACACCACCGGAACCACGGCGGTACTCGGCGGCGCTCCGGCGCTGGGCCGTACCTTCACTGCTTCGATCCGCTACAACTTCTGATCGAGCGCTCCGGCCTCCTCCCTCATCAGGGCCGGAGCAGGGAAGAAGGGGAGCGGTTCGCCGCTCCCCTTTTTTCTTGCCCGCGCCCCGCACGGGTTTCAGGAACCGTTGCATGAATCCGCTGACCCCGCCCGTCGTTGCCCAGATCGTGCAGGCCATGGCGCAGCTTGCGGTGGGGCAGCATGATGCGGGGCAGGCGCTGACGCTTTGCCAGCAGGCCATGCATCAGGGGCGCGCGGCCAATGCCATTCCGCTGCTCGAACGGCTGCACGCGCTGCACCCGGATCAGCCAGCCGTGGCTCGCCTGCTCGGTTATGCCCTGCGCGCCGAGCAGCGCTATGCTCAGGCGGACACGATCTTCTCCGCCGCCGTCACCCGCGCGCCGCGCGACGTCGCGCTGCGTTTCGGCCAGGCGCAGACGCGCTACGAACTGGGGCTGCCCGCGGCCAGGCTGTTCGCCAAGGCGCTGGAACTTGCGCCAGGGGATGCCGAAATCCAGCGCAACCATGCGCTGGCGCTGATTTCCGAAGGCGACGCGAACAGCGCCGAACGTCTGCTGCTCCGCGCGCTGGGCAAGACGCCGGGCTGGCTCGATGGGCACAAGGCGCTGGCCACCCTGCGCTGGATTCATGGCGACCGCGCGCATTTCGCCGATTCCTTCGCCGCCGCTACCCGGGCGGAACCGCTGAACGCCGATCTGTGGACCGCATGGTTCCGCCTGCTGGCACAGGCGCGCGACTGGCCGGCGGCGCTGGCGGTGCTCGACGCGGCGGAGCGGCAACTGGGCACCACCCCGGCGATCATGGTCTCGCGGCTGTTCGTCGCGGTGGAATCGCACGACGATGCCCGCGCCGCTGAACTGCTCGACCAGACAGCCGGGATTCGCGGCGATGTCACCAGCCTGTGCCGTATCCGCCATGCCTTGCGGCGCGGTACGCCCGAAGCGGTGGAGGCCGAGGCTTTGCCGCTTACCGCCGGGCCATCGGCCATGCTCTACTGGCCTTACCTGTCGCTCGCCTGGCGGCTGCTCGGCGATGCCCGTTGGGAATGGCTGGATCGGCCCGAGGTGCTGGTCCAGCCGCGCGAAAGCGGCATGGACGCGGGCGACCTTGCCGAACTCGCAGGCGTGCTGCGCGGCCTGCACACCGCCGCCGCGCCATATATCGAACAATCGGTACGCGGCGGCACCCAGACAGACCGTTCGGTGCTGCTGCGCCATGAACTGGCGCTGCAGCGGCTGAAAACGTGCCTGCTCGATACCGTGCGCGGATATGTCGATTCCCTGCCGTCGTATGAGGAGGGGCACCCGCTGCTCTCCGCCCCGAGGCATCACCTGCTGGTTGAGGGATCGTGGTCGGTACGGCTGCTCAGCCAGGGCTACAACGTGCCGCACACCCATGCGATGGGCTGGCTTTCGACCGCTTTTTACGTCGCTTTGCCCAAGGCGAGTGACATGGGTCCGCCGCCCGCCGGCCACATCGCCTTCGGCACACCGCCCGCCGAGCTGGGCCTGGACCTTGCCCCCACTCGCACGATCCAGCCCGCGCCGGGGCGCATGGCGATTTTCCCTTCGACCACCTGGCACGGCACCGTGCCCTTCGATGACGGCGAGCGGCTGGTCGTCGCCTTCGACGTGCGGCGTCCTGGCTATTGACGGCGACCAAGGTGCAAACGATTGCAGTGGGCTATTGTCCGATCTAACATACCGGGCATCACCGCATGGGAGGCAAGCGATGCAGGGTAACAAGGCAATCCGGTCGGTCGTGATCGTCGGCGGCGGCACCGCTGGCTGGATGACGGCGGCGGCGCTGGCCAACGCGCTGAAGGCGCATTGCACGGTAACCCTGATCGAATCCGACGCAATCGGCACCATTGGTGTCGGCGAAGCAACGATACCGCCGATCCGCACCTTCAACGAAACGCTGGGAATCGACGAGAACGATTTCCTCAAGGCGACCCAGGGCTCGTTCAAGCTGGGCATCCGGTTCGAGAACTGGGGCAAGCTGGATCATGCCTATTTCCACCCCTTCGGCACCTATGGCCGCAATGTCGATATGGTTCCGGTCCACCAGTACTGGCTCGATGCGCAGGTGGCGGGCGATGCGCCGGCGCTGGACGATTTGTGCATGGCCTGGGCGGCAGCCTCGCGCGGGCGCTTTGCCCGGCCGGTGCCCGAACAGCGCAACGTGCTGTCCACCTACGACTACGCCTATCACTTCGACGCCGGGCTCTATGCCAAATTCCTGCGCGCCTATTCCGAAGCGCGCGGGGTGGCGCGGATCGAGGGCAAGATCGCCTCGGTGCAGCAGCATGGCGAAAGCGGCTTCGTCACCGGCGTCACGCTGGAAGACGGGCGCGCCTTCGCGGGCGATCTGTTCGTCGATTGCTCGGGTTTCCGCGGGCTGCTGATTGAAGGCGCGCTGCAGACCGGTTATCAGGACTGGACCCACTGGCTGCCCTGCGACCGCGCTGCGGCCATGCCGTGTGAAAAAGCGGGCGAATTCACCCCGTACACTCGCTCCACCGCGCGCGAGGCCGGCTGGCAGTGGCGCATTCCGCTGCAGCACCGCACCGGCAATGGCCACGTCTATTGCAGCAGCTTCATCTCGGACGAAGCTGCGGTGGACGTGCTCAGGGCCAATCTGGACGGCAAGCCGCTCGCCGATCCCAACATGCTGCGCTTCACCACCGGGCGGCGCAACCTGTTCTGGAACCGCAACGTCATCGCCGTCGGCCTGTCGGGCGGGTTCATGGAGCCGCTCGAATCGACATCGATCCACCTGATCCAGGCGGGCATCGCCAAGCTGCTGGCCTTGTTCCCCGATCGCGATTTCGATCCGATGGTGACCGAGGAGTACAACCGCATCGCGATCAGCGAGTTCGAGCGCATCCGCGATTTCATCATCCTGCACTACAAGCTGACCAGCCGCGACGATTCAGAACTGTGGCGCTATTGCGCGGCGATGGAGGTGCCGGACAGCGTCACCTGGAAGATCGAGCATTTCCGCCGTTATGGCCGCCTGCTCGCGCGTGAGGCGGACCTGTTCGGTCCGGCGAGCTGGCTGGCGGTCCATGTCGGGCAGGGCAATGTGCCGCTCTCGCCCGAACCGCTGCTGCACCATCGCGGCGAGGGGCAGGGACCCTGGCTGCGCAAGCTCGAAGGCGCGCTGGCCCGCGCGGCGGAGGGTCTGCCGACGCACCAGCAATGGATCGATCGCTACTGCAAGGCGGGGTGACGGAGGGGCGGTTAGCGGCGTCCAGGCCATCCAGCGTCCGTTCGTGTCGAGCGTAGTCGATACACGGATGCGCAGCGCCAGCGTGTCTCGACTACGCTCGACACGAACGGGGCATGGCAATTCCGGCGTGTTGCAGGTTTGCGCCCGCCCTCAGGCGCTGGCGCGGACTACCAGTTCGGGGGCCATCACTACCGAGGGCGTATCCTCGCCGGCGATGCGGCGGTGCAGCGCGGCGACCATGGCCTTCGCGCCTTCGGCAATGTCCTGCCGCACCGTGGTGAGCGGGGGCACGGTCTGGGTGGCCAGCGGCAGATCGTCGTAGCCGACCACCGCCACCCGGTCCGGCACCGGGCAGCCGCGCTGTTGCAACTGGCCGATGGCGGTCATGGCGATGACGTCGGTGGCGGCGACGATGCCGTCCACCCAGTCTCCCAGTTCGTCGAGATGCGCGGCAATCTGCGGCCCGAGCTGCTCGGCCGAAAGGTGGGTCGGGAATACCTTGAGCAGCACGCCGCCGCTGGCCGCAACCGCGGCGCGCGCGCCAAACAGGCGCTGCTCGATTTCGGGCCCGCGCGTGTCGCCGAAGAAGGCAAGCCGTCCCGCCCCGCGCTCGATCAGCCGGCGCGCGGCAAGTCCGCCCCCGGCGAAATTGTCGCTGCCGACGGTGCAATGCACCTGCCCCTCGCGGTGGCTGCCCCAGACGACCAGCGGCTTGTAGTATTCCGCCACCCGCTCGATCGTTTCGAACTGGTCGGACTGGCCGATCATCAGCACGCCGTCGAGCATCCCCGAATCGACGATGCGGTCCAGCCAGTCGGCATCGCCGGGAATGACCCGGCTCAGCATCAGGTCATGCCCGCTTTCGGTCAGCTCGTCGGCCAGATGGCCCAGCAGCGTCATGAAGAAGGGATCGGAAATGTGCTGGCGGCGTTCGTGGCCCAGCGGGATCACCACGCCGATCACCCCGGTCTGCTGCGTGCGCAGGCGGCGCGCCATCTGGTTGGGGCGAAAGCCGTGGTCACGTGCGATGGCCTGGATGCGCTCGCGCGTTTCCTTGTTGACCAGTTCCTTGCCCGCCAGCGCCCGCGACACCGTGCCAGCGGAAACCCCGGCGATCTTCGCCAGTTCCTGAATATTGCGGATGCGGCGCGGCCGCTGACCTTCGGGAATGCCCAGTTCACCCATGCCGCCATTCTTAAGCGCTTGCATCGCTGGCGCAAGGCGGCAGCGCACAAAAACGTGCAATCGATTGTCAATTCGGGCAATGCACCTGCCAAACGCGCCATGCAAACGATTGCGCTGCTCTGTACAGGCGGGCCGTCTGCATGGATCATGGCGCGATGACCGCGAATCCCGCCCCGCACCCGCGCTATCACTTCGCCCCGGCAGCCAACTGGCTGAGCGATCCCAATGGACTGGTCCACGATGGCAGGCGCTGGCACCTGTTCTATCAGTACAATCCCTTCGGCGAGGATTGGGGCCACATGTCATGGGGCCACGCGGTAAGCCCCGATCTGGCGCGCTGGCAGGAGCGGCCTGTGGCCCTGGCCGAGGATACGCGCCACATGATCTTCTCAGGCTCGGCGGTGGTCGACCCGGCGGGCCGTGCCGGCTTTGGCAAAGGGGCTTTGGTCGCGGCCTATACCGGCGCGGTCGAGGGGCGGGCGAAGCACCAGTCGCAGTGCCTGGCCTACAGCACCGATCACGGCGAGCACTGGACCAAGTTCGCCGGCAATCCGGTGCTCGACCGGCACATGGCCGATTTCCGCGATCCCAACCTGATCTGGCATGAGCCGTCGGGCCAATGGGTGATGACGGTGGTACTCTCGGCGGAAAACCGGGCGCTGCTGTATGGTTCGGGCGATCTGCGCCAGTGGACCGAGCTTTCCGAAGTGCCGACGGCGGGTGCGCCGGGGCACTTGTGGGAATGTCCCTTGCTGGTCGAACTGCCGGTGGAAGGCGAAGCGGGCACGCACTGGCT
Source organism: Sphingomonadales bacterium (assembly GCA_028869175.1). Taxonomy (GTDB): domain Bacteria; phylum Pseudomonadota; class Alphaproteobacteria; order Sphingomonadales; family Sphingomonadaceae; genus Novosphingobium. Next base: position 38,187 of record JAGWTB010000004.1, read on the forward strand.
GTTCAAGGTGGACGTCCTATCAGGCGCGCCGGGATCGGGGGCGCTCTACCTGACCGGCCAGTTCGACGGCACCCGCTTCGTGCCCGATGGCAGCGGCTGGCAGGTGGCCGACTGGGGCCGCGATTTCTATGCCGCCATTGCCTGGCACGAACCGCGCGATGCCCGGGGCCGTCCGGCTTGGATCGGCTGGCTGGGCAACCACGCCTATCAGGGCAGGCTGCCGCATCAGGGCTGGCGCGGCGCGATGAGCCTGCCGCGCCGCCTGGGCTTGCGGCGTACCGGAGCGGGCCTGCGCCTCGTCCAGCAGGTAGAGCCCGCCTGCGATGCCCTGTTCGCCCCGCCGCAACCGATCCGTCTCGCCCCGGCGCCGCGCGATCTGCCCGCCGCCTGCCACTTGCGCTGGACCGCGTCGGCGGGCTTGCAGCGGCTCGCATTTGAAGGCCAGGACGGGCGGCGGATCGGGCTTACCGCAGAGGGCCGCCGGATCACCGTGACGCGGCACGATCCGGTCACCCCCGGACTCGATACGGTGGCGCAGGTAGAGCGGCAGGGGGACGGCGCGATCGACCTGTGGCTCGATCACGGCAGCTTCGAACTGCTCACCGGCGATGGCGCGACGGCGCTGACCCTGCAGCACCGGCTGGGCGGGAACAGCTTGCGGGTCAGCGCGGACAGCGAACTGGCGCTGGACCTGCGGGTGTTGCGCTGAGGGCGAAAGCCCGAACCGCGCGCTTTACCACGCGAACGGCGCGGTCTTCTCCACTTCCGCCACCATGAAGGCATCGGCGACCAGTTGCAGCGGGCGCAGGTCAACCTCGCTGGCGCGGGTGCGGATGAGACGGGCGAAGCGGGCGTAGAGCGGGGGGTATTCCGCCGCATCGCCCAGCACCTGTTCCACCCCGTCCACCGCCAGTCGCGCCCCGCCGAGCGACAGGGTGATCGTGCCCTGATCGGTCTCGATGGCGATGTCCCAGCTTTGCGGGCCGGTCTGCAGGAAATCGAGTTCGGCGGTGAACGGACCGGCAAGTCCGCCGAAAAGCAGCGAGCCTGCCAGTGGCGCGTGGCGTCCCTCGGGCACTGCCAGCCGCGCCGAGGCGACATGGAAGCGCGGCAGCAGGGCGGTGGCGATCGACAGGGCGTTGATCGCCGGATCGAACACCCCCATGCCGCCGGGGGCGAGGATCCAGTCCTGCCCCGGATGCCAGTGGCGGATGTCTTCCTTCCAGGCGAGCGACACTCGGCGGATCGCCTTCCCCGCCAGCCAGGCGCGCGCCGGCTCGACAGCGGGGGCATAGCGGGAGTGCCAGGCGGCGAACAGCGTGACGCCGGCGGCGCGCGCCGCCTCGATCAGTGCCTCGGCCTCGGCCAGGGTGGCAGCCGGGGGCTTTTCCAGCAGCACGTTCTTGCCGGCGGCGATGGCCTCCATGGCCACTGCGCGGCGCACTTGCGGCGGGGTGCAGACGGCAACCGCCTCGATCCCCGGTTCCGCCGCCAGCATCGCACCCAGCGCGGTGTAGGCAGGCACGTCCGCTGCTGCTGCCCCGTCGGGACTCGCCGTGGCGACCAGCGTGAAGTCGGCACTGGCGGCCAGCGCGGGCAGGTGGGCGTCGCGGGCAATCTTGCCGAGCCCGGCAATGGCGATGCGGATGGGGGCTTGCGTCATCCCGCCCAGATCGCCGATTGCGCATAGGTACGCAATGCCCTTGCAATCGATTGCGGAAAATTGCACTCCTGCGCGCCGAGAGGAACGCCGCGATGACCCAGCCAGACCCTGCCCCGCTTTACGCCGCCGTAGAGGCCGGGGGGACGAAGTTCGTCGTCGCGGTGGGGCACGGGCATGACCGGGTGCTGAAAAGCGCCCGCATCGATACGCGTGATCCCGCCTATACCCTGGGCGAAACCGCCCGGTTCCTCAGCGCCGCGCAGGCCGAGCTAGGCCCGGTTGCCGGGCTGGGAGTGGCCACCTTCGGGCCAGTGCGGCTCGATCCGGCAGCGGCGGATTTCGGCCGGTTGCTGGCAACGCCGAAGCCGGGCTGGGACAGCGTCAACCTGGTCGAGCCGCTGGTCGAAGCACTGGGTTGCCGTGCCGCGCTCGATACCGATGTCAACGCCGCCGCGCTGGCGGAAGCGCGGGCAGGGGCGGGGCGGGGCTGTGACAGCGTGGTCTATGTCACCATCGGCACCGGCATCGGCGCGGGGATCGTGGTGGGCGGCAGGCCGGTGCACGGCATGATGCATCCCGAGGCCGGCCACCTCATGGTCCGCCGCCACCCGGATGACGCGGGTTTCGCCGGCATATGCCCCTATCATGGCGATTGCTGCGAGGGGCTGGCCTGCGGCCCGGCCATCGCCGCGCGATCAGGCCGGGCGGCGGAGGACCTGCCGCACGATCACCCGCACTGGGCCATTGTCGCCGATGCCGTGGGCCAGCTCTGCGCCAGCCTTGCGCTGACGGTCTCGCCGCAGCGTATCCTGCTTGGCGGCGGGGTGATGACCAGCGGCGCGCTGTTCCCGGCGGTTCGGGCAGCGACAGCACGGTCGCTGAACGGCTATCTGGTTCCCTTGCGCGAACACGGTGCGCTGGAGCGGCTGATCATGCCGCCCGAACTCGACAATCCGGGGCTGGCCGGCGCTTTCCTGCTGGCAGCGCAATAGCGATTTTCCGATTGACATCGGTCCGGCACCAGCCCGCTCCCCCGCCCGGCCACCCATATCTTACAATGGCTTGGGTGGCCGGGCGGGGGAGCGGGCTGGTGCCGTCTCAATCGGAAAACTCCTTGGCTTAGCGCCGGGCCAGTTCCGCCAGCGCATCCGGCCCCAGCACCTGCGGCAATTGCTGCGGTGCGCCGCCGCCGGCCGGATACCACATGTAGAGCGGAACCCCCGCCGCGCCCTGCGCGGTGAGGTAGCGGGTGATCGCCGGATCGCGCCGCGTCCAGTCGCCGCGCAGCACCGTGACGCCGGCCTTGGCGAAGGCATCGCGGGTAACCTCGCGCTCGATGGCGACCTGTTCGTTGACCTTGCAGGTCAGGCACCAGTCGGCGGTGAAATAGACGAACACCGGCTTGCCCGCCGCGCGCGCCGCCGCCAGCGCGGGCTCACTGAACGGCTTGGCGGGGAGCACGCCCTGCGCTTCGGCAGCGGGGCGCGACATGGTTTGCGGCAGCAGGATCACCGCGACGACGGCAAGCCCCGCCAGTCCGGCGAGCAGCGGCCGGGCCGCGCCCAACCCCTTGCGCTGCAACCGGCCGGCATGGAGCAGCAGCGCCACCAGACTGACGGCCAGCACCGCGCATCCCGCCACGTAGGTCCAGCCGCCAAGCCGGCTTGCCAGCCAGAACAGCGCCAGCGCGGTCAGCCCCATCGGCAGCGCCATCCAGTGGCGGAAGCGCTCCATCCACGCCCCCGGCTTCGGCAGGCGGCGACGCAGCGCGGGGACGAAGGCCACGGCAAGGAACGGCAGGGCGATGCCCAGCCCCAGCGCGACGAACAGCAGCATCGCCTGCGGCACCGGCAGCAGCAGCGCCGCGCCCATGGCGGCGGCCATGAACGGTCCGGTGCAGGGCGTGGCGACAAAGGCGGCGAGCAGTCCGGTGGCGAAAGCGCCCTTCTGCGAGCCCGCAGTGGCAAAGCCCGGCACGGCGAATTCATAGAGGCCCACCAGGTTGGCGGTGATCGCCACGGCCAGCAGGGCCAGCGCCGCGACCACGCCGGGCTCCTGCAACTGGAAGGCCCAGCCCACTTCGGCCCCGCCCGCGCGCAGCCCCAGCAGCAGTGCCCCCAGCGCGGCGCAGGCGGTGACTACCCCGGCGGCATAGGCCACGCCTTCGGCCCGCGCATCCGCCTCGCTCTCACCGGCGCGGGCGAGGCTCAGCGCCTTGAGACTGAGGATCGGGAAGACGCAGGGCATCACGTTGAGCAGCAGCCCGCCCGCCAGCGCCGCAAGCAGCAGCAGGGGCAATGACCGGGTCAGTCCCGTGCCCGCCGGTTGCAGCCGCTCGCCGCCAGTGGCAACGCTGCCCGGATCGGCGGTGAAGCTCACCCCGTCGCCCGCCGCGTTGAGCCGCAGCACGCCAGACAAGGTGGCAGGCTGCCTGGGCAGCGCCCTGGCCCGCTTCAGCTCGACGATCAGCAGATCCCCCTTGCGGAAGAACGCTTGCGGCGCGGCATAGTCCAGCACCCGGTCTTCGGCGGCGAACAGGTGCGGGTCCTGCAGCGCCAGCCCGTGCGGAATCGGCAGGCCCAGCCGCACCGTATCACCGGCCAGGGCAAAGCTGGCCTTCGCGCCGAGCGGGGCCGGCAGGGCCGCGCGCCAGGCATCGAAGCGGGCATCGTGCGCCGGAGCCGCGCCGGGCGCGGCAATGGTGATTGCGGTCTGCAATGCGGCGCTTTCGGGCACGCAGAGCTTGTCGGTGCAGGCCAGCCAGTCGAGCTTGACCGAGAGCGGCAGGCGGCTTCCCTGCACGGCGCTGGCCGGCAGGGTCAGCGGGACCAGCACGGCATAGGCGCTTTCGAACACATGGTTCATCAGCCCGGACAGCAGCAGGCCGTGCGGCACCGGATAGCGCAGCTCTCCCGTGCTCGCGCCCGGGGGCAGGGTCCAGGTGGGCGTCAGCGGCAGACCGGCGTCACCCGGATTGATCCAGTAGCCGTGCCAGCCCTGTTCGGGGCGCATGTCAAAGGCGAGCCAGACGGTGCCGCCGGGCGTGCCTGCCGATTCGGCGACCAGCGAGGCGGCGATATGGGTTGGCGCAGCGGCGGCAGGCGCCGCCAGCAGCGCTGCGGACACAATCGCCAGCCATTGCAACATCAACGCAACATAGCGCCGCCAGATCGGCATCGGCCTTCAGACTCCTGTTGCAACCGCGGCGCGGCCTCGCCATCAGGGCTGTGCCGTGATTGCGGCCCAATTTCAAGGAATCCTCCCCATGCGCCCGTTTCTTGCGCCTGCCGTGCTTGCCCTCTCGCTCGCGCTGGCGGGCTGCGCTGCCACGTCAGCCCGGCCGTCGCGCCAGGCCGCCGCCGTGGCCCCGGCACCCACCGCGCCGCCGAAGCTGGTGGTGGCGATCGCGATCGATCAGTTCTCCGCCGATTCCTTTGCCCAGTTCCGCCAGCGCTACACTGGTGGACTTGCCCGGCTGCAACAGGGCGCGGTGTTTCCCAGCGCCTTCCAGTCGCACGCCGCGACCGAGACCTGCCCGGGCCACTCCACCTTGCTGACCGGTGCCCGGCCGTCGCGCACCGGCATCATCGCCAATATGTGGTTCGCCCCCGAAATCGCCCGCGCCGACAAGCGCATCTACTGCGCCGAGGATGAAAGCGATCCGGCCAGCACCTCGCGCGAGCCGGTGGTCTCGGCGGTGCACCTCAAGGTGCCGACGCTGGGCGAGCGGATGAAGGCGGCGAACCCGGCCAGTCGCAATGTCGCCGTTTCCGCCAAGGACCGTGCGGTGATGATGATGGGCGGCCACCAGATCGATGAGGGGTACTGGTGGAAGAACGGCGCTTTCGTCACGCTTGCCGGCCGCCCGCTCGCGCCCGCAGCCGTGGCGGAAAACGCCGCCATTGCTTCGCGGCTCAAGGCGGGCGAGCCGGGCTATGCCTTGCCGGCATGGTGCACCGGGTTCGATCATGCGGTGCAGGCCGGGCCGGTTTCGATCGGCACCGGGCGCTTCGCGATGGAGCCGAACAAGCCTGACCAGTTCCGCGTCTCGCCCCGGATGGATGCGGCAACGGTGGATCTGGCGGTGCGACTGGTCGATGCCCTGCAACTGGGCAAGCAGCAGGCCCCGGACCTGCTGTCGGTCAGCCTTTCGGCCAATGACTACATCGGCCACGCGGTCGGCAGCGAAGGCGCGGAGATGTGCATCCAGATGGCGGCGCTGGACCGGCTACTGGGTGAATTCCTCGGCAAGCTGGATGCGCGCGGGCTTGATTACATCGTGGTGCTTTCCGCCGATCACGGTGGGCTCGATACGCCGGAACGGCTCGCCCAGCAGGCCCTGCCGCGCGCCACCCGCGCCGATGCGGCGCTGCTGCCGGCGGCCCTGGCCAAGGCAGTGACCGCGAAGACCGGCATTGCCACCACCGGACCGCTGTTGTTCGCCGATGGCCCGTTTGGTGATTACTACGTCGCGCGCAGCCTGCCATCGGCGGACCGGGCGCGGGTGGTGGCGGCGCTGGTGCCCTTGCTGCGGGCGCATCCGCAAGTCGCCGCCGCGTTCACGGCAGACGAATTGGCGAGCGCGCCCCTGCCGGTCGGTTCGCCGCAGGACTGGACGCTGAAGGAACGCGCCCGCGCTTCGTTCGATCCGCAGCGTTCGGGCGACGTGGTGGTCTTGCTTGATCGTGCGGTCGTGCCGATCCCGTCGCCCGCGCCGGGCTATACCGCCACCCACGGCAGCGCCTGGGACTATGACCGGCGCGTGCCGCTGCTGTTCTGGCGCAAGGGCCTGCCCGCGCTGGAGCAGCCCGCCCCGGTCGAAACCGTGGACATCGCGCCGACGCTGGCCGCGGTGTTGGGGCTGGGCGTACCCGAAGGCGCTTTCGACGGGCGCTGTCTCGACATTGATGGCAGCGCGGCTAATAGCTGCGCGCGGAAGTAGGCCCTCCGGCGAGTCTTGCGCCCACCCTTCGACAGGCTCAGGGTGAGCGGGTCTTGCATCAGGAACAATTTCCGCTCGTGCCCGGCCTGTCGCAGCACGCGCGCAACGCAAAGTTATCGGCATGAGCGATCAACGCGATCTGGTGATTCTCGGCGGCGGGCTGGTCGGCATGACGCTGGCGCTGGCGGCGGCGCGGCAGGGCATTTCCAGCCATGTCGTTGACAAGGCCGATCCGGCGGAGCTGACGGCGGAAGGGTTTGACGGGCGCGCCTCGGCGATTTCCACCGCCAGCTGGAACCTGTTCTGCAACATCGGCCTCAAGGACCGTCTTGCGCCGCTGGGCTGCCCGATCGATGCCATCGCCGTTACCGACGCGATGCGTCCCGGCAGGATCGATTTCCGCCCCGAACCGCACGAAGGCTCGCTGGGGCGGATGTACGCCAATCGCGACCTGCGCCTCGCCCTGTTCGAAGCAGCGCGCGAGGAAGCGGGCATCGCCTGGCACACCTGCGCCGAAGCGGTGGAGCGCACGCGCGGGCCGCACGGGGTTGCGGCAAGGCTGGACAACGGCGCGGAACTGACCGGCAGCCTGCTCGTCGCCGCCGAAGGCCGCCGCTCGCCAACGCGCGACGAGGCTGGTTTCGGCCTTGCCAAATGGGACTATCGCCACCGCGCGCAGGTGACGGCGCTCTATCATGAGAAGCCGCACGGCAATGTCGCCTGGGAAATCTTCTACCCCGCCGGGCCTTTCGCGCTGCTGCCGCTGCTTGACGATGCGGAAGGGCGGCACTGTTCGGCGCTGGTCTGGACCGTGGCGGAAAAGCACGCCGCCGGGGCCATGGCGATGAGCGATGCGGCCTTCCTGGCCGAAGTCAGCCGCTGCATGGCGGGCATCTATGGCCGGATCGAACTGGCCGCGCCGCGCCAGTCCTATCCGCTCAACTTCCATCACGCCGGGCACGTCGTCGATCACCGGCTGGCGCTGGTGGGCGATGCGGCGCACGGGATGCACCCGATTGCCGGGCAGGGCCTGAACCTGGGCCTGCGCGATGTCGGCGCGCTGGTGGAAGTGCTGGCCGACGGAATGCGGCTGGGGCTGGAGCCGGGCGATGCGCAAGTGCTCGCCCGCTATGAGCGCTGGCGCAGCGTCGACAATTTCACCGTCATGGCCGCGACCGACGCGATCACCCGCCTGTTCGGCATACCCGGGCGCTTGCCCTCGGCGATCCGCCGCCTCGGCATGGGCGCGGTGCAGCGCCTGCCGGCGCTCAAGCGCTACTTCATGGACGAAGCCCGCGGGATGAGCGGTAAACTGCCCGCGCTGCTGCAGGGGTAGGGTTCGTCCCCTGACACGTTTGCCCTGCCCGCTCGACACGAGGGGGCGAGAGCCAATCCCGACCGCCTGAATCGCTTCGGCCAAACGGAATGAACAAACTGCCCGCAACGTATCGCTGGACGATCAGTCAAGCGTGCTGGCGCTACGGCGCTTGCGCCTGGCCGCGCCGCCGCGCAGTCTTGCTCCCGAGAACAGTTCACGGGAGAATGCCATGTCTACCGCCGCCGTCCAGCCGGCCATCAAGGTCATCGATGCCGATACGCACCTGACCGAACCGCACGACCTGTGGGTCAAGCGCGCGCCTGCCGCGATTCGCGACCGGGTGCCGCAGGTGAAGATGCTGGACGGCCAGCGCTGCTGGGTGATCGATGGTGACAAGTCCATCGGCACCGGTGCCCACCCCAATTCCTCGGTGCTGAAGGAAGGCGGCAAGGTCCGCGATCTCGACAGGTTCCTCAAGCTGCAGTTCGAGGATGTCCACGCCGGCTCCTCCGATGTCGCCGAGCGGCTCAAGGTGATGGATGAGGCCGGGATCTTCGCCCAGATCGTCTATCCCAACATCCTCGGCTTCGGCGGCCAGGCCTCGGCCCGGGTCGATCCGGCGCTGCGGCTGGCCTGCGTGCAGATCTACAACGATGCCATGGCCGAACTGCAGGAGGAAAGCGGCCAGCGGCTGTTCCCGATGGCACTGCTGCCGTGGTGGGACGTGGGCCAGGCAGTCAAGGAAACCGAGCGCTGCATCGCCATGGGGCTCAAGGGCATCAACATCAATTCCGATCCGCACACCAGCAAGGATGAGAACGGCAACAACCTGCCCGATCTGGGCCACGAACACTGGTTCCCGCTGTGGGAAGTCTGCGAAGACCGGAAGCTGCCGATCAACTTCCACATCGGCGCATCCGAAACCGCGATCGACTGGATGGGCCGCCAGGGCTGGCCCTCGCTCACCCGCGATCTGCGTTCGGGCATTTCCGGCGCGATGATCTTCTTCAACAACGGCGCGGTGATGAGCAACCTGATCTATTCGGGCATCCTCGACCGGTTCAAGGGGCTGCAGTTCGTCTCGGTCGAAAGCGGCATCGGCTGGGTGCCGTTCCTGCTCGAAGCGCTGGACTACCAGCTGGCCGAAATCGCCGAGACCAAGGGCTTCGAAAAGGCCCCGTCCGAATACTTCCGCAGCAATTTCCACGCCTGTTTCTGGTTCGAGAAGGGCCGCAACATGGCCGACATGGTGCGCAAGGTAGGGGTGGACAACTGCCTGTTCGAAACCGACTTCCCGCACCCCACCTCGCTCTATCCGATCGACAACCTCGAAGCGCGGGTCGGCGACCTGACGCCTGACGAGCGCGCCCGGGTGCTGAGCCTCAACGCGGCCAAGCTCTACAACATCGGCGTCTGAGCATGGCGGACATCCGGCTGATCCGCGACGCGGAGGCTCCGTGGGAAGAGGTTTCCGCGGCGTGGAAGGCGAACCAGCGGGCGGGCGATCCCGGCCTGCGTTTCAAGCGGTTGCTGCCGTCGGCGCCGGGCATGCCCAACCTGCAGCGCACCGAGTACCGCCCGCATCACCACGAAGCGCCGCACTCGCACCCGGAGGACGAGATCATCTTCGTGCTGGGCGGTCGCTTGTTCTTCGGGCGCGAGGAACTGGGGTTCGGTGATGCGATCTTCGTGCCACAGGGCAAGACATACAGCCTGCGCACTGACGAGGCTGGCGCGCAATTCGTGCGGGTGGGTCTGTCCGATCTGCGCGGCGGCAATGGGGAGGAAGATTGAATGGCACTGGCGATAGAACTGACCGGCAAGGTCGTGCTGATCTGCGGCGCGGGACGCGGCGGCATATCGGGGGCGACGGCGCGGGCCGTGGCAGCGGCGGGCGGCACTGTCGTCGCGCTCGACCGCGAACAGGTACTGCTCGATCAGGTGGCGGAAGACCTCGCCGCGCTGGGCGGCACGGTCCACACCCTGCTGGTCGACCTGTCCGATGAAGCGCAATGCGAGGCCGTGGTCGGCCGCGTGCTGGCACTGACCGGGCGGATCGACGGGGTGGCCAACGTCGCCGGCGGCACCCGCGAGGACGAATGGGTGCCGCTGGACGAGACCAGCACCGCCAGCTTCCGCCAGACGCTGGCGATCAACCTCGACTATGTGTTCATGATCTGCCGCGATGCGGCCCGCGCGATGATCGCGGCGGGCACCGGGGGCTCGCTGGTCAATGTCGGCTCGGTATCGGCCATTGCCGCCGCGCCGTGGCACGGGCCCTATGGAGCGGGCAAGTCCGCCATCTCGGCACTGACCCGGACCATGGCGAACGAGTGGCATGAATTCGGCATCCGCGCCAACACGGTCTCGCCCGGCGGGGTGATGACCGAGCGAGTCGCCAACCGGCGCAAGGCGGCCAATGTGGTCGATGACGGCTCGGTGATCTTCACCCTGCCCGAAGAGCTGGCCAACGTGATCGTCTTCCTGTTGTCAGACCTTGCCAATGGGGTTTCGGGACAGACGATTGTCGTCGACCGGTCGCTGTCGACCAAGTTCTGCGCCGGCACGCGCAAGTCACGCCGGCAAGTGGGAGGAGAGCGCTGATGGAACTGGGTCTGCTCTATGAATTCGAAGCGCCGCAGCCGTGGGACGCGCCCCACCCCTGGGGCCAGCGCCATGCCGAACGCAAGGGCTACCACGACGCGATCGAGCAGATCGTGCTGGCGGACCAGAAGGGCTTCCACACCGCCTGGTGCGTCGAACACCACTTCCGCGAGGGCCGCAGCCACATGCCGTGCAGCGAGGCCGTGCTGGGCGCGCTGTCGCAGGTGACGAAGGACATCCGCCTCGGCTTCGGGGTGACGCTGATGCCGCACGAATTCATCCATCCGGTGCGCGTGGCGGAAAAGGTGGCGACGGTGGACGTGCTGTCGAAAGGCCGGGTCGAATGGGGCATCGGCCGCTCGACTCCGATGGAGCAGATGGCCTTCGGCGTCGATATTCCGCGCTCGAAGGAAAAGATGCTGGCGGCGACGAAATCGGTCGTCGGCATGTGGGAAGCGGAATATTACGAGGAGGACAGCGAGTTCCTGAAATTTCCGCCGCGCATGGTTACCCCCAAGCCGTGGCAGGACCCGCACCCGCCGGTCTGGCTCGCCGCCTCCAGCCTCGAAAGCGCACGCTTCGCCGGGGAGAACGGGCTGGGGCTGCTGTGCTTCTCGATCATGCAGCCGCTGTCGAAGATCAGCGAGATCCTGAATACCTACAAGACCGCTCAGGCCGCCGCCCGCCCGCTCACCCGGGTGCACACCAACAAGGTCGGCACCTACACGCTGGTCCACTGCGCGAAATCGCGCGTCGATTTCGAAGCCAACAAGCTGTGGGAATCGATGTGGTGGTGGTACACCACGGTCGCGCAGTTCCTGCTCAAGTGGGAGTTCGCCCACCTGCCCAAAGAGGCGCAGGAAAAGGCCTTCCCGCTGCTCAAGAAACAGGCCGACGGCGATTTCGACATCGCGAAGTTCGATGAAGAAGACATGGTCATCGTCGGCACGCCAGAGGAATGCCTCGCCAAGTTCCTCAAATACGAGGAAGCCGGGATCGATCAGGTGCTGTGCTACGTCAACTTCGGCCACCTGACGCACGCGGCGGTGCTGGAATCGATTGCGCTGCTGGGTGACTATGTGATCCCCGAGCTCAAGAAGGCCGGCGCGGCGCGGACGGCGCGCAATCTTGAGGCTTCGTTGCAGGCGGCGAAGTGAGTGCAGCTGCCGCCTGAACGAAACGGCTACCCGGCCCCGCCTGCCATCATCGCCGCGCGGGAGGCGTCCGGCGCAGCCATCGCCCAGCGGCGATGGCGCACGGTTCGCGAGCCCCGGCGCTGCACCGTGGGCGGGGTCGATGCGCTGCAGGTGCTGCCGGCAGGCCAGGTACGGGCGCGGGTGCTTCATCTGCACGGCGGCGGGTTCCGCATGGGCCTGCCCGAAATGGACGCGCCGTTTGCCGAGGCGCTGGCCGACCGATGCGGCGCGGAGGTGTTGCTGCCGCGCTATCGGCTCGCGCCTGAACATCCTTTTCCCGCCGGGCTGAACGATGCCTGGGCTGCCTTGCGCGCCTTGCCGCGCGACTTGCCGCTGTTCGTGATCGGGGCATCGGCGGGGGGATCGCTTGCTGCGGGCGCCGCGCTGCTCGCGGCGCGGGAGGGGGCGGGGCTGGCCGGGCTGGTGCTGCTCTCGGCCTGGCTCGACCTGCGGGTCGAAGCGCGCGCCTATGACGAACATGCGGCAAGCGACCCGCTGTTCTCGCGCGCGGCGGCGGAAGCGGCGGCGGAACTCTACCTGCAGGGCGGAGACGCCGGCCATCCGCTGGCCTCGCCGCTGCTCGCCCCACCTTCCGGACTGCCGCCCACGCTGATCAGCGTCGGCAGCGGCGAGGTGCTGGCGGACGACAGCATCGGCTTTCACCAGCACTTGCAGGCAGCCGGGGTGCCGTGCACCCTTTCCGCCATCGTCGGCATGGACCACGTCGCCATAACGCGCGGCCTCGATCAGCCGGGCGCGCAGGCCACCTTTGATGCGGTGGCCGGCTTCATCGCAGGCAGCTGCTAAAACCGTTCTGCCCAGCGGACAGCCGCCATACTTGGCCATGACCGCCATCGTGCCTATGGTGTCGGCGCGTTGCCCTTGCTAGAAAGGGAGCGCTAACAACACGACGGGGATGACGATGCGGCGTTTGCGAATGGGCATGATCGGCGGCGGGCCGGGGGCCTTTATCGGTCCGGTACACCGTATCGCGGCAGAACTGGACCGCGAGATCGAGCTGGTGGCAGGGGTTTTCTCCAGCGATGCCGGCCGCAGCCGCGCGGCGGGCGAAGCATACCGCATCGATCCGGACAGAGCCTATCCCTCGCTCGATGCCATGCTGGCGGCGGAAACCGCGCGGGGCGACGGGATCGATTTCGTCTCCGTGGTCAGCCCCAACCACAACCATCTGCCCTCCGCTCGCGCCGCTTTGGCGGCGGGCATCGCGGTGATGACCGACAAGCCGCTGACCGCCACCCTGGCGGAAGCGCACGAGCTTTCCGGCCTGGTCGCGGCGGCGGGGCTGCCGTTTGGCGTGACCTACACCTATTCGGGCTATCCGCTGGTGCGCGAAGCGCGGGCGCGGGTGGCTGCCGGGGCGCTGGGCTCGGTGCGCAAGGTGGTCGTGGAATATCCGCAGGGCTGGCTGGCCGGCGCGGCAGAGGGCAAGCAGGCCGAATGGCGCGTCGACCCGGCGCGCGCGGGGCTGGGCGGCTGCATCGGCGACATCGGTGTCCATGCCTTCCAACTGGCCGAATTTATCACCGGGCTGCGGGTAGAGCGCCTGTTTGCCGATCTCGGCGCGGTGGTGCCGGGGCGCTTGCTCGACGATGATTGCACCGTGCTGCTGCGCTTCGACAACGGCGCGCGCGGCGTCTTGCTCGCCAGCCAGATCGAAGTGGGCGAACTCAACGGCCTGCGCATCCGCGTCTACGGCGATCAGGGCGGGCTGGTGTGGAAGCAGGAAGTGCCCAACTCGCTGACCCTCCACACGCTCGACGGCCGGACCGAGGTGGTCCACGCTGGCGGGCCGCAGCTGGGCTTTGACGCCGCGTCGCGCACTCGCACGCCCACCGGCCACCCGGAAGGCTATCTTGAGGCCTTCGCCAACCTCTACCGCGATTTTGCCGCGCTGCTGCGCGGAGAGGCCGCGCCGCTGCTGCCCGGCATTGCCGATGGCCTGCGCGGCATGGCCTTCATCGCCACCGCCGTCGAGGCCAGCCGCGCCGAGGCCGGCTGGGTTTCGCTTTCGGTCTGAACAGGAATAGCCAGATGAAGACGATCAAGGGACCGGCGATCTTCCTCGCCCAGTTCGAGGGCGAGGCCGCTCCGTTCAACACGCTCGATGCGATTGCCGATTGGGCCGCCGGGCTGGGCTACAAGGGCATCCAGATGCCGAGCTGGGCGGACCGCCTGTTCGACCTGCAGCTTGCCGCCACCAGCCAGGCCTATTGCGACGAGATCAAAGGCAGGCTGGCCGACAAGGGGCTGGAGATCACCGAGCTGTCCACCCACCTGCAGGGCCAGCTGGTTGCGGTCCATCCGGCTTATGACGCGCAGTTCGATGGCTTCGCGCCGAGCGAAGTCCACGGCAACCCCAAGGCGCGGCAGGAATGGGCGGTGCAGCAGATGCACTATGCCGCGCAGGCCAGCCGCAACCTTGGCCTCACCGCCCACGCCAGCTTTTCCGGCGCTTTCGCCTGGCCCTATTTCTACCCCTGGCCGGCCCGTCCGGCGGGGCTGGTGGAGGATGCCTTCGACGAACTGGCGCGGCGCTGGCGGCCTATCCTCGACGTGTTCGACGCAAACGGGGTGGACCTCGCCTACGAGATCCATCCCGGCGAGGACCTGCACGACGGGGTGACCTTCGAGATGTTCCTTGATCGCGTCGGCAACCACCCGCGCGCCAATATTCTCTACGATCCCAGCCACTTCGTGTTGCAGCAGCTGGACTATCTGGCCTTCATCGACATCTACCACGAACGCATCAAGTGCTTCCACGTGAAGGATGCCGAATTCCGTCCGAACGGGCGCTGCGGGGTTTACGGCGGCTACCAGTCATGGGTGGACCGGCCCGGCCGGTTCCGCTCGCTGGGGGACGGGCAGGTCGATTTTCCGGCGATCTTTTCCAGGATGGCGCAGCATGACTTTCCCGGCTGGGCCGTGCTCGAATGGGAATGCGCGCTCAAGCATCCCGAACAGGGCGCAGCGGAAGGTGCGCCGTTCATCGCGGATCACATCATCCGGGTGACCAAACATGCCTTCGACGATTTTGCCGCCGGCGGGGCCGACCGGGCGCTCAACGCGAAGCTGATGGGTATCGGCTGACCACAGTCTATCCGTCCACCCGCATCGCGCCCTTGAACAGCGCGGTGACGCGGCCCTGGACGGGTTGCTTGTCGAACGGGGTGTTGCCGGCAGCGGCGGCCATCTTGTCCGAATCGACGATCCACGGACGGTCGGCATCGATCAGCGCCACGTCGGCCTCTGCCCCCACCCGCAGCGCTCCCGCATCGACACCGAGCAGCGCTGCTGGCTGGGCCGCGAGCAGGCGGAATGCGCGGGCCAGGTCGATCACCCCGTCGCGCACCAGATTGAGCGTGAGCGGCAACAGCGTTTCCGCTCCGGCCATGCCCTCTTCGGCATCGGCGAAAGGCAGGCGCTTGTCTTCGGGGCCGCGCGGATCATGACCCGAGGCGATGACGTCGATCGTCCCGTCGGCCAGCGCCGCCAGCACCGCCTGCCGGTCGCTCTCGCGCCGCAGTGGTGGGGAGAGGCGGGCGAAGGTGCGGAAATCGGCGACGGCGATGTCTGACAGCATGAAGTGCGCCGGGGTGACCCCGGCTGTCACCGCCAGCCCACGCGCCTTGGCCGCGCGCACCAGCGCCAGCGCTGCGGCTGTGGTCACCTGCCGGAAATGCAGCCGCGCTCCGGCCATTTCGGCCAGCGCGATGTCGCGCGCCACGGCGAGCGCCTCGGCCTCTGCCGGGGCGGAGGGCAGACCCAGCCGGGTCGCCATCTCGCCAGCGGTGGCAACGGCATTGCCGGCAAGTCCGCCGTCTTCCGCGTGGCTGACCACCACCATGTCCAGCATGGCACAGTAGCGCAGCAGCCGCAGCATGGTGCCCGAATCGGCCACCCAGCGCCGCCCGGTCGCCACCGCCCGCGCCCCGGCATCGCGCATCAGGGCGATTTCGGCGAGTTCGCTGCCCTCCAGCCCGCGCGTCGCGGCGGCAAGCGGGTGGACCCACAGGTCCGGCTTGCCCGACTGCGCCGCGTAACGCACCGACGAGGGGCGATCGAGCGGCGGGTTCTGGTCGGGCATCAGCGCAGCACGGGTGATGCCGCCGAAGTGGAAGGCGGGCTTGTCGATGGTGAACACGCCCAGATCGACCAGCCCCGGCGCGATCAGCGCGCCCCTGGCGTCGATCACCGTGTCACCCGCTTCGGGCACGACATCGCCCAGCGCGGTGATGCGACCCTCGGCAGCGCGCAGGGCACCCTTCTGCGGCGCGCCGTCAGGCAGGACCAGCCGGCCGTTGACGATGGTGAGCGGGGCAACCTTGCTCATGACCAGCCCTCCACGCCGCGCTGGCTTCGCGTCAGCACTTCCAGACAGGCCATGCGCACCGCGACGCCCATTTCCACCTGCCCCGTGATCAGTGATCGGCCCGGCAGGTCCGCCACGTTGCTGTCGATCTCCACCCCCCGGTTCATCGGCCCCGGATGCATGACGAAAGCCCCCGGCTTCGCTTTCGCCAGCCGCCCGGGCGTCAGCCCGTAGAGGTGCCGGTACTCGCGCGGGCTGGCGATGAACTGGCCCTGCATCCGTTCCTGCTGCAGCCGCAGCATCATCACCACATCCGCGCCCTGCAGCGCCGCGTCGAAATCGTGGAACGGGGTGACTTTCAGCTGCTCCACTTCCGCCGGCATCAGCGCGGGCGGGGCGCAGACGCGCACGTCGGCCCCCAGTGTGGTCAGGCAATGGATGTTGGAACGGGCGACGCGGCTGTGCAGGATATCGCCGCAGATCGTCACCGTCAGCCCATTGAAGAACGCGCCCTTGCCCAGATCGAAGGCATGGCGGATGGTCAGCGCGTCGAGCAGGCCCTGGGTCGGGTGCTCGTGCTGGCCGTCACCCGCGTTGAGCACCGGGCAATCGACCTTGTCGGCGATCAGCCGCACCGCGCCCGAGCTGGCGTGGCGGATGACGATGGCGTCGGCGCGCATGGCGTTGAGCGTCATCGCCGTGTCGATCAGCGTTTCGCCCTTCTTCACGCTGGACTGCGCGGCATGCATGTTGACCACGTCCGCCCCCAGCCGCTTGCCGGCGATCTCGAACGACAGCAGCGTGCGGGTGGAGTTTTCGAAGAAGGCGTTGATGATCGTCAGCCCGGCCAGCCGGTCGGCCCGTTTGTGCGCGGCGCGATTGAGTTCGACCCATTGTTCCGCCTCATCGAGCAGGAACAGGATCTCGTGCGGGGCAAGGCCGGCGATGCCGACAAGGTCGCGGTGCGGGAAGGCCGCGGAACCCGCCGGGTAGCGGTCCGAGTGCGTTGGGGCTGGCGATGTCATTGAAGACAGCGTCCTATGCCTCTCGCCCGTGCTGCTCAAGCCCCGTTTGCCAAATTGTCCCCAGTCCCTAGAAGAGGCTCATTCACGTCAGGGGTTCGCAATGCTGTTCGCGCGCAAGGTCTGGAAGTTGTTGGTGGCGGTGAAGGACGGGCTGGCGCTGCTGTTCCTGCTGCTGTTCTTCGTCGTGCTCTATGCCGCGATGACCGGGCGGCCCTCGGCCGGCGTGGTGCGCGAAGGGGCGCTGCTGCTCAAGCTTGACGGCGCGGTGGTGGAAGAACCGGCGGAAGCCGATCCGCTCGATGCGCTGCTCAGCCGCTCGGCACCGGTCAAGCAGTACCGCGCGCGCGACGTGGTTCGCGCGCTGCGCACGGCGGCGAAGGATGACCGGATCAAGGCGGTGGTGCTTGACCTGTCGCGCTTCACCGGTGGCGGGCTGGTGCATATGCAGGAAATCGGCGCGGCGCTCGACACGGTGCGCGCGGCGAAGAAGCCGGTGCTGACCTGGGCGGTGGGCTATGCCGACGATTCGGTGATGCTGGCCGCGCATTCGACCGAGGTCTGGGTCGATCCGCTGGGCGGGGCCTTCGTCCTCGGCCCCGGCGGCAACAACCTCTACTACGGCAAGCTGATCGAACGGCTGAAGGTGACCGCGCACGTCTACCGGGTCGGCACCTACAAGGATTTCGTCGAACCCTATTTGCGCAACGATCAGTCGCAGCCCTCGCGTGAGGCGAAGCAGGCGCTCTATGGCGCGATCTGGGAGCAGTGGCAGGCCGATGTCACCAAGGCGCGGCCAAAGGCGCAGCTCGCGCGGGTGACAAGCGATCCGGTCGGCTGGCTCAAGGCCTCTGGCGGCAACGCCGCCGAAGCGGCGCGCGCTGCCGGACTGGTCGACCGCATCGGCGACAGCGTGGAATTCGGCAAGCGGGTGGCCGAACTGGCGGGCAAGGACAGCGCCAGCACGCTGCCCGGGGCCTATGCGCACACCTCGCTCAAGGCGTGGCTGGGCAGCAATCCCGCCGACAGTTCGGGCAAGTCCATCGGCGTGGTGACCATCGCCGGCGAAATCGTCGATGGCAAGGCCGGGCCGGGTGTGGCGGGCGGTGACCGCATCGCCAGGGCGCTCGACGAAGCGCTCGACAAGGATCTGGCCGGGCTGGTCGTCCGGGTCGATTCGCCGGGCGGTTCGGTCATGGCCTCCGAGGCGATTCGCAGCGCGATCCTGCGGCACAAGGCCAAGGGCATTCCGGTTGCCGTCTCGATGGCCAACATGGCGGCGAGCGGCGGCTACTGGGTTTCCACCCCCGGCCAGCGCATCTTTGCCGAACCAGGCACGGTCACCGGCTCGATCGGGATATTCGCGGTCATTCCCAGCTTCGAGAAGGCGCTGGCCGAATGGGGCGTCAACGGCGACGGGGTGCGCACCACGGCGCTGTCGGGCCAGCCGGATGTGATGAGCGGGCTGACTCCCGAGGTAGAGGCCATGCTGCAGGCCAACATCGAAAGCGGTTATGCCCGCTTCGTCGGCCTCGTCGCCAAGTCGCGCGGCAAGACGCCCGAGCAGATCGATGCCATTGCCCAGGGCCGGGTGTGGGACGGCGGCACCGCGCGGCAGAATGGGCTGGTCGACCAGTTCGGCGGGCTTGACGATGCGCTCGCCTGGACGGCCAAACAGGCCAAGCTGGGCGATGGCGACTGGCATGCCGAATTCCTCGGCGCGCAGGAAACGCCCTATGCCAACCTGCTGCAAGGCCTGACCGGCGACAACGATGACGCTGAAAGCGCGCGCGGCGGCAGCGATGCCTTTGCCCTCATCGCCCAGCGCCAGCAGGCGCAGGCGGTGCGCGCGGTGGAGCGCTTTGGCCGGCTGTTCGGCACGGCGGGCGCACAGGCCTATTGCCTCGAATGCCCGGCACCGGCGGGCACCGTTCCGGCCAAGGACAAGCTAGGCATGCTGGCGCAGCTGGCGCGCTGGCTGGGCCTATCCTGAAGACCCGCCCGCACCCCGCACCCCGCACCCCGCGCACCGTCCGTGCTACCACTGTCGAAGCACTACCACCCCCGTTCGTGTTGAGCGCAGTCGAGACACGTCGCACGGTGCCTCGCCTTCGCCCGACACGAACGGAATCGACAGATTCACGCCTGAACCGCGGCGCCTTGCCGCTCCGGCACCTCGCTCGGCGTGGACCCGGGGCCGACGGTATCGGGCTGCGGCGGGCTGACTTCGTCGGGTGGAGGCGGTGCGGCGGGCTGTTGCGGCGCGGGTGGGGATTCGGGCGGGCTTTGCGGCTCGATCCGGTCAGGATGCGGCGTCTGCGGAGCGGTCATGGGGCCAGATTCCTTTCGTCGATCCCGAAATGGGCACTGCCCGCACAAGCTGCAAGCCGAGGCGCTTGCCCTTTTGTCCCGACGCCACTAAGGGCAGCCCCTTCATATTCAGGCTTCGTCGAGCCGCGGGCGTGGCGGAATTGGTAGACGCGCTGGTTTTAGGTACCAGTATCGCAAGATGTGGGGGTTCGAGTCCCTTCGCCCGCACCAGTTCCCCCCTGTCCCGACCGGTGAAGTACGCGCGTTTGAGAAGGCGAGAGAGACCATGCAGATTGTCGAGACCACCAACGAGGGTTTGAAGCGCGGCTATACCGTGACGATCGCGGCGAAGGACATCGCCGCCCGCATCGACGGAGAGGTGCAGAAGATTGCCCCCACCGTGCGCATGCCCGGCTTCCGTCCCGGCAAGGTTCCCGCCAACCTGCTGAAGAAGATGCACGGCCCCGCGCTACACCAGGAAGCGCTCAACACCTCGGTGCGCGAAGCGATGGACAAGCTGGTGGCCGAGCAGAAGCTGCGCCCCGCCATGCAGCCCGACGTCTCGCTAGGCGAAGGCTATGAAGAAGGCAAGGACGCCCTGCTGACCGTCAGCCTTGAAGTGCTGCCGACCATCGAGGCTCCCTCGCTTGACGGGCTGAAGCTTGAAAAGCTGGTGGTCCCGGTCAGCGAGGACGAAGTCAACGAAGCCGTGCAGCGCATCGCCGCCGGTTCGAAGAGCTTCGTCGATGCCAAGAAGGGCAAGAAGGCCGAAAACGGCGATCAGCTGATCGTCGATTTCACCGGCAAGCTCGATGGCGTCGAGTTCGAAGGCGGCAAGGCCGAGGACGCCGCGATCGAGCTGGGTGCCGCGCGCTTCATCCCTGGTTTCGAGGAACAGCTCGTCGGCGTGAAGGCCGGTGAGGAAAAGACCATCGAAGTCACTTTCCCCGAGGACTATCCGGCGGAAAACCTCAAGGGCAAGCAGACCACCTTCGACGTGGTCGTCAAGGCGGTGAAGGTTGCCGGCGAAGCCAAGATCGACGACGATTTCGCCAAGAACCTGGGCCTTGAAAGCCTGGAGATGCTGACCAACCTGTTGAAGGGCCAGATCGAGCAGGAAAGCGCCGGTCTCACCCGCACCCAGATGAAGCGCCAGCTGCTCGACCTGCTCGCCGCCGGCCACGATTTCGACGTGCCGCCCTCGATGGTCGAAGCCGAGTTCCAGCAGATCTGGGCGCAGCTTGAGCAGGAAGCCGCGCGCGAGGAAGATCCCGAAGCGGCCCGCAAGGAAATCGAGGACGAGAAGGACGATTACCGCGCCATCGCCGTCCGCCGCGTCCGCCTTGGCCTGCTGCTGTCGGAAATCGGCCAGGCGAATGGCGTCGAAGTGACCGCGCAGGAAATGCAGATGCTGATGGGCCAGGCCGCGCAGCAGTATCGCCCCGAAGATCGCCAGCGCTTCGTCGAATATGTCCAGTCGGACCCGCTGGTCGCCGCCCAGCTGCGTGCGCCGCTCTATGAGGACAAGGTCGTCGACTTCCTGTTCGACAAGGCCGAAGTCACGGAACGTGAAGTGACCAAGGAAGAACTCCAGGCCGCGATCGAGGCCGAGGAAGGCGCTGGCGAGGCCAAGCCGGCGAAGAAGCCGGCTGCGAAGAAGGCTCCGGCCAAGAAGGCGAACAAGGAAGAGACCGTAGAGGCCGCTCCCGCCGAAGAGGCCAAGCCTGCCAAGAAGGCCGCGCCGAAGAAGGCTGCCGCGCCCAAGGAAGAAGCCGCCGAAAAGCCGGCTCCGAAGAAGAAGGCTGCCGCCAAGAAGGACTGACCGTCCAGGGCTGGCGACACGCCGCATGGAAAGGCCCGGAGCGACAGGATCGCTCCGGGCCTTTCGCTTGGCCCGCCCGGGCCGTCGCTGCCCCTCCAGGGGGGCGGAAGGGCAGCGGCGCCGGTCAGCGGGTTGGCATTACTTCACCTTGCAGGTGTTGATCCCGAGGATCGAATAGAGCGGGCACATGCCCACCAGTCCGGTGAGCAGCGGCACCACGCCGATCCAGGTCCAGGGCGTGTACTGGCCCTTGAATGCGAGAAACAGCAGGACGAGGCCGAGCACGACGCGCAGGGCGCGATCGATGGTTCCTTCGTTGCGGGTCATTTGCGGCGATTCCCTTGTTGGTGTTTGCTATGCGACAAACGGCATGTCGCGCATCCGGGGCAGCCTGTCGGTGACATAGTCACATAGCGGGGTCACACAGCGGAAAAATCAGTCCGCTTCGTGCGATACCGCTTCCAGCCGGCCGGGTGCGAGCACGCGGATATGGCCGCGGGTCGCTTCGACCAGACCATCGCGGGCGAACTGGCCGATCTGGCGGCTGACCACCGCGCGGGCAGAGCCGATTTCCACCGCCAGCGATTCGTGGGTCGCGTTGACCATGCCCTCGGCATCGACCAGCCGCAGCAGCGCGCGGGCGAGCCGCGCCTCCAGGCTGGACAGCGCGACATCTTCCACCAGCCGCTCCAGATCGGCAAAGCGGTTGGCGACGGCGGCGAACAGTTGCTGGCGGAAGGGGGCATCCTCGGCCACGAGGCGCTGGAATTCGGCCACCGGGATGATCTCGATCTCCACCGGGGTTTCGGCCACGGCCTCCGCCGAATAGGCGCTGCCGCTGACCAGGCAGCCGAAGGTCTGCAGGCAGACATCGCCGGGGCGCACCCGGTAAAGCATGATCTCGCGCCCGTTCTCCGCCGTCAGCGATACCTTGACCGAGCCGGAATGGACCACGACGAAGCCGGGGCATTCGTCGTCGGGGCGATAAAGCACAGCGCCCGCCGGCACCGCCATGACGCGGCGCGGATCGCGTGCAGGACTGTGCCTGATCTGCTGCATGACGGCGCGTGCTCACCCCTCTTCGGCCTTGCAGGCTGGGGCTTTTGCCCGGTCAGGGCAAGGGATTTGATCGCCGGATGCGGCCAGCTACCCAGCCGGCGGTTACCCGAAAATCAACCACTTGGCCCTATCACTCGTCCGCAAGGAGCACGTCGCCAGCGGAATTTCTCCAACTTTCCCCCGCGAATCCGGCGTCGTGGGGCCGATAAAGGCGTTAACGCCCTTGAACATCCGGCGGCCAGACGCGACATAGGCGGGCCATTCGCAAGAGGACAACCATGCTCGACCTGTTCGGCGCTTCGGGCGCACAAGGAAAGTTCACCCAAGACCCCGTCACCGGCGCGCTGATTCCGGTGGTCGTCGAGCAGTCGAGCCGCGGCGAACGCAGCTTCGATATCTATTCGCGGCTGCTGCGCGAGCGCATCATCTTCGTCACCGGCGAGGTTGAGGACCACATGGCCTCGGTGATCATCGCCCAGCTGCTGTTCCTCGAATCGGAAAATCCGTCGAAGGACATCTCGATGTACATCAATTCGCCGGGCGGCGTCGTCACGGCGGGCATGGCGATCCATGACACCATGCAGTACATCCGCCCGCGCGTTTCCACCGTCTGCATCGGCCAGGCCGCCTCGATGGGCAGCTTCCTGCTGGCGGCGGGCGAGCCGGGCATGCGCATCGCGCTGCCCAACGCGCGGATCATGATCCACCAGCCTTCGGGCGGCGCGCGCGGGATGGCTTCCGACATCGAAATCCAGGCGCGCGAGATTCTGCGCATCCGCAAGCGGATGAACGATCTTTACGTGAAGTACACCGGCAAGTCGCTCGAAGAGATCGAAAAGGCGATGGACCGCGACACCTTCCTCGAAGCCGAGGAAGCCCGCGCCTTCGGCCTGGTCGACAAGGTGTTCGACAGCCGCCCGACCACGGACGCCACCGGTGAGGAAACCGGAACCGGCGGTGCGCCGTAAGACTTCCTGAACCTTGGCGCTTCAGCCGCTGGCAAGGCGGACCTGCTAAGCGCCAAGGTTGAATTATCCCGTCACGGGGTTAGACTCGGACGATTCCGTCCCTTCCGGGGGCGCATAGGACTAAGCATGACGAAATTGAGCGGATCAGACGCGAAGAGCACCCTCTACTGCAGCTTCTGCGGCAAATCGCAGCATGAGGTGCGCAAGCTGATCGCCGGTCCGACGGTGTTCATCTGCGATGAATGCGTGGAACTGTGCAACGACATCATCCGCGAGGAAACCAAGGCGGGCATCGCCGGCAAGAAGGACGGCGGCGTTCCCACCCCGCGTGACATCTTCCAGACACTCAACGATTACGTCATCGGCCAGGACCGCGCCAAGCGCGTGCTCTCGGTGGCGGTGCACAACCATTACAAGCGCCTGAAGCACAGCGGCAAGGGCGGCGAAGTCGAACTGTCGAAATCGAACATCCTGCTGGTCGGGCCGACCGGCTCGGGCAAGACGTTGCTCGCCCAGACGCTGGCCAAGACCTTCGACGTGCCCTTCACCATGGCCGATGCCACCACGCTGACCGAAGCGGGCTACGTGGGTGAGGATGTGGAGAACATCATCCTCAAGCTGCTGCAATCGTCGGACTACAACGTCGAAAAGGCACAGCACGGCATCGTCTACATCGACGAGATCGACAAGATCAGCCGCAAGGCGGAAAACCCCTCGATCACCCGCGACGTGTCGGGCGAAGGCGTGCAGCAGGCGCTGCTCAAGCTG